>JBOHRW010000173.1:0-58973 GCA_050732935.1 Gemmatimonadota bacterium
TCGTTGAGGGGCGTCGACGTGCCGTGGGCGTTGATGTAATCGACCTCGGTCGGATCCAGCCCGGCCTCGTCCAGCGCGCGCTGCATGGCCCGCGCGGCGCCTTCCCCGTTCGGCGAAGGAGCGGTGATGTGATGGGCGTCGGCGGTCATCCCGATTCCGACGACCTCGGCGTGGATCGTGGCCTTTCGGTCGCGGGCTCTTTCCAGCTCCTCGAGGATCACCATGCCGGCGCCCTCACCGAGAACGAAGCCGTCGCGATCGGCGTCGAACGGACGGCTCGCCTTCTCCGGCTCGTCGTTGCGGGTGGACATCGCCTTCATGGCCGCGAATCCGCCGATGGACATCTCGGTCACGGCCGCCTCCGTGCCACCCGCGATCATCACGTCCGCATCGCCGTGCTTGATCAGCCTGAAGGCGTCGCCGATGGCATGGGCGCTCGAAGCGCAGGCGCTCACCGTGCAGTAGTTCGGTCCCTTGGCACCGAAGCGCATCGAGACCACTCCGCTCGCCATGTCGGGGATCATCATCGGGATGTAGAAGGGGCTGATGCGCGAGGGTCCGCCCTCGAGGTAGCGGCGATTCTGCTCCTCGTGAGTCGCGATTCCCCCGATGCCGGAACCGATGATCACCCCGACGCGGTTCGCGTCTTCGGCGTTCATATCGATCCCGCTGTCTTCCATCGCCATGACGGAGGTGGCCATGGCGTACTGGGTGAACAGGTCCTGCCGCCGCGTCTCCTTCTTCTCGATCCAGGCGTAGGGATCGAAGTTCTTGACCTCGGCGGCGATCCGGGTGGCGAAGTCGTTCGCGTCGAACCGGGAGATCCGGCTCACACCGGGCGTTCCGGCCAGCAAGGCCTCCCAGGAGGAACGAAGATTGTTGCCGAGGGCGCTGATCAGGCCCATCCCGGTCACCACGACGCGTCGTCCCATCGCTATCGCGTCGGCTCCGGACAAGGCCCGCGCCCCGTCACTCCGAGGTCTTGTTCTTCAGGTAAGTGACGGCCTCGCCAACCGTCGTGAGGCGTTCGGCGTCCTCGTCCGGAATCTCGATATCGAATTCCTCCTCGAACGCCATCACGAGCTCGACCGTATCCAGAGAGTCGGCGCCCAGGTCCTCCACGAAAGAGGCTTCCGAGGTCACCTTCTCGCCGTCCACACCCAGATTTTCGACGATGATTTCCTTGACGCGCTCATCGACGGACATCGCATCCTCCCATTTCGGGTTCGTACGAGGATTGCAGTGTAACGAAGAAAGGGGCGGTCATCGAGTCAGGCCGCCGTCTACGCAGATCACCTGGCCGGTAATATAGTCGCTGAGCGGGGAGGCGAGAAACAGGACCAGGTTCGCCACGTCCTCTGCGGAACCCAGCCGCCCGGCGGGAATCCGCGCCACGTATCCCGCACGGGTGGCATCGTCGAGCGCGGCCGTCATATCGGTATCGATGAAGCCCGGCGCGATCACGTTGACCGTCACCCCCCGTGAGGCGATCTCGGCGGCCAGGGACTTGGAGAAACCGATGAGGCCGGCCTTGGAGGCGGCATAGTTGGCCTGGCCGGGGTTTCCCGTGAGGCCCACCACCGACGCCATGTTGACGATCCTTCCCCAGCGCTTCCGGATCATCGTCTTCACGGCCAGCCGGCAGCAATGGAAGGCCCCGTTCAGGTTGACCCGCAGAACCTCTTCCCACTCCGCCGGCTTCATCCGCAGCAGCAGGTTGTCGCGGGTGATGCCGGCGTTGTTGATCAGGATGTCGATCGCCCCGAAGGCTTCCTGGGCCTCGGCCCAGGCGCGCTCCACGTCGGCCGGGTTTCCCACGTCGCCCACGAGACCCAGCGTCCGGACGCCGGTGGTGGCGAGCTCCTCCGCGGTCCGCCCCACCGAGTCGGCGCTGCGGGCGAAGACCGCCACGTCAGCCCCCGCTTCGGCCAGCGATCCGGCGACGGCGCGGCCGATCCCCCGGTTCCCGCCGGTGACCAGCGCCGTCCTTCCACCGAGGTCGAGCCGGGCAGCGCTCACGCGGCCGCCAGATCCTCGATGGCCTCGGGTTCGCCGATGGCCCGGCCTTCGAGATCACGATCGATGCGCTTGAGAAGCCCGGTCAGAACCGTTCCGGGCCCGAGCTCGAGGAACCGCTTCGCCCCGAGCGAGCGCAGACAGAGGACGCACTCGACCCAGCGGACGGGCGCGGTGAGCTGCTCGAGGAGACGATTTCGGATCTCGGCCGGCTCCGTCACCGGGCGCGCGTCGACGTTGGCCACGACCGGGATCCGGGCGGGTCCGATCTCAACCCCGTTCAGCGCTTCCGAGAGCCGCTCGGCGGCGACCGACATCAGCGGCGAGTGAAAGGCAGCGGACACGGGAATCTCGACGGCCTTCCGCGCGCCATGGTCCCGGGCCGTTTCGACGACCCTCAGCACGGCTTCCCGGGTGCCGGAGACGACGACCTGACCGGGTGCGTTGTAGTTCGCCGGCCCGAGGACCTCTCCCTCCGTCCGGACGGCCCGGCAGAGGTCCTCCACCGCCTCGGCTTCGAGACCCAGGACCGCTGCCATCGTGCCCGGGCTCGCGCGACCGGCATCGGCCATCGCCTCGCCGCGGACCCGCACCAGGCGCAGGGCGTCCTCGAACGAGAGGCTCCCGGCGGTCACGTGGGAGGTGAACTCGCCCAGGCTGTGGCCGGCTGTCCATTCCGGCACGAGGCCACGACCCGCCAGCACGCGCACGACGGCGGTCGAGTGGGTGAGCAGGGCGGGCTGCGCGTTCTCGGTCGCCCGGAGCCTGTCCTC
This sequence comes from Gemmatimonadota bacterium, assembly GCA_050732935.1. Classification (GTDB taxonomy): domain Bacteria; phylum Gemmatimonadota; class Gemmatimonadetes; order JACCXV01; family JAHWKZ01; genus DASRVA01. Next base: position 2,790 of record JBOHRW010000173.1, read on the forward strand.
CGGACCTTCCCAGCACACCGTCGACAGGGGGAATCCGAGGACCTCGTCGGCGAGTCGGAAGACCGCCCGCGCCTCCGGATAGGTGTCCGCCAGGGACGCCCCCATGCCGACCGCCTGGCTCCCCTGCCCAGGAAACTGGAAGGCGACGCTCAACCGCTCACGAGCGTCCGCGGGATCCGCCGTCGATCGGGCACCGGGCTACATCCGGAGGAGGACCGATCCCCATGCAAGCCCCCCTCCGAATGCGGTCATCAGGATCGTGTCCCCGCGGCTGACCCGGTTCTGGCGGACGACCTCGTCGAGCGCGATCGGGATCGATGCCGAGCTGGTGTTGCCGTAGCGATCGATGTTGACATAGACCCGTTCCATCGGCACGTCGAGCCGCTTGGCCAGCGCCTCGATGATCCGGATGTTGGCTTGATGCGGAACCACGAGGTCGATATCGGCCATCCCGAGGCCGGCCCGCGCCATCACGGCGTGACTCGACTCCTCCATCGCCAGGACCGCGCGCTTGAACACCTCGCGACCCTCCTGCTTGACGTACTCGAGTCGTTGAGCCTGGGTGTCGGGGGTCGATGGCATCGCCGCGCCGCCCGCCGGACGCCAGAGGAGCTGCGCGAAACGGCCATCGGTCTGGATGTGGCTCGCCAGCAGCCCGTGCCCCTCCGGGCCCACCACGACCGCCCCCGCGCCGTCGCCAAAGAGGACGCAGGTCGCGCGGTCGCCGTAATCGATGATCGCCGACATCTTCTCGGCCCCCACGACCAGGGCGTGCTGATGCGCTCCCGATCGGATGAGCCCGTTGGCGATGGTCAAGCCGTAAAGCCAGCCCGCACAAGCCGCACTGATGTCGAACGCAGCCGCCCGATGCGCTCCGATGCGGGCCTGTGTCTCGCAGGCCGTCGACGGCAGCAGGTGATCGGGGGTCGCCGTGGAGAGCACGATCACGTCGACGTCCAGCGGATCCATGCCCGCCGCCTCCAGCGCATTGCGGCAGGCCTGTGCTGCGAGATCGGCCGTGTTCTGCCCCTCTTCGCACATGCGACGCTCGCGGATCCCCGACCGGGTGCGAATCCACTCGTCGGTGGTATGGACGATCTTCTCCAGATCCGCGTTCGTGACGATCCTATTCGGAACCGCCATCCCCGTGCCCCGGATGAAGCCGGAGTCGAGCGACGGCTCGCCGGCGCGTCGAGGCGCCGGCTTGGTGATCTGCGCGCTCATTCCCCCTCCTTGGTGGCGGTGCTGTGCGCGACGGTCCGGGAACCAACGGTCCCACGGCGCTGTCCGTCGACTTCCCGGACGGCCTCTTCGATGTGGACATTGAGGCGGCGTTCGACGGCGAGCAACGCCACGCGAACCGCGTTGCGGTAAGCCTTCACGCTGGACCTTCCGTGTCCGATGATGACGATCCCGTTCACACCGAGAAGCGGCGCCCCGCCGTACTCGGCATAATCGATTCGACGCCGGACGGCCCTGAAGACCGGCCGCATGAGAAGGGCTCCCATAGCCGCCAGGCGGTGGCGGCGGATCTCCTCGCGGAGCGCGGTGGCCAGGAAATCGACGAACGACTCCCCGAACTTGAGCACGACGTTGCCGGTGAAGCCGTCGGTGACGACGACATCCGCGGCACCCCGAAGGACGTCCCGTCCCTCGAGGTTGCCCACGAAGTCGAGGTCGCTGTCCTCTAGAAGTCGATGCGCCGCGACGGTGAGGTCGTCGCCCTTGGTGGGCCCCTCGCCGATCGAGAGCAGCCCGATCCGAGGCCGGGGTCGGCCCAGGACGTCCATCGCGTAGATCCGGCCCATCAGCGCGAACTGAAGGAGATGCTCGGGCCGACACTCGGCGTTCGCTCCAACGTCCAGGAGCAGACACGGCGCTCCCGCCGTCGGAAAGACCGTCACGATGGCCGGTCGGCCGATGCCCTCGATGCGACCCAGAGAGTGCAGGCTGGCGGCCATGACCGCCCCGGTGTTGCCCGCGGAGATGAACGCGTCAGCCTCACCCGAGCGCTGGAGATCCAGTCCCGCCAGGATCGACGAATCCTTTTTCCGCCTCAGCGCCGAAGACGGGGCTTCATTCATGTCCACCACCTGCGAGGCGTGATGGATCCGCAGACGGCCCTCGGGGATCCTGCGTTCCACCAGGTACGGCTGGACCCGTTCCCGCTGCCCGACCAGAACGATCTCGAAATCCCCCGTCAGCTCGCGGAGCGCCGAAAGCGCTCCGGCCACGGGAACCTCCGGGGCGCGATCCCCACCCATGGCGTCCACAGCGATCCGCATCGCCCTTATCCGCTCATTCTGTGCGTCCGACTAGTACTCCTCGACCTCGATGACCTGCCGGCCCGCATAATGCCCGCAGTGCGGGCACACGCGGTGCGGCAGCTTGGGCTGAAGGCACTTCTCGCACTTCACGATCATCGGCGCCGACGCCTTCTTGTGGGTGCGGCGCTTGCGCTGGCGGGTCTTGCTGATCTTTCGCTTCGGTACGGCCATGACTGTCTCCGTGATGGATGATGACGGGAACGCTCAGCTCGGCTCCTGGACCCGATCACGTACCACCTGCAGGGCCTCGGCCCAGGGCGACTCGTTCACGACAGGCTCGCAGGAGCAGGTTCCCGTGTTGAGATCCTGCCCGCACTGCGGACAGAAACCTGCGCACTCCTCGCGACATACGGGATATGGCTCGGTGCCGAGGAACAGCCGGGCGCGGACGACCTCGGTCAGGTCGATGCCGGTCGCAGCGGCTTCCAGCAGGACGATGTCGTCGTCCCCGGCATCCTCGTCGCCATCGGAGATCTGGTAGAAGATCCGGAACGGGTCGTCTACGTCCAGCTCGACGGGCGCCAGGCATCGCCGGCACGGCCGGGTCAGCGCGCCGCTCAGACGAGCGTCGAGCATATACGTCCCAGCACTCGGATGGCGCAGGGTCGCATCCAGCTCGAACGTCTCGAGGATCTCTCCGTCGAGCCCCTCGAAGACGGGGCTCCCCGGAGCCAGCCGGAACGACGCCTCCAGCCGCCCCTCGACGAGGCGTGTCAGATCCAGGATCATAAGCAACTAAAGTTAGGCACGAACGGGACTTGCGACAATGCTACGGCCAGCTTCCCAAACGCTGCCGGCCCTATGCGCCTGGAAAGAAGAAGGCGACCTCGCGCCGGGCATTCTCGGGGGAGTCCGAGGCGTGGATGGCGTTGCGCTCGACCGATTCCCCATAGAGACCGCGAACGGTACCCTCTGCCGCTGTGACCGGGTCCGTCGCTCCAATCGTCTCGCGGAGCGCCTCCACCGCATCCCGCCGCTCGAGCACCATCGGAACGCAAGGTCCGCTGGTCATGAACTCGACCAGACTCTCATAGAAGGGTCGCTCAGCGTGAATGGCGTAGAACTCCCGGGCGCGTTCGGCGGCGAGTCGCTGCATTCGCATCTCGCGGACGACGAACCCCGCCTCCTCCAGGTGCGCCAGGATCTTCCCGATCAGGCTCTTCCCCACCGTGTCGGGCTTGAGGATCGCGAGCGTTCGCTCGGTGCCCGTCATCAGAACTGCAGCAGCTTCCGAATCAGCGATCGCCGACTGATCAGCCCCACCCACTTCCCTTCGCTCGTGAGAGGCAGCGGATCCACGTTCTTGTTCACGATGATCGAAGCGGCGTCGTTGATCCCCGCTTCGGTGGGCAGACAGAGGACCGCTCGCGACATGACGTCCCGGACCTGACGTGACTCGGCTTCGTCACGAGCGCCTTCTCCCCCACTCTCGAACAACCGGACGTATCCAGGCAGGAAATCCCGGATCAGATCCTTCTCGGAGATCATCCCCACGATCTCGTCGTTCTTGTTCACGACGGGCAGGGCCGTGTACCCGCCGCGGATCATGATGCGCGCCGCCTCGCGCAGCTCCATGTCCGGATAGACGCGCTGCGAGGCGGGCTCCATGACATCGATCACCGAGAGCTTCTGCACGCGTTGCGCCTCGCGGATCTCGGGCAGCCGCGCCACGGCGGCCGGGTCCCGGGCTCCTAGAATCGCCTCCACCACGCCTTCCTTGCGCAGGACGGCGGTCAGGCTGGCGACCTCCTCCAGATACGCGGGCACGGCGTCGGGCGGCGCCGCCACGAGCACGAACAGCCGACCGCGGGACTCCTCGCCCGTCTCGTTGGGAACGCGCAAAGGACGCTCGGTCGTCCCCAGCGCCACCACCACACGCTCGACGGCGTCCGAGCGCAGGTGCGGCAGGAACGCACCGCCACCAACCGCGATCGTGTCCTCGGCACCAAGCGAGCTGACCTGGCGGAGGAAGCGTTCGCCGTCCTTCACCCCCGGCTGCCGCGCGGCGAACGCGGCGAGCTCGTCCAGCACCTCCGAGTACGACGTCGCTTCGAGCGGCGGCGCGATCTGGGATTCTTCGAGCAGCGGCTGGATGGTCGTCGCGTCAGTCAAGGGCTTCCCGAACCAGTCCCACGATGTCGGCCGGCCTTTCTGCCACGCCGATCCCGTGCTCCCGGAAGGCCTCCATCTTCTCGGCGGCCGTTCCCTCGCTTCCCGAGATGATAGCCCCGGCGTGCCCCATCCGGCGGCCCGGCGGAGCGGTCTGGCCGGCGATGAAGCCGACCACAGGCTTCGTCATCGTGCTCGCGACGAAGTCGGCGGCCTGCTGCTCGTCCGTGCCGCCGATCTCGCCGATCATGACCACGGCATTCGTCTCCGAATCCCGCTCGAACCGCTCGAGACAGTCGATGAACGAGGTCCCGATGATGGGGTCGCCTCCGATGCCTACGCAGGTCGACTGTCCGATCCCGCTTCCTGTCAGGTGATGGATGACCTCGTAGGTGAGGGTGCCGCTTCGCGACACGACTCCCACGGGGCCCGGCGTGCAGATCTGGCCGGGAAGGATCCCCACCTTGGACTTCCCGGGGCTGATGAGGCCCGGACAGTTGGGGCCCACCACGCGCGAGCCGCGCTCCTCGGCGTAGGGCATCACGCGGAGCATGTCGAGAACGGGAATGCCCTCGGTGATCGTGACGATCAGCTCGATGCCCGCATCGGCCGCCTCGTACACCGCGTCTACGGCGTAGGCCGGCGGAACGTAGATCACCGAGACCGTCGCCCCGGTCTCCGTCACAGCCTCGGCGACGGTGTCGAAGATCGGAACCGAGTCGTCGAACGTCTGCCCCCCCTTGCCCGGGACGACGCCCGCCACGACGCGGGTGCCGTACTCCCGCATCTGGCGGGCATGGAACGACCCGTCCCGACCTGTGATCCCCTGCACGACCAGCGCCGTCGTTTCGTCGATAAAGACGCTCATCGCGCGCCGCCCGGAGCCACCGCCCCGCTGGCCATCTCGATCGCCCGCTGAACGACCTCGTCCATGGAGCGGGTGGCCGGCAACCCCACGCCCTCGAGGATCCCGAGCGCCTCCTCCTCGTTCGTCCCGGTCAATCGGATTACGATGGGCACCTCGACCTCGAGCCGGTCGAGCGCCTCGACGATGCCGTTGGCCACGTCGTCGCAACGGGTGATGCCGCCAAAGATGTTGAACAGGATCGCCTTGACGTTCGGGTCGGACAGGACGATGCGCATCGCGTTGACGACCTTCTCCGGATTCGAGCTCCCGCCGATGTCGAGGAAGTTGGCCGGCTCCGCGCCGTAGTACTTGATGAGATCCATGGTCGCCATGGCCAGACCCGCGCCGTTCACGATACAGCCGATGTTCCCGTCCAGCTTGACGTACGAGAGGCCCTTCTCGCGCGCTTCGGTCTCGGCTGGAGCCTCGCCGGCGGGATCGCGCAGCTTCTCCAGATCGGGGTGCCGGAACAACGCGTTGTCGTCGAGGTTGATCTTGGCGTCGATCGCCAGGATCTCCCCGGCCGTCGTCACGACGAGCGGGTTGACCTCGGCCAGCGAGGCATCGACCTGCTCGAACGCCGCATACAGCCCGCGGAAGATCTCGGCCGCCCGACGCACCGACTTCAGATCGTCGTAGAGCGCGAAGCCGAGCTCCATCGATTGATGGTTGAGCAGACCGTAGCGGGGATCGATCGCAACCCGATGGATCTTCTCAGGAGTCTCCCGGGCAACCTCCTCGATGTCCACCCCGCCCGCGGCGCTCACCATCATCACCGCTCGCCGGCTGGCGCGATCGACCACGATGCCCGCATACGCCTCGTGGGCGATGTCCACGGCCGGGGCGACCAGGACCTGCTCCACCACGATCCCCTTGATGTCCGTGCCCAGGATCGCCGCGGCCGTCTCCTGCGCCTCCGCCGGCGATCCAGCGAGCTTCACGCCACCCGCCTTGCCGCGGCCACCGACCAGGACCTGGGCCTTGACGACCACCGGACCGTCGATCTCCCGGGTCGCCGCCTCGGCCTCCTCCGGCGTGGCCGCCACCCGGTGTGGCGGGACCGGCAGGCCGTAGCTGCGGAAGATGTCGCGCGCCTGGTACTCGTGGATATTCATCGTGCCCTTTCGCTACGTGTCGATCGTGGCGGGGGCGTGCGCGGAGGCTCGGGCCCGGGTTCTGAAATGGCCATTGAAGTTAGGCCGGACCCGGCCATGGTTCAACGGTAGGGCACACGGGGCGGAATGCTCCATGGGCTCACTCCAGGCTCATCCGACCGAGGATCCGGCCGAGATCGTCCAGCGCCTCTCCATACGCCGCCCAGTCCCCCCGCCTCTGCGCGGCGATCGCCCGGTCGTAGGCGGCCTGGGCCTGCCGAGCGAGATCCCCGACCTGGGCCGGTATCTCCCCCGGCCCTTCCGTCACGACCGGAGAGACACCGGGTCCCGGTGACGGCGCCCCGCCGCCCGTCCCGGTCAGCCTCAGGATGGCGTCCTCGAGCGTCGGCTCCATCACGATGCGAGAACCGAAGGCGGCGATCACCCGGCGCAGCTCGGGGAGCTGGCTCTGCTGAGCCTGCAGGTAGAGCGGCTCGACGTAGAGCACCGAGCGCCCGACCGGGATGACCATCAGGTTCCCCCGGAGGACGCTGGATCCCTTCTGGCTCCAGAGGGTGATTTGCTCGCTGATGACTGGATCCTGATCGATGCGCGCCTCGACCTGCATGGGCCCGTAGATCAGGCGGTCCTTGGGGAACTCGTAGATGACCCTCTGCCCGTAGTTGCCCGGATCGCTCTTGGCGACCAGCAGGGCGATCATGTTGTCGCGTCGGGCCGGCGTGAAGGGCAGCATGAGCTGGAACGTGGGCTCGACGTCGTCCGGAAGCCTCACCAGCACATAGTAGGGCTCCATCTGGATCGGCTCTCCCTCGTAGATCTCGTTGGGCAGGTTCCACATGTCCTCCCGATTGTAGAAGACGCGCGGCTCCTGCATGTGATAGCTGCGCAGCACCTCGGCCTGGATATTGAACAGATCCTCCGGATAGCGCAGGTGCTCGCGAAGCCCCGCGGGCATCGATGAGACGGGCTCGAAGAGATCGGGGAAGATCGACGCGTAGACCTGCAGGATGGGGTCCGTCTCGTCCCACGCGTAAAACGTCACCGTGCCGTGGTACGCGTCCACGACCACCTTGACGCTGTTCCGGATGTAGTTGACCGGCCGGCGACCCGTCAGCCGGACTGGCTCGGAGTAGGGGTAGCGGTCGCTCACCGTATAGGCGTCCAGCACCCACAGGAGACGTCCGTCCAGGAGAACTATGTACGGATCTCCGTCGTACTCGAGGAAGGGCGCGATCCGGCCGACCCGCTGGCGAATCTCCCGGAAAAGGAGGAGTCGGCTCTCGGGAAGGATGCCATCGGTCAGCAGGAGCTTGAGGCTGCCCAGGTACCAGCCGAAGAGCGCCCTTCGCCACAGCGCGTCTACCGGCATGCCGCCGTCCCCCGCGTACGAGGCGTAGATGTTCTGGTCCCCCTGAGGGTAATCGAACTCCTGGCCGCGTGTGGCCGCGAGCACGTAGTTGGTGGTGCGCTCGCCGTAGTAGATCTCGGGTCGCAGGACCTCCAGCTGGTCCGCCAGGGAGTCGGGCGGCTCGGGTGGGATGTCGCTCAGGTAGAAGACCGGCAGCCCCTCCCGGGTTACCTCGTTGACCGGGCTCATCACCAGCCCGTACCCGTGGGTGAAGATGAGATGCTGGTTCTGCCACGTCTGGACGTTGGCGGCCAGCTGCTCGACGTCTATCTCGCGGGCCGCCAGCATCACCTGGCGGGGGCTCCCCCCGAGGCTGTAGCGATCGACGTCCGCGTCCTCGAAATCGTAGTAGAGGCGGAGCTTCTGGAGCTGCCTGTACGTGTCCAGCAGGGGACGCCAGTCCCACAGCCGGATGTTCTGCAGGGTCTCGTCCTCCGATAACGCCCCCTCCACCGGATCGCTGCGGTAGTCGAAGGGCCGCTCCTCGATCGTCGCCAGGTCGAAGGCGCGGCGGGTGTAGGCGATGCTGCGGGCGATGTAGGGGGACTCCTTGACGATCTCGTTGGGTTCCACCTCGAACTGCTGGATGGCCGCCGGATACAGTCCCTTGAGCGCGATCGCCCCCAGGACGAGCGCGCCGATGGCGGTCAGGGTGAGGCTGTAGCGACGCCGGAAGAGGTCGTAGACCGTGACCCCGAAAGCGGCCAGGGAAAGGGCCGTCAGCACCCGGTAGCCGAGAACCTGGGCGTGCACGTCGGCATAGGAGGCGCCGTAGGCGACGCCCCGCTCGGAGTAGACGAGCTCGAGAAGATCGAGTCGGTATCCCCAGGCGAGGATCAGGAACAGCAGAGCCACGTTCCCCACCATGTGACGCAGGGGCATGTCGCGGAAGCGAAGACGGTTCTCGGAGATCTCGAGTCCGCCGCTGGTCACGTAGATGATGGCGAGGACGACGAGGACCGAGATCACCAGCAGGAAGAGGACGCTCTGGACGAGACGGTAGAACGGCAGGGTGAACATGTAGAAACCGATGTCGTGCCCGAACAGCGGCTCGGCGAGACCGAACGGCCTTCGATGCCACCAGGCCAGGATGTCCAGCCAGCTTCCGCTGATCGCGGCGCTGAAGAGCAGGGCCAGGAACGCCGCGCCGGCGAGCGCCATCAGGTTCAGATAGCGCGCGGGGATCTCCTCGTGGATCTCGATGTTGGAGATCCGGCGTCGGATGGAGCCGAACGATTCAGCCGCCAGCCGCAGGTTCACGAAGAAGAAGACGAGCATGGCGAGTCCGGCCACCGCCCGCACGGCAAGGCGCGCCAGGAGCCTCGTCCGAAACACCCCGTCGTAGCCGACGGACTCGAACCAGAGCGCGTCCACGGCGAGGTTCACGGTCATGCCGATGCCCAGAAAGAGCGCCAGCAGGACCCCGCCGGCGACGAGCGCCCAGCGGCGGTTCACGGCGTCAGCCCTTCCACGGCACGGACTCCACCCCCTGGTCGGCGAGGAACTCCTGGAGCTCGCCCTTGATGGAGGCCAGGGCGTCGTTCGTCTCCCCCTCGGCGCGCACGACAACGGCCGGCTGGGTGTTCGACGCCCGCAGGAGCGCCCACCCGTCGGGGAAGGTCACCCGGACACCGTCGATGTCGATCGTGTCGTACCGCTCGCCGAAATACTCCTGGGCGGCCTTCTCGATCCTCCACTTCTGATCCTCGGTCGTCTCGATCCGCACCTCGGGCGTGGAGGCGTAGTGGTGAAGCGAGTCGATCATCTCGGCCAGCGTGCGATCGCTCCCGGAGACGATCTCGCAAAGCCGGCAGGCGGCAAAGATGGCGTCGTCGAACCCGTAGTAGTCGTCGAAGAAGAAGAGGTGGCCGCTCATCTCGCCACCAAACGCGATGTCGTCCTCGAGCATCTTCTTCTTCATCAGGCTGTGTCCGGTCTTCCACATGACCGGCTTCCCCCCGTGGGCCAGGATGTCCTCCTCGAGGGCGCGCGAGGACTTCACGTCGAACAGGATCGGCTCTCCGGGAGTGCGCTCGAGCTGGTCGCGGGCGAAGATCGCCGTCAGCTGATCACCCCGGACCGTCCTCCCGTTCTCATCCACGGCCCCTATCCTGTCGCAGTCGCCATCGAGACCGATCCCGAGCTCGGCGTCGGTCGTGCGAACGCGCCTCTTGAGCTCCACGATGTACTCGTCCACGGTGGGATCGGGATGGTGGTTGGGAAAGGTGCCGTCGACGGTGCAGAAGAGACGGTCGACACGTGCGCCGACCCGCTCGAGCAGCTCGGCGGCGAAAAGGGCCCCCGTGGCGTTTCCGCAATCGAGCACGATGTCGACCGGACGCGCGAGATCCACCTTGCCGGCCACCATGTCGCAGTAATCGTCGGTCACCGGGCGCTCCTCGAGCGTCCCCTCCCCGCTCTCGTAATCTTCGGCCTCGATCAGCTTCCGGACCTCCTGGATCTCCTCGCCCGACAGCGGGAGCTGGCGCCAGTTCAGCTTGAAGCCGTTGTACTCGGAAGGGTTGTGGCTGGCGGTGATCATGACGCCACCGTCGGTTTCCAGATGATGGCACGCGAAGTACATGACGGGTGTCGGCACGACCCCGATGTCGAGGACACGCGCACCCGCCTCCCGCAGACCCTCGACCATCGCGTCCCGGTAGGGGTCCGACGAGGGCCGGACGTCGCGGCCCAGCGCGAGGGAGGGTGAAGCGGTCTCCAGCTTCCGCCTCACGAAGGTGGCGAAGGCGCGTCCGAGCGCACGGGTCAGGTCGGGCGAGATCTCCTCGTCCACCAGGCCGCGGATGTCGTACTCGCGAAAGATGTGGGAGGGTACCTGCATGGGGATGCTCTCCAGAGTGAACGGAACGACCGGTGGGAGCGCTCAACGGGCGAAGCTACCCGGCCCGGAAGGCGCCTACAAGCAGCACCACGCAAGACGGCGGCCCGTCTCCGTACCGGAGCTGGACCGCCGTCCGAGGTGTTGCGAGGCGCGAGCTCGCAGCCGTTCCCGCCTTCACTGCCGCGCGAGCACCTCGTCGATCGGGATCTCGAAGGCCGCGTGCACGACATCCCCGGGACGATCCAGCGGGAGCTCGTCCAGCTTCCCGTAGCGGCGCATGTCGATCCAGCGGTGCCCGCCCTCGAACAGCAGCGAGTACCGCTTCTGGTCGAGCAGCTCGTCCAGGATGTTCCCCGCGTTCAGGTCGTTGCGGGGCGCCAGCCCGCCCGAGTTCACGCGCATGAAGTTGATGTCCTCGACGGCCGCCGCGACGTTGCCGAGCCCGATGTTGGCCTCCGCCCGGAGCAGGATCAGCTCCTCGTTGCGGATGATCGGGACGGGGCTGAAGGGCGACGGGTAGAGGCCGTCGAACCGGAATCCGGACGTGAGATCGAGAAGTGACCGCGGGGTCTCCAGCTCCACGATCTTGCGCAGGAATCGCGCGTCCAGCTGGCCGTTCAGTTGCAGCTCCGCGTCGGCCTCGATCGAATTGTGGGCGACGATGGTGGGGTTTACGAGCGTGAGCGTCTTGTCGCCGGGGCCCCCGCCGAAGGAGTGGTAGACGCCCAGGTCCAGGGACGCGCCGGTGCTCAGGAACGACTGGTCGAGGGCCGTCAGCGCCGCCGCGAAGTTCCCGCGGTACACCTCGACCCGACCGAGCAAGGCGCGGTTGAACTCCAGGAACGTGGCCGGGGTGTCGAACCCGGTGAACCCCGGGCTCAGCGGAAACGGAAATCCCTCCCCGCCGTTCTGCAGATGCCCGGCCGCCTCCTCCAGGAGCTGCACGATGTGAGCGAAAACCGCCTCCTTGCCCTCGATCGGCGCCGGCGGGTCGAGGATCGGCCGGTCCACGTCGACCACCGCCCCGTTCTCGTCACGGGTGTTGATCACCAGCAGGAAGTCCAGCGCCTGGATCGTCCTCGCGAAGCCGCGCGTGGCCTCCTTCTCGACCGGCGTGAATCCCAGGATCGGGTCGTCCGGAAGCTGATCGAGGGCGTTGAGCAGGATGTTGGCGTTGCGGATGTTCTGGTACCGGAGCGCCCACAGGTTCCCACCCAGCGCGGGAGAGCCCGGATTCAGCACCGCTCCGCTGTACATCTCGGTCGCGTAGCGGGTATCGGCCCCGTCCAGATTGTACGACTCGCGCCCCAGGATTCCGGTCAACGATACGTAACCGTTGAACTCGCCGATGTTCTCGCGCGCGCCGATCACCAGCCCGGTGGCGGCCGCCGCGGCCGTCACACGAGTCGGGTTCTCCTGCAGCTCCTCGATGCTCGGGTTGTTGAAGTCGGGCGCCTCCAGGCTGGTGCAGGCAGCACCGCCCGCGATCGCCAGGACCGCCAGCATCCCCAAGGTCCTCCGCATGATCGTCATCTCCGGCGCTCCTCTCAAAAACCCAGATCCACCGAGAACCAGAAGCTGCGGCTCGGCGGATAGGGTGATGTGTCGACGTTCCGCCCGATCTGCTGATTGCCGAAGTTCGAGACCTCGGGGTCCAGCCCATCGTAGTCGGTGAACGTCAGCAGGTCGCGCCCACTCACGCTGAGGCGGACGCTCCTCGCCCACGGCCACCACGTCTCGACCCACGTCGGAGGCAGCTCGTACGCCACGGTGAGCTCGCGCAGCTTGACGAACGACCCGTCCTCGATGTAGACGGATGCATCGCCGGACTCGAACTGCTCCAGCCTCGCGGGTCCGTTCTCGACGAAGTCCTCGGTCGTCTGTCCGAGGTCGGCGATGAACTTGGTCAGGTTTATGATGTCTCCACCCCGCTGCCATTCCCATAGGCCGTAGACGTTCACGCCCTTCCAGATGATCTCGTTCACGAACCCCATCTTGAAGTCGGGGTTGATATCGCCGACTTCGACGATCTCGCCACCGACGTTTCCGATGAGCCGGGTCGGCGACTCGCCCTCCGCGATCCCGAACGCCCCGAGGCTGGTACCGAAGCCGCCGAACGCGAAGTCCGGCACCGGGAGCTCGGTGATCTCGCCCCGGTCCATGTAGAACGTGGCGCGGGAGAGCCACAGGAAGTCCTCGGTCTGGACCGGAGTCGTCCCGAACGCGACCTCGAATCCCCGCACCCTCAGCTCGCCGCCGTTGAAGAACTGCGTGTCGCCGCCGCTCGAGGGTGCGAGCGTCCGCTCGAGGAGGAGATCGGTGATCGTCTGCTGGTACGCGGTGATGTCGAGCCGCGCCCGGCCACCAAAAAGGGTCGCGTCCACTCCGCCCTCGATCTCCCTCGTCCGTTCGGGCTGGATGTCGGGGTCGCCGATCACCGGGATGAAGGTGAGCCCGGGATTCCCGGCGATGTTCTTCGTGGCGTCCAGGCTGATGAACTTCTGGCCGAAGAGGGGCTGATTGCCCGACTCGCCGTACGCCACCCGGAACTTCAGTTCGTCGATGCTCGCCGCCACTTCCGGGAACCGCAGCGAAGCGTTCGCCTTGGGATACCAGAAGATCTCCTCGGTGTCGCCGTTCGAGCTCGATTGCTCCCCGCGGACCGCGCCAGCCAGGTTGAGGCGCTCGTCCAGGAGCAGGACCTCCTCCTGCACGTAAAAGCCGAAGTCCTCGACGCGCTCCCTGCGCTCCCCCACCTGGATGCTGACGCCCGCGCCCACGTTGGACTGGCCGGCGTTCAGATTTCGCGCGACGACGCGGCCGATCTCGAGATCCCGCTCCTCGTACTGCATCCCGCCCGATGTGCGCGCGGTGTAGCCGCCGGGCGTGAACTCGTGGACCAGGTTGACGCTCCCGTTGAGGTTCAGGTTGTCGCCATCCGTGAGAAGCGACGTGCCGGGAAGCCCGTCATCCGGCTCGAAGAACAGGGCCGGCGGGAAGAAGAGATCGTTCCTCTGCCGGAACCAATCCAGCCCGCCGTTCGAGACGAGCTGCACGCTGCTCCGGTCGCCACGCCAAACATCGACCGTCAGATCGGCCGACCCGAGGAAGCGCCAGACCTCCTCTTCGTTCTGCATGAACGCGAAGGTCTGGAGCGGATTGCTCGGGCTCGCGCCCGGGAAGAGGGGGAACGAGCCGTCCGGCTGCTGTTGCAGATCGAAGAATCGCGGGATGAACGGCAGCGCGAAGTACGGGGTGATCAGGAAATTGTCGTTGTTGAAGAGCCCCCGCTGGGCCTCGCTGTGGAGGAGGTTGGTGTTGACCCCGATCTCCCAGCGGTCGGCCAGCGTCTGCTGGAGGTTGACCCGCAGCGACTGCTTCTCGTAGCCGGTGTTGAGGACGACGCCCTCGTCGTTCTTCACCAGCCCCGAGGCGTAGAAGGTCGTGTTCTCGTCACCCCCGCTCAGGCTGACGATCGTCTCGGAGGAAAGATCGTGACGACCGGCGAGCTCCTCCTCGTGGTCGAAGAACTGACCTTGACGAAAAGCCTCGAGGGCGGCGGGGTTATCAGGGTAGACGGCGGTGACCGCGGCTTCCGACTCCCCCTCGAACGATCGGTAATCGAGCTTGTTGGAGAGGTCGAAAACACCGAAGCGCTGCGTGAGGTTGACCCGGGCCGGGCCGGGCTGGCCATTCTTGGTCGTGATCAGGACGACTCCGTTCGAGGCCTTCGATCCGTAGATCGCCGAGGCCGCGGCGCCCTTGAGGATCTCGATCCGCTCGATGTCGTTGGGGTTGATGTCTGCGATCCGGTTCACCTCGTCGGTCTGGAACACCGATGTGTTCGATCCCACGTTGGCAGCGCTGATCACCACCTGGTTGTTGGGGATCGCCACGTTCGAGACGATGACGCCGTCGACGACGTAGAGCGGCGCGCTGGCTCCGATGATCGACGAGACGCCGCGCAGGTCGACCGAGATCCCACCACCCGGCGCCCCCGAGTTCTTCTGGATGTCCGCCCCCGCGACCTTGCCCTGGAGCTGCTTCTCGACCGACGCGGACGGGACGCGCTCGATCTCCTGCGCGCTCACCGTGGCGATGGAGACGGCCGCGTTGCGCCTTCCGATCGTCGTGGCGCGACCCGTCACCACGATCTCGTCCACCTGCAGGTAGTCGTAGGCGAGCGTGATCTCCACGTTGTCCTCGCTCGGCGGGACGGTGATCTCCCGGGTCCGGTAGCCGAGGTTCTGGACGCGCAGCGTGAACGCCTCCTCGGGGACGCCATCGAGGCGGAAGGTCCCGTCCTGGTCGGTGACCGTGCCGGTCGCGGTACCGGGGATCCCCACCTGCGCGAACGGCACGCGCTGGCCGGTCTCCGCGTCGAGGACCGCGCCGGTGAGGACGCGGCCCTGGGCCAGGGCGAGCCCGGGCGCGAGAAGGATTGCGGCTATCAAGAGGAAGAAGGCGAGATGCGGACGACGAACGGCCAGGTTCATGGTCCCTCCGCTCGGTGGCCTGGGTACAAGACGGTTTACATGGTCCATTGTAACACGTCTCGCTCCATTTCTGCTATCCCCTCCCCCACTCTTGAGCTTCCCATCGTGGAAACCGACCTTCACGTCCCGTGGCTGCCTCCTTACCCTCCTCGCGGGTCGCCGCGATTCGGCGTCGCCTGCTCGACCACTATGACCGTGAGCGCCGCGATCTGCCGTGGCGTGGCGAGACGGACCCGTATCGGGTCTGGGTCTCGGAGGTGATCCTGCAGCAGACCCGGGTCGAGACGGCGATCCCCTTCTACCGAAGCTGGCTGGAGCGCTTCCCGACCCTCGAGGCCCTGGCGGCGTCGGATCCGGAGGGTGTCATGGCCGCCTGGAGCGGCCTCGGCTACTACCGTCGCGCCCGGCACCTCCACCGAGCAGCGCTCATGGTTCGCGACCAGCTCGGCGGCGAGCTGCCGACCGAGGCAAACCTTCTGCAGGAGCTACCCGGGATCGGACCCTACACGGCGGGCGCGCTGGCCTCGATCGCCTTCGGTCGCCGCGAGCCCGCGGTGGACGGGAACGCTCGCCGGGTCCTGTCCCGGCTCTTCGACCTCGAGCGTCCCTCCGCGACCGGGCTGAGACGGCTCGCCGGAGCCCTCGTCCCTCCCGATCGGCCGGGCGACTTCAACCAAGCGCTCATGGAGCTCGGCGCCACCGTCTGCCGGCCCCGTCGCCCCCGCTGCGCGGAGTGCCCGCTGGCCCGGCTCTGCCTGGCCAGCCGCCGTGGGACCGTCATGGCCCGACCCGGCGCCCCGCGCAACCGGGCTGTCCCTGAGCGTGAAGTGGGGACGGCGGTCCTGCTGTCGGCCCGCCGGCGCGTACTCCTCGCCCGCCGCCCCGACGAAGGGCTCCTGGGAGGGATGTGGGAATTCCCGGGCGCGGTCGCACACGATCGTGAGAGGCCGGCCGCGGCGGCCCGCAGAGCAGCGGCGGCACTCCTCGGTCCGAATGGCCTACCCCCCCGCCGGGCCCCCGCCCGGCCGATCGCGGTCATCCCCCAGGCCTTCTCCCATCGCCGCCACGTTTATCACGCCTTCCTACTCGGCCTGCCGGATGAGCCGCCTTTCCTTCTCCCCGTTGCGAGCGGCACGACCCCTGAGGCTCCGGAGTGGACGGCAGCGGAATGGGTCGCCGTGGAAGGGCTCGTGCCGCTCGGGGAGCGGGCGCTCCCGTCCGCCCAGCGGCGGATCGCGCGCGCCGTGCTGGCTGCTCCGCGCGAGTGGGCCTGAGCGGGTCCCCTTGCGCCGGACGACCGGACCTCGCCATCCTTCGACCCGATGAGCGAATTCCCGCCTACGGCCGGCTCGATCCCGTCGCTGCGCTCATCGGTCGGTAGGGAGCGTCAGATGGCGATCTATCGGAACGGCCTCGAGGGCGAGCGCCCGCTCCTTCCGCTGACGTACGACGCGCTCCTCGATCAGGCGCGCGAAGTGCTGAGCCCCGAGGCGTTCGGGTATCTGGCGGGCGGCGCGGGTGAAGAAGACACGATGCGCGAGAACCGGGACGCGTTCCGCCGCTGGCGGATAGTCCCGCGGATGTTGCGCGGAGTGGCCGACCCGGAGCTCTCCACCGAAGTCCTGGGGACGAGGATCCGGGCGCCCTTCCTCCTCGCCCCCGTCGCTGCTCAGGGAATCCTCCATCCCGAAGGAGAGCTCGCCGTCGCGCGCGCCGCCGCCGACTCGAGGATTCCGATCGTTCTCAGCACGCTGAGCTCGAGTACGATCGAAGACGTGGCGGGCGTCTCGGGACCGGCACCACGCTGGTTCCAGCTCTACTGGCCTTCGGATCCGGAGCTCACCGCGAGCCTCCTCCAGCGGGCCCGGTCCGCCGGATATACGGCAATCGTGCTCACGCTGGATACCTTCCACCTCGCCTGGCGCCCCCGGGATCTCGCCAACGCCTATCTGCCCTTCCTGCGCGGCGACGGACTGGCCAACTACTTCTCCGACCCCGTTTTCCGGGAGTCCCTCGAGGCGCCTCCCGAGGAAGATCCGCGCCCGGCGATCCGCCGCTTCGCCGAGGTCTTCAGCGACCCTTCCCGGACGTGGGAAGACCTTGCCCGTCTCCGTGAGGCGACCGATCTGCCGATCGTGCTGAAGGGGATCCTCCACCCCGACGACGCCCGCCGGGCGACCGAGTGGGAGATCGACGCCGTGATTGTGTCCAACCACGGCGGGCGCCAGGTGGACGGCTCGATCGCCGCCCTCGACGCGCTCCCGACAGTGGTCGAGGCGGCAGGCGAGGCGCTGACCATCCTCTTCGACAGCGGCGTCCGCACCGGGGCCGACGCCTTCAAAGCGCTCGCGCTGGGCGCACGGGCCGTCCTGATCGGCCGCCCCTACGCCTGCGCCCTGGCGGTGGCAGGTGAAACGGGGGTGCGCGAGCTCCTCGAGAACCTGGTGGCCGAGCTGGATCTCACGATGGGGCTCTCGGGGTGCCCCTCGCTGGAGGAGGTCGGCCCCGAATGCCTGGTTCGCGTCGAGAGCTGAATCAGCCGCTCGACCCACCCTCCGTCCGCCCATTCACCTCCTCCACGACCCCGTAGCGGATCCAGTTCCGGCAGAGCCGGCGGACGACGAACAGGTCCGCCATCCCCTTCCAGATCCGGTTTCGGATGTTGTACTTCGTCGTCCCGGCGCGACGGGGTCGGTGCCCAACGGGGACCTCGACGACGGTCGCCCCGACCAGCTTGAGCAGGGTCGGCAGGAAGCGGTGCATCCCCTCGAACCGGGGGACGGCGAGGAAGCTGTTACGGGGCATGATGCGGAGCGAGCATCCGACGTCGGTGATCCGGTCGCCGGCCAGCCGATTCCGGACCGCGTTGGCGATCCTCGAGCTGGCACGCCGCATCCAGGGGTCGGCGCGACGCACGCGGATTCCCTGGACGACGTCGGCGCCGGTCTCTTCGAGCTCGCGCCACAGGATCGGGATGTCGGCGGGGTCGTTCTGACCGTCCGCATCAAGCGTGACGAGCCGTCGCCCTCTCGCCCTGTCGGCGCCGGCCACCAGGGCCGTGGACTGGCCGTGCCCACGATCGAGACGGACGACCCGGACCCGCGGGTCCGACGCCAGGCCGGCGAGGACGAGCGGGCTGGCGTCCGCCGACCCGTCGTCGACGTAGACGATCTCCCACGCGACCCCCAGCCCATCGAGGGCCTCCACCAGCTCGCGGTGGAGACCGGGCAGGCTTTCGGCTTCGTCCCGGAGTGGGAGGACCGCCGAAAGCTCGACCGTTTGCTCCACTAGCAGTCTGTCGCCGGAATGCCGCCGCCCATTACGTCCGGGCGACCCCGGGCGCTGTGACGAGCGCCCGCGCCACTTCCACCTCGCTGGTCCGCAAGTCCTGGGGCCGGGTCACCCCGCGCTCGGTCACGAGCTTGTCCAGGGCGGTGTATGGCAGGTCCTCGAAGTACACATTCACGGCCTCCAGGGATGGCGGTGGTCGGAAGACGATCTCGGCGGGATCGCGCTCGTAGACGCGTGGCAATGCGGCGAGGGTCGGTGGCAGCCACTTGCTGGTGTCCGCGCACGCGATCACAGGGATTCCGACCGATCGGGCCCGGGCGGCGAGCGCGGCGGTCCCGACCTTGTTGACCCAGGCGGTTGGCAGGAGGGCGTCCGCCCCGACCATGAACAGGCCTTCCTCCTCGAGCGCGCCCCACAGCCAGCCATCGACCCCGAGCCGGACCGGGATCCCCCGCTCCGCCAGCTCCATGGCGAGCCGCGCCCCTTCTCCGCCGGGGCGGGCCTCGGAGAGAACGACCTGGAACCAGCCACCCGCGTCCATGTAGGTCAAGAGCGCCGAGCGCACCGTGCTCGACGCCGAATACGTGTAGACGGTCCGGACCCCCTGCAGGGAGCGGATGGCGTGGACGACGAGGGTCTCCGAAGCGGCCGTCAGCCGCTCCCGCCAGCGGTCGGCGACGGCGCCAAATCCCCGGCGGATCGACCGCTCGTCCCCGCCCTCGCGGCGCTCGAGCTCGACCAGCAGATCATTGGCCACCCGCAGCACGGGGGCGAGCGCGGCCTGCGAGCGGGCCAGCCCCGTCAGCCCCACCGCCACCTCGTCGAGTGAGCCTGGCTCACCATCGGACCAGCGATCGGCCCATTCCAGGAGGCGGCCGGCGATCTCGGCGGCCCCGCGCCTCCGGTCATCGGCCAGCGCCGCCAGCGCCGGCGCTTCGGCAGGCCGGCTCACTTGATCAGTCGCCGCCGGATGAGCCGCGTGGCGAGGGGGAAGGCGAGCACCGTGAAGGCCGTCACCACCAGCAGATGGACCGCCAGGAAGCTGTGGACCTCACCCGCAGCCAGCGCCCGGATGACGATCACCGCGTGGGTGAGCGGCAGGCACCAGGCGGCTCCGATGGCCCATTCCGGCAGCCCCTCCAGCGGGAAGAAGACGCCGCTGAAGAGGTACATGACGGTGATCACCAGGGTGAAGAAGTAGTTGAAGAAGGCGTACGAGGGCGTGAGCGCCGTGTAGGCCATTCCGATCCCCCCGAACATGAGACCGACCAGGAACGCCATCGGCAGCGTCCCCAGAGACAGCGGCGTCGACGTGAGTCCAAGGACCCACATCAGCAGCAGGACGAAGCTGGCTCCCAGGAGGCTCTTCGAGGCACCCCACAGGATGTCGCCGGCGACGACCTCCCCCACCGAGATCGGGGTCCTCACGATGGCCTCGTAGGTCCCTTGCTCGGTCAACCGGGTGAAGGAACCGAAGGTGGTCTCGAAGGCGGCGGCGGTCATCGCCGTCGAGGCGAGGATCCCCGGCGCCAGGAAGGCGACGTAGGACTGCCCTCCGATCGGATCCACGAGACGGCCGAGCCCAAAGCCGATGGCGAACAGGGTCAGGAGCGGCTCGGCCAGCGTCCCGACCAGCGAGGCGGTGGCGAAGTCCTTCCAGGACTCGAAGTTCCGGTACCAGACCCGGCTCGAGCCGCGCATCCAGGTCGCCGTCGCCGCGATGGCGCTCATTCGCGGAGCTCCCTTCCGGTCAGGCGCAGGAAGACGTCCTCCAAAGTCGCCCGGCGATGGACGAAGTCGTGCCCGCTGAGCAGCGGCAGGATCTGCCGTGCCGCCTCGGGATCACGGAAGAAAGCGAACACTTCGTCGCCCGCGCGCTCGACGTGGTCGGCCGCTTCCGCCAGCGCGCGCGCGGCTCGCCCGTCCACGTTCCTCCCAGGGAAGCACTCGATCACCTCGCGTCCGATGTGCTCCTCGATCAGGCCAGCCGGTGCGCCGGCGGCGAGGATCTCGCCGTGGTCCATGATCAGGAGGCGGTCGCAGAGCCGCTCCGCCTCCTCCATGTAGTGGGTGGTCAAGAGCATCGTCACGCCGGCCCGCATGAGGGCGCGGAGCTTCTGCCAGACGGCGTGACGCGCCTGGGGATCGAGGCCGGTCGTGGGCTCGTCCAGGATCAGGAGCTCCGGGTTCGACATGAGCGCGCGGGCGAGCGTGAGCCGCCGGCGCATGCCGCCGGAGAGGCTTCGGATATGGTCGTCGCGCTTCTCCGAGAGCTGGAGAAACTCGAGCAGGTCGGCGGCGCGCTGCCTGCGTTCGCCCGCAGGGAGACCGAAGTAGCGCCCGAAGACGAGCAGGTTGCCGACCACGGAAAGATCCGGATCGAGGTTGTTCTCCTGGGTCACGACACCCAGGCGGCGCTTGATCTCGCGCTGGGCGCGATCCACCGGATGACCGAAGACCTCGAGCGAGCCGCCCCCGACCTTCACGAAGCACGAGATCATGTTGATCGTGGTGGTCTTGCCGGCCCCGTTGGGACCGAGAAAGCCCAGGCATTCCCCCCGGTGGACCTCGAAATCGATCCCCTTGACGACCCGCTCGGTGGCGTAGGCCTTGGTGAGCCCCCGTGCGAGAACGAGCGGCTCCCCTTTCATCCCTTCATGAGCCTGCGGGCGATCTGATGGGCTTTCGGGTTCGTCGGCCGAATCCTCCGGTCGTTCGAGCCGTCCGACGGGGGGATCCGACCCCCCCGGCTGGACGGACGGATCCGGCTCTCCCGATTCCACGGACGGATCCGGCTCTCCCGATTCGGCGAACGCCGGCGGATCGGAGGCCATGGAGAGCTCCAGGGGCAGTTGGCCGCCTGCCGAACTCGTGCCCGTCACGATCCCCGGTTACCGAAGGACCGATTGGCGATCACCGCCCAGAGGTCCGGGACGGGCTCGGTCAAGTAGGCCAGTCGTCCGTTGCTGACCAGGTCCTCCAGCGCCTCCTCGGCGACCGACCGCGACCCGTGCACCGTGATCTCCGACCCGCAGTGATCGCATCGGCTTGTGGTGGAGCCCACCCGTTGTCGATGACGGCAAATGGGGCACTCGACCCGCACCGGATCGCGCTCGAGCCTCGCGCTCAGCTTCTCATCGGTCATCGATCATCTCCTCGTACGATCGGTTCACGACGTCCTCCGATTCGATCCCCAGACGCTCGCGAAGCGAGGCGATCCTGCGATCCGCCTCGGTCCGGTCCCCGATCCGATCCATACGCGCCTCGAACTCCACGAAGCTTCCCAGGCCGTCCACCTGGTCGAGATGGATCCGGACGTCCTCCCACCACCAGACCTCGCGTGCCTTCTCCACCGTCGCGCCCGCGCCCAGGAGCGCCGTGAGCGTTCCCGCCAGGCCGTCCGGGTCCGACACCGGCAGACGGTGGAATCGGGCTTCCCTCACGACGCCGGCCTCCGGCCTCCGATAGACCACGAGATGGGCTCCGTCGAGGGACGATTGGCGCAGCTTGACATGGCCGCCGGAGACCTGGAAGTAGCGGTCGACCTGACGCTCCGTCCCCTGGAGTCGCGCCCCGGCGATCCGTACGCGCTCGCGCGTCTCCCCGAGGTCATGGACGCTCGCCTTGAGCTCGAGGTTGGTTCCGGAGCGAGCGTCGAGAGCGGGGTCGATCACCGCCCCAAGATAGAAAGGTCAGACCCGGCGGGCGAAGTGGGCGACGGCGATGAAGCGCTCCCCCACCGGACCGTCCCCGTGATGGCTCGCCACGACGCGCTCCAGGCGTCGCGTGAACTCCTTCAGCGTTCGAGTATCCATGGCGCCTCCGACGTACGACCACGAACGTGCGTAGCGCAGGTAGTCGCCCGCGGAGAGCTCGCGGGCATGCTCCACCTCTACGGGCGGCTCGACCTGGAAACCGCCGCGCGCGACCAGGGCGGCGGGCGTCTCTCGCATCAGGTGCGTCACGGGCCGCTTGTGGCCGGGGTTGAAGCTCTCGACGAGCTCCCAGACGTCGCTCGTGAAGGAGTCCGACTCGGTGACGTTCCAGAGCAGCAGCAGCACACCGTCCGGCGCGAGGACGCGCTCGAACTCGTCGAGGGCCGGAGCCGGATCCAGCCAGTGGAAGGCCTGGGCGACCACGATCACCTCACACGAGGAGCTGCGGACGGGAAGGGCCTCGGCGCGGGCCGCCAGGCCCCCCAGCCATCCGGGGCCGTCCACCATCCTCCGGATCGTCGGACGAAGCATCTCCAGGGCCGGCTCGACGGCCACGACTCGGAGGCCGCGTCCGAGGAGACCTCGCGTCGCCGCGCCGGCGCCCGCCGCCACGTCGAGGGCGAGCGGAGGGCGGTCGGCCTCGAGACGAGGCATCCGCTCGAGCAGAGCGTCGAACACCGCCGCCGGGTACACCGGTCGCGCCGCCGCGTAGTCGTCCGCCAGGGGAGCGAAGACGCGGATCGTCACCGTTCTCCGCCCGGGGCCCCCAGCCGCTCCTCCACGAAGGCGAAGACCTTCCGCCCCGCCACGACCACCTGGGCCGCCTCGGCGCGCGGATCGGTATCCGCCCCCGAGGAACGGTGCGGGTAGCCCTCCTCGATCCGATGCCGATCGAGCAGAGCGGCGGCCTCGCGCACTTCGGGTCCCGCGGCCGGCGACAGGCAGACGTTCTCCTGGACGCTCCCGGACACGTGCGGCTGGCCCGCTTCGCGAAGCCACGCCTCGGTCGCCATCACGGCGGCCCGCTGGGCACTCACGCACGCGCTCAGCCAGTGCTCGCGCTCGAGATCCCGGGCGGCGCCGTCCAGGATCCGGCGCGCCGCAGCGAGGAGGGCATCGGAAGCGGTCACCGCGACAACCTACGAAAAAGACCGGCGAACGGGTTGACCCGCCCGCCGGCCTTCGATCCGGTCGGTCAGACGAAGCGGAACGTGAACGTGACGCCCAGGACACCGCCGGCGAAGTTGATGTCCCTCCATCCGGCATGCTGGACATCGGCGAAGATGAACGGGCTTCCGCCGTGTCAATTCAAAGCCACTCATCTCGTGGTCGGGCAGCGTCTTTTCCGCGCGCGCGAATGTCTCTAGCGTTGGGCGACACGCGCACTCCCACTGAACCGGACGAGGTCGCCATCTCTCTGGGCACGACGATGTTCCACGGGCCGGCCGGGAGGATCGAGGGGATCTACAGACCGGGAAGACCGGAAGCCCGTCGGTCAGCCGTGGTCTGCCACCCTCACCCATTGCACGGCGGGACCATGCACAACAAGGTCGTCTATCGAGCCGCGAAGGCGTTCGAGTGGATGGGCTGGCCGGTCTTGCGGTTCAACTTCCGCGGCGTCGGATCCTCCGAAGGCTCGTTCGCTGACGGCATCGGCGAAGCGGACGACGTCGCCGCCGCGATCGACTGGCTGGCTGCGCAGGATGCCGGCGCGGCGCCCGTCGTCGTCGGCTTCTCGTTCGGGAACGCGGTCGGTCTTCCGGTGGGCGCGGAGGATCCACGCGTCACTCATCTCGTCGGGATCGGCACGCCGACCGAGAGCTTCGACTTCGACGCGCTGGCCGGCACGACCAAGCCCAAGCTCTTCGTGCAGGGGGACCGTGACGAGCACGGTTCGCTGGAGAATCTGCGGAAGGGACTCGAACGGGTGGCGAAGCCCTGGAAGCTGGTCGTCGTAGAGGACGCCGACCACTTCTTCGAGGGACGCCTCGAGGCACTCCAGCAAGCGATCGTCGACTTCCTCGACACGGCGTGAGCCCGTGCCTCGCGATGGCGGCCCGGGCCCGCGTCGCTGCTTTGGCTAGCTCTCCCCGAAGTCCACCTGCGGCGGCTCCTCCACGCCGGCTGGCGCCTCGAACGGCTCATGGCGCTCCGCGCCGATGACCTTGGCCGTGATCACCTGCGGAAACTGGCGGATGTAGCTGTTGTAACCTTGCACGGTCTCGTTGTATTCGCGGCGCGCAAACGCGAGCCTGTTCTCGGTTTCGGTAAGCTCATCCTGAAGGGACCGGAAGCTCTGGTTGGCGGTGAGCGTCGGATAAGCCTCCACCGAGACGTTCAGGAAGAGCCGAAGGTTGCGGGCCAGCTGGTCGCTCGCCGCGCCCAGAGTCGCCGGGTCCGCGCCGCCTTCGACCGCCTGCCGGACATCCTCGCGCGCGCTCTCGAGCCCGGCTCGGGCCTCGGCGACCCGGGTGAACGTGCGCTCCTCGAACGCGGCGGCCTCGTCGACCGTGGCCACCAGGTTCGGGATCAGGTCGTTGCGACGGATGAGCTCGGCCTCGATGTTGGCGCGGGACTCCGCGACCTCCTCGTCCATCCTCTGGATCGTGTTGTATCCGCAGCCCGAGACAACGATCACCGCGGCGAGCGCCGCCCATAGCATCCGTTTCATCGCTCGTCCCCTTCCTCGAATTCGTCGACGTACGCCAGCACCCTGCGCACCAGATCGTAGTACTTCATCGTGATGACGTCGTCGAGGACGAGCCGCGGCGCCTCCCGCGCGATCCGCTTCTCGACGACCCTGATGCAGCCCTCGGGGTCGCCGCCGACGAGCGAGGCGACCTCCCGTATCGCATCCTCCATGCGCGCCGGGGCGCTTCGACCGGCGAGTCGAAGCGCGACCCGGAAGTAGGTCGCAAAGGAGGGCAGGGCCGCGACGAGGATCCCTCCTACGCGCTCGGGCTCCATCGCCGCCAGCATGAGCGCCTCGTGAAGCTGCACCAGCCGGCCCCGGAGCTCGTGCTCGGCCTGGTTCCGGAGCGCCACCCGGTTTACGTCCACACCGGCCAGCGGATCGTCACCGAACAGCACCCGGCAGTGGTCGTGCATCTCCGCCACCTCGATGGCGAAGGCGTCACCCGCCCGTGGCCAGTCCTCTCTCCCGATCAGCATGGGCGCGCAACGTTCGTCGACCAGCCATTGCCGGGCGAGGGGGGTGATCCGCTCCAGATCGGGAAGATGGATCCGGTCGACCACGACGAGCAGGTTGATGTCGCTCGTCCCGGTCACCGCGTCCCCACGCGGAACCGATCCGTACAGCAGGACGCTTCGAAGCGTCGGGCCGTAGACTTCGGCCAACCTCTTGGTGAACTCCTGCGCGACCTCGACCGGATCTTTCATGACCGCCTTGCCCGTTTCACCAGGACCCCCCGGCTCCGCCGCCACCGAATCCTCCGCCTCCACCAAAGCCCCCGAACCCGCCGCCGAAGCCGCCGCCCGATCCGCCTCCTCCGAAACCACCCCACCCTCCGCGCCCGCCACCGATCGGCGGCAGGATGATCGGTCCACGCGGGCGACCGGTCCCGCGCCAGGGGCCTCCGGCCACGCCTCCCCCACGCCCGCCCCGGCTCCCCGCATAGATCAGGAACGCCAGGACCAGCAGCGCGGACACTCCGAGAAAGACCATCGTCAGACCGATCCCGCGTTCCAGGTCCTCGTCAGGGGCGTCGTCGGGGGTCGGCACGGAGCCCGTCAGCTCGAACCCGAAGCGCTCGGCGTACTGTCCGGCCACGGCGGCCACGCCGGCCAGGATCCCTTCTCCATACCGGCGCTGCTGGAAGGCCGGGATCATGGAGCGATCCCGGATCCGGCCGGCCTCGCTCGCTGTGATGAAGGTGTTGGCTCCGAAGGCGAGCGCGATCTCCACGTGGCCGCGGCCGTCGCCGGAGGTCTCCTTGGGAACGACGAGGATGAGCGTGCCCGTGAGGCGCGCGGAGGCGCCAGGCTCGCCGGCCTTGCCGACTCCCCAGCGCTCGCCGATCTCGTGCGCGACCATAGTGCGCGAGCGTCCCTCCAGGCTGGGCAGCGTCACGACCACGATCTCGCCCCCCGACTTCGCCCTGACCTCTTCGATGACCCGCTGGATCTCGGCCTCCTTGCCCGGCTCGATCACATCGGCGAAGTCGTTGACGTAGCCGACGGGATCGGGGATCTGAAGCTGACCGCGCAGGGAGGGCGCCGTCGCCGGAATCAACCCGGCTGCAAGGAGCAACGACCAGACGGCGGGAACCGTCCTGACCGAGCGTGTCAAATGCGAGATCGGCAAGAACTCAGGAATGAGGCCGTGGGCGCCGGCTTCCGACCGGCGCCCCCTCCGCCGGGGCGACTCTATCCGCCTGCCTCGACCGTGAACGACTGCGTCTCGACCGGCTGCCCGTCCAGCGAGATCGCGACCTCATACCCGCCCGCCGGCCATCCGTCGGGATTCGAGATGTGGAACTCGGTGACCTCGGGCCCGGTGGGCGCGATCGTCTGGCTGGACTCGTCGACGACCTGCCCATCCTCGAAGGTCCAGCGCACGCTGATCGTCGAGCTGGGTGCTGTACCCTCGGTACGTACCGAGGCATAGATCGTAGCCGAGGGACCGAACGTCGTCGTGGGCTCGGTGACCGCTTTGTCCGCACCGATGGCCCGGCCCAGAGCGACCTCGGTGACCTCCACACCGGTCGTCGCAGTAGGCGAAGCCGAAGGCTCCTCCGTCGCGCCGGTCTCGGTTTCACCCTGGCCGCAGGCGGCCGCGATCAGCAGCCCCGCAAAGAGTAGAGCCGTCCAGCGCTTCATTGTCCCTCCCCCTTCGTGGCCGGGATGGTGAACGTCTGACCCGGATGGATCACGTCGGGGTCCTTGATCTCGCCCTTGTTGGCCTCGTAGATCCGGCGCCACTGGTTGCCGTCGCCGTAGAACTTCTCCGAGATCTTCCACAGGCTGTCGCCGGCCTCGACCGTGTAGGTCGTGACCCCGGCCTTTGGCGCCGCCCCCTTCTGGGCGGCATCCGCGGTCGATGACCCGCCGCTCTTGACGCCGGAGAAGTCGGCCTTCGCCTTCTTCTCTTCCTTGTCATCGTGGCCCTTGAACTTGTCGAAGATCCCCATGTCCCCCTCCAATATGGGGTGAGAAGAAGTACGGCCCACCGACACGAAAACGCGTCGGCTCGCCGACTTGGCGTTAGTGATTAGCAAACACTGGCGCGAGCGTCAACCTCGCGTCGTGAGCCAGAACTCACGCGCGCATCAGCCACAGACGCCGCTCGCGCGGACCATCGAACTCGCAGAAGAAGACCGACTGCCAGGTGCCCAGCTTCAGCTCACCGCCCTCGATACCCACCAGGACCGACGACCCCGCGATACACGCCAGGACGTGAGCCGGGGAGTTCCCCTCACCGTGGCGATACGGCAGATCCTCGGGGACCAGGCGCTCCCAGGCCATGAGGATATCCCGGGCCACGTCCGGATCGGCACCCTCGTTGATGGTCACGCCGGCCGTCGTGTGGGGGACGTAGAGGAGCCAGACTCCGTCCTCGGCTTTCAGGGCGTGGGAAACCCGGTCCGTGATGTCGACCAGCGTCCGCTTGCGGTCGGTTCTTAGCTCGATCTCCTTCACGCGGTCAGTATCGGGCCAGCTCCCGCATGCCGGCCGCGATGTCTTCGACCTGGGGCAGGATCGCGTCCTCGAGACTGGGCGCGTAGCCGACCTGGCAGTCGAGCGCGGCCACCCGACGGACGGGTCCGTCCAGATACTCGAACAGCTCGTCGGCGATCCAGGCGCCGACCTCGGCCCCGAACCCCCACGAGATCGGGTCCTCATAGACGACCAGCGCCTTGCTCGTCCGCCGAACGCTCTCCGCGACCGCATCCCGGTCCCAGGGCGAGAGCGAGCGGAGGTCGACGACCTCGACCTCCAGACCCTCCTTCTCCGACAGCTCCCGGGCGGCCGCCAGCGAGCGCTGGACCGTCGCCCCGTAAGTGATCACGCTCAGGTCGCCCCCCTCCCGGACCTTGAGCGCGCGGCCGAACGGGATCATGTAGTCGGGGCCCGGATAGCGTCCCTTGTTGTACGCCTGCCGGTACAGGTGCTTGTGCTCGAGAAACATGACCGGGTCGTCGCAGCGGATGGCCGTCCGCAGCAGACCGTTCGCGTCCTCGGCCGTGGCCGGCATGACGACGCGCAGGCCGGGGTTGGCCGTGAAGAGGATCGTCCCCGACTGAGAATGGTAGATCGAGCCCCCCTTCAGGTACCCGCCGCACGCCACGCGCACGACCACCGGCGATGCGAAGTCGCCGTTCGAGCGCCAGCGCAGGACCGACAGCTCGTTTCGGATCTGCATGAAGGCCGGCCAGATGTAGTCGTAGAACTGGATCTCGACGACCGGCTTGAACCCCCTCGTCGCCAGGCCGACGGCGCGACCCACGATGTTGGCCTCGGCCAGCGGCGAGTTGAAGACGCGCATCCCGCCGTACTTGCGCTGCAGGTTGGCGGTCACCTTGAACACGCCTCCCTTTCCCTTGACCTCTTCGAGGATCTCTTCGCGGGAAGCGTCCGCCACGTCCTCGCCGAACACCAGGATCCGCGGGTCGAGGCGCATCTCGTCGGCGAGACACGCGTTCAGGAGGTCCACCATTGTTGTGGGCTCGCCCTCGAACGTGGCTGGGGTCGAGAACGCGTCGGAGGTCGGATCCACCTCCGGCGAGTACACGAAGTCCAAGGCCGTATTGCTCTCCGGCTGCGGTGCCTCCAGCGCCCGCTCCACGGCCGCGGCAATCTCGGCGTCCACTTCGCTCCGGATCGCTTCGAGCTCTTCTTCCGACGCGATGCCCTCTTCGATGAGCCGGGCGGGGAACGTCCTCACCGGATCCCGCCCGCTCTCCTCGTCGCGCTCGCGCTCCGGGCGGTACATCCGCTCGTCGTCGGACAAGCTGTGGGAATAGGGGCGGATGACGTGCGCGTGGACGAGGGCCGGTCCTCGACCCGCACGGCACCAGGCCACCGCCTCCGAGAGCGCCTCGAAGGACGCCACCGGATCGCAGCCGTCCACCTCCGCCACGTGCAAGTCCGGGAACCCGCGGACGAGCCTCGAGATCGACCCCCCCGCCGTCTGAACCTCCACCGGCACGCTGATGGCATAGCGGTTGTCCTGGACCAGATAGAGCACTGGGAGCTTCAGGTTGCAGGCCGTGTTGAGGGACTCCCAGAATTCGCCCTCGCTGGTTGTCCCGTCGCCCGAGGTCACGAGCGTGACCTCGTGGTCCCGGTAGCCGTCGGGGGCGTTGCGGAGCCGGTCGGACAGCTCCGGGATCCGCGCCATGCGCCACGCCGCCTCGGCGCATCCGACCGCGTTCAGGAACTGCGTCCCCGTGGGGCTTGAAGTCGAGACGATGTTGAGCTCCTTCGACCCCCAGTGCGAGGGCATCTGGCGGCCTCCGGACTGCGGGTCGTCGGCCGCCCCGACCGCCTGCAGGAGCATGGCGTCGAACGACATGCCGAGACCCAGGCAGAGGGCCCGATCACGATAGTAGAGATAGAACCAGTCGTAGCCCGGACGAAGGGCGTGAGCCGTGGCCGCCTGAACGGCCTCGTGTCCGGCCCCCGAGATCTGGAAGAAGATCTTGTTCTGCCGCTTGAGCTGGATCTCCCGGTCGTCGATCCGCCGCGCCGCGTAGATGTGACGATACATGTCCAAACGCGCGGTGGCATCGAGCTGGGTGCCCCGCGGCGCGCCCGTTCGAACCGCCGGTCCTGCGGTTGGCTCCATCATCGGCGGATTCTAGCGTCCACGGGGGCGGACGAGCAAACGGATTGGGACCCTGGGGTCGGACCGGTTATATTTCATGTCGATCACCTAAACCTCCATTCGAAGGATCTCATGGCAGCCGACGAAAAGACGCGGGAAGACGCCTGGAATCTCGTCAAGGAGCACACGGAGAGCCCCAGCCTGCGCTCGCATATGCTGGCCGTCGAGGCCGCCATGCGCGGCTACGCGGAGCACTACGACGAGGACGCCGACACGTGGGGGATGGTCGGACTCCTTCACGATTTCGATTACGAGAAGCATCAGGGTCCGAACGGCCACCCTTTCGTGGGCGTCCAGATCCTCGACAAGCTGGGCTATCCACGCGAGTTCCGGCGGGCGATCCTGTCCCACGCCGATTACACCGGTGTTCCGCGCGAGTCGAGGATGGAGAAGGCGCTCTATGCGGTCGACGAGCTGTGTGGCTTCCTGGTCGCGTGCGTGATGGTGCGCCCGAGCCGGTCCTTCAGCGACCTGTCGGTCAAATCCGTGAAAAAGAAGCTCAAGGACAAGAGCTTCTGCGCGGCCGTCGATCGCGGGGAGCTGGAGACGGGAGCCAAGGAGCTGGGTGTGCCTTTCGACAAGCACCTTCAGAACGTGATCGACTTCGTGGAGCCGGTCGAGAAGGAGCTCGGGCTGGGCGAGCCCCAGCCCGCCGAGGCCGGCGAGGAGTGACCGGGGGGCGCTAGACGGTCGCGGCCGAGGGGCCGGCCTCGATCCTGGCCACTGCCTGACGCGAAACATAGATCGCGACCAGGTTGCTCGTTCGGACCGTGGGCTTCAGGAAAAAGCCCGGTCGCCTTCCGATCGGACCGTCGATCACGCCTTCCATCGTTTCTCCCCACTCGAAATGGACCCGGACCACGTTCCCCTGCGAAACGGCCTCGTCCTTGGGGTCGCTTTTCCGATGGTTGCGCAAGAGCCCCAGCTCGCGCACGAAAAAGATCGCGTGGACCTCGTACATGTCGAGGTCGTGGATCTCGACCATGCTTCCCCCACGGTCGATCTCCTTGAGACGCAATGTCGCGCCGCCCGGGTGGAAGTTGCTGACGAGGCCCGCGTAACGCGTGCCGTCTCCCATCCTCACGATGGCTGGAATCCTCGGCTCGTTCCCCACCCCGATCATATCGCCCCGCGAGCTTTGCAAGAAGCGAGCCAGATCGCGACCCCGAACCGCGTCACGTCGTCAGACAGACGACATCCCCGACCCTCCTCTTCGGCTATTCTCCATTCAGGCCCGGGTCATGGCGGGCCGTCGCACACGAAACCTTTCGATGGAGGTGGAGAATGAGGCTTGGATGGAGATGGATTCCGGTGGTGGCCATGGTGTCGCTCGCCGCTACGGGTTGCCAGAGCACCGAGGAGACGGGGACGGTCGATACGGAAGGCGGAATCGTCGAGGAGACCGGCGAGGCGGCCGGGGCGGTCGGTGAAGGCGTGCAGGATGTGGCCGATCAGGCCGAGAACGCCATCGACGACGAAGTCACCGTGACGCTCTCGCCGGTCGCTGGCAGCAGCGTCTCCGGCGATGCCGACCTGCGCTCGAGCGGCGCGTCGACGCGGGTGGAGGTCGAGCTCACCGGGCTCGAGGCCGGTGCCACGTACACTCCCGAGATTCACAACGGCACGTGCACCGAGCAGGGCGGTCCGGTCGCGGAGCTCGAGCCCGTCGTCGCTTCCGGCATGGAGGCCGGCAGCACATCGACGATCGACCCTTCGGTGCTGGCGACCGACGAGCACGGTCATCATATCGCCGTAAGCGACGAGACAGGCACCATGGTCGCCTGCGGGGAGCTGTCGATCCCGGAGGCGCAGAACATCGAGTAGACGCGAAACGCGGAATCGACCGCGTACATGCGGGGAGGCGCGAGACGCGCCTCCCCGTTCCGCGTGTGGCTCTACCCCTTCAGCGAAGGATCGCTAAAGCCCTCCAGCTTGTCCTTGACGACCAGCATGAAGTGGTCGGCGGTCGCCCCATCCACCACGCGATGGTCGTACGAGATCGAGAGATAGGCGCAAGTCCGTACGCCGATCGCGTCGCCCGGCCCGATCACTTTCACGCGCTTCTCGATCGCGCCGACGCCGAGTATCGCCACCTGCGGCTGGTTGATGATCGGCGTTCCCGCCAGCGATCCGAAGACGCCCGGGTTGGTGACGGTGATCGTCCCGTCCTGTACCTCCTCCGGGCTCAGCTTCTTGGTACGGGCCCGTTCGGCAAGATCGTTGGTGGCCCTGGCGAGCCCCACCAGCGACAGCCCGTCGGCCTGTCGGATGACCGGCACGATGAGACCGAAGCCGCGCTCTTGAGGGATGGCCACCGCGATCCCCACGTTGATGTCCCGCTTGAAGACGATCTTCTCTTCCCACACCGACGCGTTCAGGATCGGCCACTCCTTCACGCCGGCCACGAGCGCGCTGATGATGAACGGCATATAGGTGAGCTTGACCCCCGAGTCCTCCTGGAAGCGGGCCTTGTTCCCCCTCCTCAGCTCGGCCACCCGGCTCATGTCGATCTCGAAGAAGGATGTCACGTGCGCGGAAGTCCGCCGCGAGGTGATCATGTGCTCGGCAATCCGCTGGCGCATGACCGACATGGGAACGACTTCGACCGAGTCGGCATCCGAGAAGGGGCGCACCGCGGCGGGGCCGCCCTCCGGGCTCGGTGTCGCCGGTGCGGTCGCCGGTCTCGCCGTGACGGGCTCCTCGCGGACCGGCAGCCGCGTGATGGGGGTCGGGGCCTCGGATGGGGCGGCGGTCGGAGCCTCGGCCGCGGCCGCCCTCCGTGGCTCGATGTGAGCGAGGATGTCCCGCTTGGTGACCCGGCCCGAGAGTCCGGTCCCCTCCACTTCCTGCAAGTCCACGCCGTGCTCGGCCGCGATGTTGCGGACGAGCGGTGAGGAGCGCTGGCGACGCAGCTCGGCCTTGCTCGGGATCCGTCCATCTTTGTCCCCGGCTGGGCGATCTTCGGCCGCCGGGCGTGGTGACGATTCGCGCTCCGGAGCGGCCGATGGCTCCGAACGAGGGGGCTCCGGGGCGGGTCGTGGCTCCTCCTCCTGCCTGGGGGTCGGCGGTGGTTCCTCTTCTCTGGCGGGGCCAGCCGTCGGCTCTTCCCCGCTGGCTTCCCCTTCCGCCAGGATATGGGCCACGATTGTGCCCACCTCCACCGTTTCGCCCTCCTGAACGAGAATCTTTCCCAGGGTCCCAGAAGCCGGCGACGGGATCTCGGCATCCACCTTGTCGGTGGAGATCTCGAACAGGTTCTCGTCCCGCTCGATCCGGTCCCCTTCCTTCTTGAGCCAGACCGTGAGCGTCCCCTCGGCGATCGATTCCCCCATCTGGGGCATGATGACGTCTATGGGCATGGGATCTCCTTCGGCGCTGTTCTCCTCGGCCTGCGACTCGCCCGTGCGGCCTCCCGGGGGCGTTCAAGGGTAGCCGGACCGCCGGTTTTTGGCGAGGCCGCATCGAGGTCTCGGACGCGGCTTGAAAGCCACGCCGGGCCCATGTAGGATCGCTTCAATCCCTGCGAGGAGGGGACGTCCATGAGGAATGTGGCACTGCTTCTGACGACCGCCGCAGCGGTCACGCTCGGTTGCCCGGTCGACCGAGGAAGGCGGGAGCGCCGCGGCCGCTCCTGCATCGGAGGAGACAGCCAAGGCCGAAGAACTCCGGAGGGACGAGCTGGACCGCTACGAAGCAAAGAGGCTGGGCGAAGTCAATCGCGAGGACACGCGTCGCGACGCCGCCGGGGAGCGCGACCGTCGCGCGGACGAAGACCCCGTCCAGCAGCCACCGGAGTTATCCTCGGAGGAAGCGCCTCCCAAGTAGGCCCCCGGTGAACGGGCGAACCGGATCGGGGGGTTCCGCGCCTCAGGCCCCGAACTGCTGCCATACCAGGTAGACGAGCAGAGCGACGATCGCCACCGGGCACAGGAACCGGATCAGGAAGGACCACGTTCCCTCCAGCGAGAACTTGCCGTCGTTCGAGCGTACCTCCTCCGCGGCGGCCCGCGCCCCCCAGACCCAGCCTGCGAAGATGCTGATGAAGAACGCCCCGACCACCAGGGAATACTGCCCGAAGATCATGAACAGGAACGTCAGGAAGTCCATCCCCACCCCCGGCATCGAGGTCAACCAGCCGACGGCCCCGCCAGCCAGCGCGCTCGGGATCCCGATCAGGAAGGCGACGCCGCCCAGCGTCCACGCGGCCTTCCTTCGAGACCAGGCGCGCTCGTCCACGAGCCACGACACGACGACTTCGAGGAGCGAGATGCTGGAGGTCAGCGCGGCGATACCGAGCAGCACGAAGAACGCCACACCGAACAGAATTCCTCCCCACGGCTCGGGGGGAATCGTGCCCAGCAGCGAGGCGAGCACGACGAAGATCATCCCCGGCCCACCCGCCCCCGGATCCATGCCGGCGTGGAATAGCGTCGGGAAGATGAGCAGTCCCGCCAGAAAGGCGACCGCGGTGTCGAAGCCCGTCACGTACAAGGCCGACGTTTCCAAGTCGTCGCTCTTCGAGACGTACGACCCGTAAGTGATCATGGCGCCCATCCCGAGCGACAGCGAGAAGAACGCCTGCCCGATCGCGGCCAGGACGACGCCCCCGTCGACGCGGCTGAAGTCGGGGCGCAGATAGAACTCCAGCCCCGCTCCCGCCCCCGACAGCGTCACCGCCCGGATGACGAGCAGTACGAGAAGAGCGGCCAGCGCCGGCATGAGGACTTTCGTCCAGCGCTCGATCCCGTCGCGCACCCCGCCCACGACGACGAGGATCGTGATGGCCATGAACGCCAGGTGCCATCCGATCGCCGACACCGGACTCCCGGCGACGTCAGCGAAGATGGCGCCGGTGTCGGCGCCTGCGTGCATGGCTCCCGACGCGATCTTGACGATGTAGGCCATCGTCCAACCGGCGATGACCGAGTAGAAGGACAGGATCATGAGACCGGTCAGCACGCCGAGCGCCCCGAGCAGGAACCAGGGCGAGCCAGGCCTGAGCGCCCGAAACGCCCCCACGGGATTGCGAAGGGTGTGGCGCCCGATCGTGAGCTCGGCCAGCATGACGGGGGCGCCGACCAGCACGACCGCGAGCAGGTAGACCACCAGGAAGGCGGCGCCACCGTTGGCGGCGGCCATGGTCGGGAAACCCCAGATGTTCCCGAGCCCGACCGCGCTCCCGGCGGCGGCCAGGATGAAAGCGAGCTTCGATCCCCAGATGTCGCGCGGTGCGCCGGTCGTCGTCTCCATCTGCGAGGCGTCTCCTTCAGGTGGTCATCGGTCACGCAGGCGGTCGGGGGGCGATTTTCGGATCGCCACTATATAGGCAACTCACGGCCGTTCTAACAACCCTCTTCCCGCCTCTCAAGTTCTTGACACGGCCGGCGAGGGCCGCTAGTTGATTGTTCGTTCAACTTCGTGACGGGCGCTATCGGATCTATCATCGCGCCCGCAGCGAGCTGCACGAGATCCAGCCGTGGACGAAGCACGACGCCATCGTGGCGCGCGATCCGGATCCGGCGGCGAACAACGCTCAGAACGTCCTGGCCGTCGACGTCGGAGCCGACTCGCTCCGGTTCGAGGTCAACGGCGAAGCGGTCGCGGCCTACGCCCGGATGCCTGACATGGAAATGGACGGACAGGTTGGTCTCCGCGTCCACGACGAGGTCGACGTGCACATAACGTGTCTCGATGTCGTCGTTCGGGAAGAAGGCTCGAGCTAGTCCCGGGCGAGGTTAAAGCCCGAGACTGGCCTGGAGAGACCCATAGCGGGGATCGCTGCGGAGCGGATCCAAGGCCGCGCCAAGGACCAGCAGGTCCACGTTGATCGTGTCCCAATCCGCATTCGCCAGGCATTGGAACGCGCGATCCAGGTCGCCCAGCGCGGTCCATGCCATGGCCAGGGAGAGTGGTTCGGCTCCCGAGCGCTCTCCAGCCCGGAGGATGCCCCGGGCCCGCTCGACCGCGCCGGACCGGGCCAGCGCGTATGCGAGAACCCCCGGAGCTCGTGACGACTCGGGAAGCATGCGGCGGAACTGCTCGCACGTCTCCACCGCCTGCCGGGGATTGCCGCCCTCGGCCTGCGCGAACGCGAGAATCAGACGGGCTCCCTCCGCGGCCGGCTCCATCTCCACCGCCTGGCCCGCGCACTCGATGGCTTCCTGATAACGCCGAATCAGGTACAGAATGAACGCGCGGCCCATCCAGACGGCCGGCGAGAGGGGATCGAGCCTGACCGCCCGCTCGATCTCGCGCAGCCCCTCGTGGGTCCTCCCGAGACGGAGGAGATGATTGGCATACCAGTGACGGGCGGTAGCGTAGTTGGGATTGAGCTCGAGGGCGCGGCGAAACTCGCGACCCGACTCCTCCCAGCGCCGCTCCGCTTCGAGGATCCGCGCCAGCGCGGCGTGGGCCTCCGCCAGCCCCTCGTCCAGCTCGAGCGCGCGGGACGCCGCCGCAAGTGCTTCGCGACGCGACCCGGTCGGGTCGGCTGGCGTATAGAGCGGCAGCAAGGTCAGCGTGTCGGCCAGCCCCGACCAGGCGGCCGCGTAGGCGGGATCGGCCACGATCGATCGTCGAAAAAGCGTCTCTGCCTCCCCGAGCGCATCCGGAGACCGCCGCGACCAGGCGTGACGCCCACGCAGGCACAG
The DNA here is from genome assembly GCA_050732935.1 of Gemmatimonadota bacterium. Taxonomy (GTDB): domain Bacteria; phylum Gemmatimonadota; class Gemmatimonadetes; order JACCXV01; family JAHWKZ01; genus DASRVA01. The sequence continues at coordinate 39,497 of JBOHRW010000173.1, forward strand.
GCTGTACGCCTCCAGATCCTCCGTCGGCTCCCGACTCAGATGCTCGCGCGCTTCAGGATCGAGCTCCATCTCGAGAGCGTTCACGATCGCTCGCGCGACCCCCGCCTGGACCGCGAACAGCTCACGAATAGAGAGCTGGCGATCGTAGCTGCGGGACCAGAGAAGCGCGCCGTTGCGACATTCAAGGAGCCGGGCGTGGATCCGGATGCGGTCATCGGCCACGTGGACGCTCCCTTCGAGAACGGAGTCAACCTGTAGCCTTCGGCCGATCTCCACGGGATCGACCTCCCCGCTCTTCAGCCGGAACGCCGAGGTCCGGGCGATCACGCGAAGGCTCTCGACCCGACCGAGAGCGCCCATGACCTCCTCGGCAAGGCCATCGCAGAAGACCGTGGCATCGGACCGATCCCCCGGATTGCGGAACGGGAGGACGAGGATGGAGCGAGGTGGGGGCATCGAGCCGCCCGGACGAACGGCCGGCCTCATCCTGGCTCGAACAGAAGCAACCGCCCACCGGGTCTCCGGAGACGGCACGAGATCGTATTCCTCCTCGAGATGGGTGGCGAACCGTTCGTACCAGCGCACGGCTCCGGCGGAATCGCCGCTCCGGTCGAGGAGGAGGACGAGACGCCGGACCGCGTCCTCCTCGAGGGGCGAGATCTCGACCGCTCGACGGAGCCCCTGGATGGCCCGGGGAAGGTCCCCGGTCGCCTCCGCATCGGCGGCGAGCCCTAGCGCCGCGCCGACGACCTCCTCCTGGAGCCTCTCCCGACGATCGTCGAGCCAGCGCTCGAAGTCGGGGGCGCCGGAGAGGTGGAACCCCTCCATGAGCTCGCCCGCGTAGAGGCCAAGGGCCTCGTCGGCCCGACCATCGCGCAGACACTCCTCCAGCGCGGCGACGTCGCACCAGAGCTGGCTCCGGTCGAAGCCGAGCTCGTCCCGCCCGACGCTCACGATCGTTTCGGATCCGACCTGCTGGCGCAGCCTGTGGATCGTCTGACTCAGCGCCGCGCGAGCGCGGCTCTGTCCGAGCTCCGGCCACAGGAGAAACAGGGTCCGGTCCCGTCGAGTCGGTCGATCCGATCCTTCGACGCACAGGTACGCCAGGAGGGCGAGCGGCTTGGGCTGGAGATGAAGCTGGACCGTGCTTTCCGACTCGACACGCTCGAGAAGTGGGGTTCCGAGGGCCCTGAACCGGATCATCGCCGCCCTCCTGCATGGGCCGGGGGATCCGCGCGGGGGAGATGGTGAGAGTTCGGTGAGCGTCGCTCCCTATGCTGGGAAACGATACAGCGCTGAACGCGCCGGTGAAACCCGGAACAAGGAGGAACCATGCGCTTGACATCCACATGCGGTCCGCTCGCAGCCGCCTTGCAGCAATACACGTTGTCATGAAGATCGGGAGGCATCCGATGACCTGGGTATCGTTCCTGCTGGCGGGTCTGGCCTGCGAGTCCGAGTTGTCCCCCACCTCTCCGGATTCCGAGATTCCCGAAATGCAACGGACCTGGGACGCGATCGACTTCGACCTCTCCAAGGGCGAAGTTCCCGAGGGAATCGCGTTCGACGGGGAGGGCCGCCTGTACGTCGGCCTGGCGCCGCTCGGCCAGATCCTGCAGATCGGCCCCGATGGAGAGCGGACCATCTTCGTCTCGCTCCTCGAGGCCCCGATCCCGGCCGGGGGTCCACCGGGCCTGCTGGGACTCGCGTCCACGGCGAATGGCGACCTCTATGCCGCGCTGGTCTCGTTCGATCAGGCCACGCATGGCGTTTACCGGATCGACGGCCGAACCGGGGCGTTCGAGCGACTCCCCGGATCCCAAGCCATCTGCTGGCCCAACGCGCTCGCCTTCGACCTGCAAGGCAATCTCTACGTGACGGAGTCGACGCGCGTGTGCAGCGGGGAGCCTACCGTCGGTGCGGTTTGGCGGATTCAACCTGGCGGGAACGCCGAGGCCTGGGCCGAGAGCGCCACCCTGGCAGGTAACGGTACGCTCGGGCTGGGGGTGCCGATCGGGGCCAACGGGATCGCGTTCCGGCCGGATGGAGGAGGCGCCGGAACGCTGGTCGTGGCGAATACCGAGACCGGCGCCCTGCTGTCGATCCCTATCCGTCCCGATGGGGGCCCCGGCGAGGTCGAGATCCTGGTCCAGGATCAGAGGATCCTTCCCCTCGACGGCATCGTGCTGGATGCCGATGGCGCGATCTACGCCATGGTGATCGGCCAGAACAGGATCGTGAAGGTGAGCCCGGACGGTACCGCTCTCGAGGTCGTCGCCGACCAGACGCTGGGCCTCAACCTGCCGGTCAATGCCGCGTTCGGTACCCGCGGGGAAGACCGCCAGCGACTCTTCGTCACGAACTTCGCCCTTCCCCCCGCTGTCCTTCCCGAGGGCTTCCCGCCTCCCGAGCCGGGAATCGTCGTGATCGATGCCGGCGGGCCCGGGGTGCCTCCGCCGTGAACGCTGGGTGAGAGAAAGTCGGCGGGAGCCGCCCCGCGACCAAGGCCCGGGTCAGTAGGCGAGGAGCTTCCTGGCGGCCTGGAGAACGTCGTCCTTGCCGGGGAGGTAGTGCTCCTCGAGCGGCGGGCTATAGGGAACGGGCGTATCGGGTGCCGTGACGCGGACGACCGGCGCCTCCAGGTACTCGAACGCCTTCTCGGCGATCGTGGCCGCGACCTCGCCGCCAAAGCCGCCCGTCCTGGGCGCCTCGTGGAGGACGATCGCCTTCCCCGTCTTCGCGACCGACGTCAAGACCGTCTCCTCGTCGAGCGGAACCAGGGTCCGGAGGTCCACCACCTCGACCTCGACCCCCTCTCCTGCCAGCACCTCCGCGACCTCAAGCGCGACATGAACCATGGCGGCGTAAGTTATTATAGACAAGTCGCTTCCTGTCTTGGCAACTTTGGCCTCACCGAGCGGCACCACGTAGTCCACCACCGGGAGATCCTCCTTGATCCGCCGGTACAGGAACTTGTGCTCCTGGAAGACGACCGGGTCGTCGTCGCGGATGGCCGCCTTGATGAGCCCCTTGGCGTCGTAGGGGGTCGCCGGGCAGACCACCTTGAGTCCCGCCGTGTGGACGAAGTACGACTCCGCCTGCAGCGAGTGGAACGGGCCCCCGTGGACTCCGCCGCCGGCCGGGCCCCGGACCACGATCGGCACGCCGGTCCCCCAGCGGTAGCGGTTCTTGGCGGCCACGTTGGTGAGCTGGTCGAAGGCGCACGAGATGAAGTCGATGAACTGCATCTCGGCGATCGGCCTCAACCCCATCATCGCCGCCCCCACCGAGGCGCCCACGATGGCGGCCTCGCTGATCGGGGTATCGATGACGCGGTCCTCGCCAAAGCGGTCTATGAAGCCGTCGGTCACCTTGAAGGCCCCGCCATAGACGCCGACATCCTCGCCCAGGACGAACACTCGCTCGTCGGCCTCCATCTCCTCCCAGATGCCCTGACGGATGGCCTCGAGGTAGGTGGTCTCACCGCCGCGGCCGGGCGCATTCACTAGTACTGCCCCCACTGGCGGCGGATCTGCAGCCGTACCGAGTCGTCGATCCCGGTCGAGAGGAGCCGGATCTCATAGGGCGGAAACTGCAGGCTGCCGCCGGGGCCCGTGCGCAGCGTCTCCTGGCGAATCCCGCCCTGTCCGTCGACTCGCAAGACGGCCTCGTTCACGCCGACGTTCACGAGCGTGACCTCCAGTCGACCGCTGTCGACGATCGCCCGCTCACCGAGGTCGAGATCGAGGTCGGTCTTCCAGACCTCCTCGCCCGGCACGTTGGCGACGCCCTCGCGGCTGACGGTCGCGCTGCACGCCGCGGTCACGAGCGCCGAGATCGCGAACGTCGCGACCGCGATCCGCTTCCAGGCGCGGCTCACTGGATGATCTCCGCCTCGAAGTCGTGGAAGTTGGGATGCGCGGCCGTCCACCGCGGCGTGGCCCAGACATCGTCGAGCGCCGTCCGCGGGTCGGGCATGGGAGCGGCCTCGGCCTCGGCCACGGCCTCGTCCAGCTTGTCCCCGATGCGGCCGTCGATCCGCTCGATCTGCTCCTCGGTAAGGATCTCCTCCTGCAGGAGGAAGCGCCGGTAACGGTCCACGGGATCCTTGGCCTCCCAGGCTTCCAGCTCCTCCTTCGGCACGTAGCGCTGGTCGTCGTGCTCGGCGTGCCCCTTCCGGCGGTACGTCTTCACCTCGATCAGGGTCGGGCCGTCGCCACGCCGGGCCCGATCGACGGCCCGGCGCGCGGCCGCGTACGACTGCAGGACGTCGTTCCCGTCCACCTGCTCCCCGGCGCAGCCGTACCCACGGGCGCGGTCGACCATCTCGCGATTGCCCATCTGCTTCCCGGTGGGTGTGGAATAGGCATAGCAGTTGTCCTCGGCCACGAGGATCACCGGCAGGCCCCGGGCACACACGAAGTTCCATCCCTCGTGGGCGGCGCCCGTCGAGAAGCCGCCGTCCCCGATGTACGCCAGGCACACGCGGTTCTCGCCCTTCATGCGCGAGGCTAGCGCCACGCCGGCCATGACCGGGATCATGTCGCCGAGCATGGAGACAGGCCCGATGAACGCCTTCTCCATGTCGCCGAAGTGGATGTTGAGGTCTCGCCCGCGTGACGGGCCCGTGGCCCTGGCCATGTACTGCTTCAGGATCTCGGCGGGCTCCGCGCCCTTGACGAGGATCGATCCCAGGTTCCGGATGAGGGGGGTCACGAAGTCGCGCCTCCCGAGCGCGTAGGCGGTGCCGACCGACTCCGCCTCCTGGCCCAGCGAGCGGTACACGCCCCCCACCACCTTCCCCTGCCGGTAGAGGTTGACGAGCCGCTCCTCGAGCCGGCGGTTGAGCAGCATGTACCAGTAGAGGTCGAGGTGCTGGGCGCGCTCGATCTCGAGGTCGTCGGGGACGACGATTTCGGGAACATCGAGGGCGACCGTCGAGGCGACGTCGTTCATGGGGCTCGCGGGGGGCCTCCGGGGTGAGGAAGCGTTCGATCGTGACCCGTGACAAACTAGGACGGCCGGCCCATCCCGGCGAGGGCACGGCCCTAACGCGCGGCCAGCGCCTCCTGGCGCCGATCGGCACGCCTGCGATCGGTCGCGTCGAGGATCGCCTTCCGGACACGCACCGACCGGGGGGTGACCTCGACCAGCTCGTCGCCGGCGATCCACTCGAGCGCAAGATCGAGCGTGAGCTCGCGGGGCGCCTTGAGCCCGGTGTCGACGTCCCGCGTCGAGGAGCGGTGGTTGGTCACGTGCTTGCGCTTGGTGGGGTTGCAGGGAAGGTCGCCCGGGCGCGCGCTCTCGCCGACGATCATCCCCGCATAAATACGGTCCATCGGCTGGACGAAGAGCGTCCCCCGCTGCTGGAGGTTCTCCAGCGCGAACGACGTCGCCGTACCCGCATCCAGCGAAACCATCGCCCCGCGGTCGCGATGCTCCACCTCGCCGCGCCACGGCTCGAAGGCGCGAAAGCGGCTGGTCAGGATCCCCAGCCCCCGCGTATCGGTCAGGAACTCGGAGCGGTAGCCGATCAGACCGCGGGTGGGGATCGTGAACGCGAGCCGGACGAGCCCGGTACCGGCATTGTGTACACCGGTCAGCTCGCCGCGCCGGCCGGCCAGCTTCTCGTAGACCACGCCCTGACTCTCTTCGGGAACGTCGATCAGCAGGTCCTCGATCGGCTCCAGCACGGCGCCATCGGGAGTTTCGCGGAGGATCACCTCGGGCCGCGAAACGCACAGTTCGATTCCCTCGCGTCGTATCTCCTCGATCAGGATCGCCAGATGGAGCTCGCCGCGGCCCGACACCTTGAGACCGTCGGGCCGCCCGATGTCCTCGACTCGCAGGGCCACGTTGACACGCGCCTCGCGCTCCAGCCGGTCGCGAATCTGGCGCAGCGTCACCGCCTTGCCCTCGCTTCCCGCGAGCGGGCCTCCGTTGACGAGGAAGAGCATGGAAACGGTGGGCTCCTCGATTTCGAGGGGCGGCAGAGCCGGCGTCTCGAGCTCGGGGTGGCCGAGCGTGTCACCCACCCGCAGGTCCTCGAACCCGGCGATCCACACGATGTCGCCCGCCACGACCGAATCGACCTCTTCGCGCTCGACGCCACGCGTCACCCACAGCCGGGACGAGCGGCCCGGCCCGCTGCCGGTCACCCGGAACGAGGTCCGATCGGGATCCTCCCACTCGACCGTGGTCCGGGTGAGCAGGTCCCCCATTGCGTGCCCGCCCTGGAGAACCCGGCCGCAGCCGATCCTTCCCAGATAGTCGCTCCAGGCGAGCGTGGAGACCTGCATGCGGAAGGGCTCGCCCGGCGCGACCGCCGGCGCCGGGACCCGCTGGATGATGGTCTCGAACAGCGGCGCCATGCCGCGACGATCGTCGACCTCGAGGTCGCGAACGAACCAACCGTCGAGGCCCGAGCCGTACAGGACCGGAAAGTCCGCCTGCTCGTCGGTGGCGCCCAGCTCGAGGAACAGATCGAAGGTGTCGTGGAGCGCCTGGTCGGGGCGGGCGCTCGCCCGGTCCACCTTGTTGAGGACGACGATCGGCCTGAGCCCCAGCCTCAGCGCCCGCATGAGGACGTAACGCGTCTGAGGCATCGGCCCCTCGTTCGCGTCCACCAGCAGCAGCGCCCCGTCGACCATCGACAAGACGCGCTCGACCTCGCCGGAAAAATCGGCATGACCGGGCGTGTCCACGATGTTGATCCGATGCCCTTCCCACTCGACCGTGCAGTGCTTGGACCGGATCGTGATCCCTCGCTCCCGCTCCAGGTCGTTGGAGTCCATGACCCGCTCGACGACCTCGGCGCTCTCGCGGAAGACATGAGCCGCCTGGAACACGGCGTCGATCAGCGTCGTCTTGCCGTGATCGATGTGGGCGATGATCGCCAGGTTTCGGATGCGCTCGGGCGTCGTCATAGGGTCGCGTGTCGGGCTGAACGGGAAAAAAGAATGATGCGCCTCCGGCCGGAGGGCGCCACGGAGGATCCGGACAGGAAATCTACCGCCGTCGGTGGAGGTCGTCCATGAGAGCCGCGTTATCTACCGCTGGCCGCCCGCCGGCTCCCGCGAGACCTGGAGCCGGGCGGAATCGACGCCCGGAAATCCCATCACCCGCACGGCGTAGGGCTCGAGGCGGGCGGCTTCGGAGAGCAGGGCGTTCCGCACCACATCTATCACCTCCTCGGTCGAGCGCCCGTCCGCGCCGGCGAGCCGCACGGTCACCGTCCCGAGCCGGCTGCCGGCGTCGACGGTGAGCACGGTGACGACGAGCTGCCCGTCGTCGACCTCCGCGCTCTCCCCCACCCGGAGAAAGACCTCCTCCGTCCAGGTCTCCGCCTCGGGAACCCGGTCGGACTGCTCGAATGGGCAACCGGCACCCAGGCAAACCGGGGCCGCGAGCGCGAGAAGCGCGGCGCGGCCCACGTTTCCCCCGATCCTCACGCCCCTGGCCCTCTGGCCTTCTTCGCCGCCACCGCCCGCTTGTGCGCCTCGTAGTTCTCCCGCCACGGCTCACGCTCGAAGTAGGAGCGGGTCATCGCCTTGACCTGCGGCGAGAGGAGGAGCAGCGCCAGCAGGTTGTGCAGGATCACGATCCCCAGGAAGACGTCCCCCAGAGCCCAGATCGAGGCCAGCGGCACCACGGCGCCGATGAAGTGCATGACGACATAGACCATCTTGTAGGGGAAGACGGCCCGCTTCCCCAACAGGTAGTAGGCGCAGCGGTCGCCGTAATAGGACCACGAGATCGCCGTCGAGATGGCGAACAGCAGGACGCTGATCAGGACGATCAGGTTCCCCCAGGTTCCGGGCAGGCCGTGCTGGAAGCCGAGCGCCGTCAACGGCGCGCCGCTCTCGACCGCCGGTCCCCAGAGCACCGTCGTCGTCTCGCCCGCCGATGTCGTGGCGACGCCACGGACGGGATCGATCGCCCCCGTGAAGGGTTGGCTGAGATCGCTGTCGAGAAAGAGCTCGCCCAGTGCGGCCTCGTGCCACGCGATCCGCGGATCCCCGGGCGCGGTGACTACCGGCCGGCCTTCCTCGAAGTGGACCTCTCCGGGCGCGGCGTCCAGGCGGCGGAAGCCGCCATCCTCGGTCGATGTCACGTAGGAGATGTCGCCACCGCCCAGCGTGATCTCGGTCGTGATCGTGTCATTCCAGACGCCGGTCGTGATGATGACGAGCGCCGTCATCGTGCAGATCACGATCGTGTCGATGAAGGGCTCCAGGAGCGCCACGACGCCTTCCGACACCGGCTCGTCGGTCTTCGCGGCCGCGTGGGCGATCGGTGCCGATCCCTGACCCGCCTCGTTGGAGAAGAGCCCCCGCCGGACGCCCCACATCATCGTAACCAGGAAGACGCCGATCCCCCCGCCGGCGATCCCCGCCGACGGATTGAACGCCTCGGTGAACACCAGCCCGACCGAGGGCAGGACGCTCTGATAGTTGACGGCGAGGATGAACAGCGCCCCGGCCACGTAGATGACAGCCATGGTGGGCGCGAGCACGGCGGTCACCCTACCGATACGCGTTATGCCGCCCACCACGACGAGGAAAACGATCGCAGCCGTGATAAGGCCGGTGATCCACACCGGCACCCCGAACGTCGCCTCCATCGAGTCGGCCACCGTGTTGGCCTGGATCGCGTTGCCGGTCATGAACGCGGTCGTGCCGAGCATGATCGCGAAGAAGATCGCCATCGGTTTCCACTTCGAGCCGAGGCCCCGCTCGATGTAGTACATGGGCCCGCCAGCGACCGTGCCCTCCCATTTGTCGGGATCGTAGTCGGGACCGGTGATCGACCGGTAACGCTGGGCCAGCGTGACCTCGGTGTACTTCGTGGCCATTCCGAGGAAGGCCGTCACCCACATCCAGAACAGCGCGCCGGGCCCGCCGAAATGGATCGCGATCGCCACACCGGCGATGTTGCCGATCCCCACCGTAGCGCTCAGCGCGGTGGTCAGCGCCTGGAAGTGCGAGACGTCTCCGGGCTCGTCGGGATCATCGTACTTCCCGCTCGTAACCGCGAAGCCATGACCCAGCCGGCGCAATTGGATGAATCCGAGGTAGAAGGTCAGGTACAGGCCGGTGCCGATCAGCGCGATGACGACGTACGGCAGGATCTCTCCCTGGATGGTGAACCCGCTCTGCCAGACGATGCCGTTGAGAAACTCGACGACACTCTCGAAAGTCTCCATTCACACTCCCTGGTGGAGTTCGGCGAGCATGCAGCGGGCGCTCCCGCCGCCGTGCGTCTCGATCGTGGTCAGGTCGACGTGGAGGGGCTCGGTGTGCCGAGTCAGCATCGCGAGCTGGTCGGCCCGGAACGACCGATGCGCCCGGTCGGACATCACCACGAACCTCTTCCCGTCTTCGTTCTCGAGCTCGAGGACGTTGCCGCAGAAATCATGCATCTGATCGAGCGAGATCTCGACGACCTCGTGATCCGTGTCCGCCAGCGAACCGAGCAGGCGATCGCGCTCGCCTGGCAACTGGATCGCCTCGTCGCACACGACGGCCCAGCCCATCCCGATGCCCATCACGACGTTGGTGTGATAGATCTCGCGGCCGTCCCGATCGCGGGCGGCGAAGATAACCGGCACGTGGTCGAAGCGCTCCGCCCACTCGCTGACCAGCACGGGGTCGGTGCGCCGGGACACACTTGCATAAACGATTCGCGACGGTTCGTCAATCACCAGGCTCCCCGTCCCTTCGAGATATCGCCCATCCGCCTCGGGCCCGGTGAGATCGACGACCTTCGGGTACCGCTCGCTCAGCCAGGCGACGAGCTCGGGTCTCCGCTCACCGCGGCGCGTCGCCGCGCGCATCGGGTACAGGACCAGCGTCCCGTCCCGCGCGGTGGAGAACCAGTTGTTGGGAAAAACGGCGTCCGGGGTGCCGGCGTTGGAGGGGACGTGTATGGCGACTTCGATCCCCCGTCTCTCGAGCGCCCTCCGGAGCGCGGTGAACTCGGACCTGGCGGCCGTCTCCACGGCGGGGTCGACGGCGGTCATTCCCGGCTTCTGGAAGACGTTGTCTTCGGCGGTGTCGGGATTCGCCCGGAAGCCCACCGGATCGACCATGAGGACACGGTGTGCGGCCACGTCGGCGTGTCGACGCCCTATCGGGGCCCATCCGCGACCACGCGATGGATGGCGTCCAGTCGCGGGAACTCGCGGTCGAGATAGGCGTTACCCTCGCGCTGGATCCTTCTCTGATCGGGTCCCCGCCCTCGCGGGGCGCCTTCGCCATAAGCCGCGTACAGCCGGTCCACGACGTCCATGCCCTCCACGACCTCGGCGATAGGCGCGAAGCCGATCTCGTCCAGGCCGGGGTTGTCGCCGCAGTTGATGAAGAGCTGGGTGGTCCGGCTGCCGGGGCCTGCCATCGCGTACGTCACCCGCCCTCGCGTGTTGGACTCGACGACCGCGTCGTCGGGGATGGTACGGCGGCGCCACTCGGCGCTGAGACCCGGATCGCCGTGGATCCCGAACTGGGCCACGAACCCGTCCAGGACGCGGAAGAAGCGGCAGCCGTCGAAGAAGCCGGTCGCCACCAGCCGATGAAAGCGGTCGACGCCGTGGGGCGCCCAGGCGCGATGCACCAGGGCCACGAAGTCCCCACGCGAGGTCTCGAAGCGAACGCGGAAGGTTTCGGGCGATCGGTCGGTGTCGGGGCCAGGGATCATCCGGCCGCCAATATATCGAAAGACCCTGCCTGGCGTGGTGAGGCACTGGCGTGCCGGTTTGACGCCGGGCACCGGCCAAGAGACCTTGAGACGGCCGCCAACCAAGAGGAGCCACCGTGCATCGATCGAACGCGAACGGACACCGCATCGCCGTCATGGGCGGCGCCCGGACCCCCTTCGTGAAGGCGGGGACCGCGTTCCGAGAACACCGACCGCTCGACCTCGCCCTCCACGCCGTGGAAGGCCTGCTCGAACGGCTGGACGTGAACCCGGACGGCGTCGAGAGCCTCGCCTGGGGGATCGTCCTCGTCGATCCCGAGATCCCGCACGTGGCGCGCGAGATCGTCCTCGATAGCCGGCTTCCCGAATCGACGCGCGCCCTCACGGTGACCGACAACTGCATCTCGGGCCTCTCGGCGATGGCCGTGGTTGGGTCCGCGATCGCCGAGGGACGGGCCGAGGTCGGGATCGCGGGCGGTGTCGAGTCGATGTCGAACCCCGCGGTCCAGTACGGTGAGCGGGCGCGTCGGGCGCTCCTCGACGCCTCCCGCGCGAAGGGCGCGACCGGCAAGCTCAAGGCCCTGCTGGGCGCCCGTCCTTGGGACTTCCTGCCCGCCGACCCCGGGTTCGTCGAGCCGTCGACGGGACTCTCGATGGGAGAGCACTGCGAGATCATGGTCAAGGAGTGGGAGGTCGGTCGGGAGACCCAGGACCTGATCGCCTACCGGAGCCACATGAACGCGCATGCGGCGACCCTGGACGGCCGCCTGACCGCGGAGATCGTGCCGCTCGACGGGATCGACCGTGACATGCTCGTTAGGGCCGATACCTCGATGTCCAGGCTCGCCGCGCTGCCGCCCGTGTTCGATCGCTCGCCCTCGGGAACGATCACCGCGGGGAACTCGAGCCCGCTCACGGACGGGGCGTCCGGCATCTTTCTCATGTCGGAGGAGCGGGCGCGGCGGGAGGGCCGGGAGCCGCTCGCGTTCGTGCTGGACTTCGAGTTCGCGGGCCTGTCCCCCGACGACGGGCTTCTCATGGCGCCCGCCCTCACCGTGCCGCGCCTCCTCGCGAGGACGGGGCTCTCGCTCGATCGGATGGATCTGGTCGAGATGCACGAGGCGTTCGCCGGGCAGATAGCCTGCAACCTGAAGGCGTGGGAGCGGGGCTGGAAGGAGCCGGCCATCGGCACGGTTCCGGAAGAGAAGCTGAACCGGCTCGGCGGATCGATCGCCGTGGGGCACCCCTTCGCGGCGACCGGGGCCCGGATCGCCACCACGCTGGCCAACGAGCTCGTGAGGAGGGACGCCCGCTACGGCCTCGTCTCGATCTGTGGCGCCGGCGCTACGGCGGCGGCCATGATCCTCGAGCGGACGTGACGAAAGATCAGGAGGCCTGCATGCGGAAACCCCCTTGGGCAACGACGCTGTTCCTGATCGCCATCCTGGCCTGGACGGGGGTCGCGTCCGGCCAGGATGCCGCGGCGATGGAGACGGTGACCCCGGGCGAGAACCTCGTCGTGGAGGGCGTCCCCCCGATCCCCGATTCCCTCGCCGATCGCGTCGACCGCTACACCGAGTTCCGATCGGCGAGCCTCCGGGGATGGCATCCCTCGCGGGCCGAGATGCTGATCGGGACCCGCTTCGGCGAAACGGTCCAGATCCACCTGGTCACGCAGCCCGGCGGGGCACGCCGCCAGCTCACCTTCGCCGACGAGCGCGCGCTGGGCGGTGAGTTCGAGCCCGACACGGCCGATTTCTTCGTCTTCGCTCGCGACGTGGGCGGGAGCGAGTTCTATCAGCTGTATCGCTACGACATGAAGACCGGCGAGGAGACGCTCCTCACCGACGGCCGCTCCAGGAACATCGGTCCCGAATGGTCGAACGACGGGAGCCGGGTGGCCTACGGCTCGACCCGGCGGACCGGGAGCGATGTCGACATCTGGGTCGTCGATCCCCGCGATCCCACCACCGACCGCATCGTGGTCCAGCTGGAGGGCGGCGGCTGGTTCGTCTCCGACTGGTCGCCCGACGACAGCGCGCTCGCGGTGCTCGAGTATGTCTCGATCAACGAGAGCTACGTTTGGCTGGTCGACGTCGCGAGCGGAGAGCGGACCCTGGTGACCCCGAAAGGCGGGCTCGAGAAGATCGCCTACGGCAACGTCCGCTTCGCTACCGACGGCCGTGGTCTCTACGTGACCACCGACCGGGGCTCCGAGTTCCGGCGGCTCGTCTATGTCGACCTCGCGACCGGCGCCCATCGGACGTTGACCTCGCACATCGACTGGGACGTGGACGGCTTCGAGCCGTCACCGGACGGAGGAACGCTCGCGTTCGTAACGAACGAGGACGGGATCAGCGTGCTCCACCTCATCGACTCGGGTTCCGGGGATGAGATCCCGATCCCGGAGTTGCCGACCGGGGTCATCTCGGGGCTCGAATGGCATCCTGGCGGCGAGCTGCTCGGCTTCACGATCTCGTCGGCGCAGAGCCCGTCCGACGTGTACTCGCTCGACGTGGAGTCGGGACGCGTCCAGCGATGGACCTTCAGCGAAACCGGCGGCATCGATACCTCGTCCTTCGCCGAGCCCGAGCTCGTCCACTGGGAGACCTTCGACGGGCGCACGCTCTCCGGCTTCCTCTACATGCCGCCGGCGGACCGCTTCCCGGGGCCGCGTCCGGTGATCGTAGACATCCACGGCGGTCCTGAATCCCAGGCCCGTCCCCGCTTCCTGGGGCGCGACAACTATTTCATCAACGAGCTCGGCTTCGCGATCGTGTTTCCCAACGTGCGCGGTTCGTCGGGCTACGGGAAGACGTTCCTCCAGCTCGACAACGCCGAGCTGCGCGAGGACTCCTACCAGGACATCGCGACCTTGCTGGACTGGATCGCCACGCGCCCCGACCTCGACGCCAGCCGCATCGTGGTGACCGGTGGATCGTACGGGGGTCACATGACGTTCGCGGTCGCGACGCGCTATAGCGATCGGATACAGGCGGCGATGCCGTATGTCGGCATGTCCAGCCTGGTCACCTTCCTGGAGAACACCCAGGGCTACCGGCGCGATCTGCGGCGCGCGGAGTACGGGGACGAGCGCGATCCCGAGATGCGCGCCTTCCTCGAGCGGATCGCCCCCCTCGCCATGGCCGAGGGGATCAGCGTGCCGATGTTCGTCGTCCAGGGCGGCAACGATCCGCGCGTTCCGCTCAGCGAGGCCGAACAGATGGTGGAGGAGATCCGCGCCAACGGGACCGAGGTCTGGTACCTCATGGCCCGCGACGAAGGCCACGGCTTCGCTAAGAAGCCGAACCAGGACTTCCTGTTCTATTCGACCGTTCTGTTCCTGAAAGAGAAGGTGCTGGAGTAGCCTTCAACGTCCCCGCGCCCGGCCCAGGAAGCGCGGCACTGCGCGGAGATATTCCTTGTATTCCTCGCCGTAGCGCTCGGCGAGCCATGGCTCCTCGGCGATCGGGGTGAGAAGCAGGCAAGCGATCCCCAGCAACCCGGTGACGACCACCATCCGCGAGTCGAAGGCGAGCATGACGCCCAGCACGACCGCCACATGGCCGAGGTACTGAGGGTTCCGGGGCCAGCGGTAAGGTCCTCGCCAGCGGAACTGGCCGACCAGACCGCGCGAGGTCCGGCTTGTCAGCGTGCGGACCCCCCAGTCGGCGAGGGCGGTGCCGAGCACGATGAGCGCGCCGCCGATCCACCTCCACACGACATGGTCGAACAGGAACGTGCCGTAATCCAGGAAGGCCAGCGCGATCCACCCGAGGAACGCCACCGCGGTCGCGAACCAGACCGACCAGAACTGCCAGGTGCGCTGGCCCGGCGGCGGCCAGATCCGGCGACGCGGCCGACGGATCGAGAGCAGCAGGGCGATCAGCAGGAAGAACTCGGCCGCGAGGACGACCATGAAGACGACATATCGCCAGTCCACGGCCGGGTCAGTAGTGGATCGCCGCTCCGTGGACGGCGTGGGCGGCTTCGTGGAGGCTCTCCGACAGCGTCGGATGCGCGTGGATCGTGTGGATCAGCTCCAGGACGGTCGCCTCCAGGCGCAGCGCCGCGCCCGCCTCGGCGATCAGCTCGGTCGCCTTGTAGCCGATGATGTGGACGCCCAGGATCTCATCATACCGGGCGTCGGCGACGATTTTCACGAAGCCCTCGGTGTGACCCGCGATCTTGGCCCGCCCGCTCGCCAGGAACGGGAACTTCCCGACGCGGACCTCCTTTCCCTCTTCGCCGGCCGCCTGCTCGGTCAGCCCGACGCTCGCCACCTCGGGCTCGCAGTAGGTGCAGTTCGGCGTCTCGCCGTACGGAACGGGCCGCACATCGCGACCCGCGATGCGCTCGACGACCATGACCCCCTCCATCGAGGCTACATGGGCGAGCCAGGGCGTGGGCACGAGATCGCCGATCGCGTGGACGCCGGGCTCGGCCGTCTCGCAGTATTCGTCCACGACCACGTAGCCGTTCTCGACCTCCGCACCGACGTTCTCGAGCCCGATCCCACGGCTGACGGGCGCGCGGCCGATCGCGACCAGCACGCGCTCGGCCAGCACCGACCGTCCGCTCTCCCCCAGCATCACGTCGACCCCGCCCGGGATCGGCTCGACGCCCATGAGGATCGTGCCGGTCTGCACGTCGATCCCCTGTTTCCGGAACGAACGCTCGAGCTCGGCGGCCACCTCGTGATCCTCGATCGGCAGGATCTGCGGCAGCGCCTCGACCAGCGTGACCTGGCTGCCGAAACGGGTGAAGATCGACGCGAACTCGACGCCGACGGCGCCCGCCCCCACCACTACGAGCGACTCGGGAATCGACTCCAGCTCCAGTACGTGATCTGAGCTCAGGATCCGCTCGCCATCGAACGGCGCCACCGGGATCTCGCGCGGCACCGACCCGGTCGCCAGGATGACGTTCCGGGTCGAGAGCGTCCGGACCGGCGGGCCGTCGGGCTCGTCTCCTTCGACCACGTCGGGCTCGTGAACGGCCACTGTGCGGGCGTCCACGAGCCGCCCCCAGCCGCGGATCATCTCGACGCCGTGCTTCTCGAGGAGACCGGCCACGCCCCCGGCCAGCTGCTTCACGACCCCGCGCTTGCGGGCCTGGATCCGCCCCCAGTCGATCTCGACCGCGCCCACCGATAGGCCGAAATCGGCCGCGTGCAGGATGTCCTGGTAGCGGGAGGCGTTTTCGAGCAGGGCCTTGGTGGGGATGCATCCGCGATGCAGGCAGGTGCCGCCCTGAAAGGGGTCCTTCTCGACCAGGGCGGTGGCGAGCCCGAGTTGCCCGGCGCGGATGGCGGCCACATAGCCGCCCGGTCCGCTGCCAACGATGACGACGTCGTATCGAGGGTCCGTCATGCGGGAGCGCGAGTCTAGGCCGCCCGTGGACGAGGCGTCAACTCACGCACTTTGCAGCGCGAGCCTGGCCGCGCCGGACCTTCTCTTCCAACATTGTGCACCGGTAGCTCTTCATGCCGATATGGAGACCACGACGAAGGGAGAAAACGGATGAGAGTGTTCATCACGGGAGCCTCGGGGTACGTGGGGTCCGCCATCGCCGGCGCGTTCGTGGAGGCCGGCCACGACGTGACCGGCCTGTACCATTCGTCCGGAAGCGAGGGCGGTGTCCGCGACCTGGGAGCCGAAGCGGTCCAGGGAGACATCGGCGACCCCGACACCTTCCAGGCGGCCGCGCGTGACCACGACGTCTACGTTCATGCGGCGTTCGACGCGAAGGATCCTGCCAGGGCCGACAGGGACACCGTCGAGGCGCTGCTGCGGATGACCGGCGACGCGGAGGCCCGATCGCCCCGGATGATCCTCTACACGTCCGGATGCTGGGTGCTAGGGGACACCGGAGAGGAGCCGGCCGACGAGGAGGCGCCGACCGACCACCCGGCCGAGATCGTGGCCTGGCGGCCGCGGCACGAGGAGCAGGTGCTGACCGCCGCCACGGAGGTTGTCGCCACCGCGGTCATCCGCCCCGGGATGGTCTACGGTGGGAGCGGCGGTCTCGTGTCCCGGCTGTTCGAGACCGCGGTCGAGGATGACGCCGCCGCGTACGTGGGCAAGGGCGGAAACCGCTGGTCCCTCATCCATCGTGGGGACCTGGCCAGACTGTACCTTCGAGTCGCCGAGGAGCGGGCGGGTGGCATCTTCCACGGCGTCGACGGGCAACCGCTCCAGGTGACCGAGTTGGCACGTGCAGCGAGCGTTGCCGCCGGCGCCGGCGAGACCCGCGGCGTGCCGCTCGATGAGGCTCGGGGGGAGCTGGGGCCAATGGCCGACGCCCTGATCCTCGATCAGGCTCTCATCGCGCGACGGTCTGGAGAGATCGGCTGGCGGCCGATCCGCCGCGACTTCCGCGGGGCGGCACACGAGGCCTTCATCGAATGGAAGCGGGAGCGCTAAACCGATGAACGCTCCTTTCCCTCCCTCTGAAACGTTGCAACCGTATTCTGGAAAGCTTTGCAAAGGCGGAAATATAATTCTGGTTACTTGCATAGGGACTTCTTACGGAAGAAGACTGTGGTGAAGGTCATCTACATCATGGGATTGGGGCGCAGCGGATCTACCCTTCTGGATGTGTTCCTCGGCAATCACCCCGGCATGCGAAGTATCGGGCAATTCGCCGACTTTGTTCGCACGGCGTGGATCCATTCCACAACCTGCTCATGTGGTCAACTGGTGACCGATTGTCCCTTTTGGAGTGAGGTGCGAGAGCGCTGGCATCGATACCTTGACGATCATAGCGAGCAAGAATACGAGCACCTCCGGGAGTTCCACGAGAGGATGTCGCGCGGTCCGTTCAGCATTCCGGCGTCGCGGCTGTCAACGAAGGATTTCAAGCTCTACATCGCCAGCACGGCCGCGCTTTATCGATCCGCTTTCGAGGCTTGCGAAGGCAAGATTCTGGTCGACTCCTCAAAAATGCCACTTCGGGCATTTCACCTTTCGAGGATCCCTGAATTTGATCTTCGTATCATTCACATGCTTCGTGATGGTCGTGCCGTGGCTTACTCATGGAACAAGCCTGCTCGACGGAATGCTCGCGATGTGAGCCGTACAGCCATCGATTGGATGGCTACCAACCTCGCCTCGGAATGGGTTCTCCGGAATACGGACGCTCCATCCTTGCGGCTCCGCTACGAGGACTTCGTCGATGATCCGGTGAAGGCCCTGCGCTCCATTGGAGCTCTCGTTGACGAGGACATGGACACGGTCATTTCGCGCCTGACCGAAGACGCACCCATGCATGTCACACACGTCGCTTCCGGAAATCAGCTGAGATTTCAGGGGCAGATTCGACTGAAACCCGATAGAGAATGGCGAACTTCCATGTCAGACAGGGATCAACGAAGGGTCTGGACGATCACGAAGCCGCTGATGCTGCGGTACGGTTATTCAAGAGACAATGATTATCGTGAGGAATGAATGCTCGGAACGACCCCGCCTCCTCCGATGCGCGGGAGTCGAAAGTCGCGAGGGACGTCATCTTGCAAGGCCCATGGAGCGGAGTCGGGCGCGGACCCGGCTCCGGCGCAGCAGGAGGTAGTCGCGCAGGCGGTGGCGCGCCCGGACAAGGTCCAGGCTCCGCTTGACCCGGTCCTGGATCTCCCAGGAAAGCCGACGGGTCGCCGGTAGCGAGCGCCCGGTTCCGGTGGTCTCGTACCCCAGCTCCTCGAGGAGGTCTGCGGCCACGGTCTCGAACACCCCGACATCCTCGGGTCTTGCCAGCCGCTTCCACTTCAGGATGTTGCCGGTCACGATCGAATCGCTCGAAGCGTCGGGTGGCGAAACCCCGGTGCCATCCCTCCGCAGCCGATTCGGACGCAGCATGGCGTCATCGAACGGCTCGTCGAGAAATCCACAGATCGCGCGCAAGCTCGTCTCCGGTTGAGCGAGAAGTGACTCGTAGAACACCTCCATGTACATCCCGGATGGAAGAGTCTCTGCTCCACGCCGGCCGGCTTCGATGGAACTCTTCCAGACGATGGCCGCGCGGTAGAAGTTCGCCGGACCGAAAGGAGCGCGGATCATCGAGAGAGCGACGTCACGACCGTCACGAATGAGGTGCAGAAACCGGGCTTCGGGGAAGAGCCCCGCCAGGGTCGGGATCTCCGCGACGTAGGCCGGAGTCTTGTCCCCCCAGCGCGGCTTCCCCTCCTGACGGGCCCACTCGTGGAAGAAGTGCTCGACCACGTCACGATACGAGCGATACCCCGCGAAGTCGTCTGGCTCGAGATCCGGGTTCCATCGACGAACCCACGGCATCTGTAGAATCGCGCGGGCGAGCCGGCGCGCATCCGCATCGCTGGTTGGATCTCCGTACGCGCGATAAAACGATGGGATGAATCGTGTCTCCGGAAGGAAGGTGAGCCGGGGATGGGAACGAAGCAGGTCGCGCAGCAGCGATGTTCCGCTCCGCGGGCACCCGACGACGAAGATCATCGATGGTTTTTCTATCAAGAGGCGTCCGCTCACGTTTCGGAATCCCCGTCCGCGTCATCGAAGAGCGTCGGCGGCCCATCGGCGTCCGGCCCGCCGCCGGTCCGGGCAGGTGGCGGGACCCCCTCTTCCGGGTCCGATGACCCCCCCGTACCTCGGCGGAAGAGCGCCCGACCCAGCGATCGCACGTAGGCCGTCCGGCCGTGCTCGACGTTCTCGAGATAGGGCCGTGCCGCAGCGACCTTGGAGTCGAGGTTGTCCAGGAAGTGGAGAACCAGGGCCTCCAGCGTGCGGGGCTCGACCGGGCTCCCCCATTCCAG
>JBOHRW010000174.1:0-20395 GCA_050732935.1 Gemmatimonadota bacterium
GGCCCAGATCACGACCGACGGGCACTCGATGTACCTGAACGCCGTCGAGGATGCATTCGGCGCGGGCGTTGACTATGCCATGCTCCAGAAGATTTACGGGAGCGACCCGGAGCCGCAGAAGCGGTACAGTCCGGCGAATTGCATTGGGATCGACGTTGAGACGATCCAGGGGAACCCTGACCCGAATCGAATCAGCACGTCCTACGTCGAGCGCCAGAACCTTACGATGCGCATGTCCATGCGGCGGTTCACCCGGCTAACGAACGCCTTCTCGAAGAAGGTCGAGAACCTAGCCCATGCCGTGGCCCTGCATTTCATGTTCTATAACTACTGCCGGATACACCGGAGCCTGCGGATGACCCCGGCTATGGCGGCGGGTGTCACCGATCATCTGTTGAAGATCGAGGACATTGTGGCGCTCTTGGAGGACCGAGAGCGGGCGGGTCAGTCAAACTGACCCACTACCCCGGGTTGCGCATGCGACCCGCGGGCGGCTAGCATTCAGCACCCTATCCCGAAGCACTCGCTCCACTCTTTCATCGAGCCGGTACCATGACCCGGATCGCGCGCCTTTCGGCCCGTGAGATCCTCGACTCGCGAGGCCGTCCTACGGTAGAGGTCGACTGCGTGGCCGAGAGCGGCGCTCGGGGCCGGGCGGCCGTGCCCTCGGGCGCCTCGACGGGCGAGCACGAGGCCCTCGAGCTGCGGGACGGCGATCATCGCTATATGGGCGCCGGCACCCGGCAGGCCGTGGCCCACGTCCACGAGATCATCGCGCCCGGCCTGCGTGGGATGTCGGTGACCGACCAGGCCGCGATCGACGCGCGGCTGGTCGAGCTGGATGGAACGCCCGGCCAGTCGCGCCTGGGGGCCAACGCCATCCTCGCCGTCTCGATGGCGGTGGCGGTGGCGGCGGCGGACGAGGCGGGCGACCCTCTCTACGTCTCGCTGGGCGGAAGCGAGGCCGACCTTCTCCCGGTGCCGCACATGAACATCTTGAACGGCGGCGCCCACGCCGACAACACGGTCGACATCCAGGAGTTCATGGTGGTGCCGGTCGGGCCTCCGACGTTCGCCGAGGCGCTGCGCGCGGGGACCGAGATCTACATGGCGCTCAAGAAGACGCTCTCCAGGCGAGGCCTGGGGACTACGGTGGGGGACGAGGGCGGGTTCGCGCCCGATCTGACGAGCGACACCGCGGCGCTCGACGTGATCCTCGAGGCGATCCGGCTCGCGGGATATGCATCCGGGGATGACGTGGTCCTCGCCCTGGACGTGGCCGCCAGCGAGCTCCATGAGAACGGATCGTACCGGTGGAAAAAGGCCGGCGGCGACCCCATGTCGTCGGACGAGCTGATCGCTTTCTACACCGATCTCGTGGACGGGTACCCGATCGTTTCGATCGAGGACGGCCTGGCGGAGGATGACTGGACGGGCTGGCAGGCCCTCACGAGCGCGCTGGGCGACCGGGTCCAGCTTGTCGGTGACGACCTGTTCGTCACCAGCACCGGGCGTCTTCGACGCGGCATCGAGGAGGGGACCGCGAACGCGATCCTGATCAAGCTCAACCAGATCGGCACCGTGACCGAGACCCTCGAGGCGATCGAGGTCGCCCGCCAGGCGGGCTACGCCACGGTCATCTCGCACCGCTCCGGGGAGACGGAGGACAGCTTTATCGCCGATCTCGCGGTGGCCACCGGCGCCGGACAGATCAAGACGGGCGCACCGGCGCGCGGCGAGCGGACCGCCAAGTACAACCAGCTCCTGCGGATCGAGGAGGATCTGGGCGGTCGCGCGCGCTACGCCGGACGGTCGGCCTTCGGCCCGGCGGGCGCCGGATGAGCCGAAAGCTCGCCGATCGCCGCGCGCGACACAGGCAGAAGCTCATCTTCTGGGGACTCTGCGCCGCGCTGCTGGGCTCCGGGATCTTCCTCGGCGACCAGCGTCCCCACCATCTCCTCATGCTG
Organism: Gemmatimonadota bacterium; assembly: GCA_050732935.1. GTDB lineage: Bacteria > Gemmatimonadota > Gemmatimonadetes > JACCXV01 > JAHWKZ01 > DASRVA01. The sequence continues at coordinate 1,968 of JBOHRW010000174.1, forward strand.
TACCTCGAGGAAGCCGACACCCGGGAGCAGATCGGGGTGCTGCGAAAGGACCAGGCCGACCTCCAGGCGCGTCACGATCGGCTGATGAAGGACGCCTTCGCCCTCGAATCGCTGGCCCGCGAGAAGGGGCTGGCGCGTCCCGACGAGCTCGTCTACCGGATCATCCCCGTCCCCCCGGCCGTCCATCGCGCGACCGCCGAGTCGCTGGCCGCGCTGGCCAAGCAACACGCCGATTCCGTGGCCAGAGCGGAGGCCGGGCGATCGTCCGCTACCTACTGATCGCCCGATGCCGCTGACCGCCTGGGGCCAGACGCCGGCACGTTGACACTCCGGGCCCCGGCCTCTACATTCCTTCGTCCATCGCGGGGTGGAGCAGTCTGGTAGCTCGTTGGGCTCATAACCCAAAGGTCGCGGGTTCAAATCCCGCCCCCGCTACCAACGTTTCGGGAGGGGTGAGCCGGTGTTCCGGCTGACCCCTTCCTCGTCTGTGGCATCGTACTTTCCGCGCGGCGCGTTCGCAGGCGTCGACGCGTGTCATCCGGCCGCGTGGCGGCGTAGCTCAGCCTGGTAGAGCAAGGGACTCATAAGCCCTGGGTCGCAGGTTCGAATCCTGCCGCCGCCACCAGACCGCCGGTCTTGGGGACGCGGTTCCGGGAGCACTGGGACCGTCACTTCGATCTCGGCCCCGGCGAGCGAATCGTGCTCGCCGTGTCGGGTGGGATCGACTCGATGGCGCTCCTCGCGCTGCTCGGCAGGGACCGCGATCCCGAGCGGGACCCCGGGGTCGTGGTGGCCCACTTCGACCACGGGACCCGCGGCGCCGAGAGCGCCGACGATGGACGCTTCGTGGAGTCGGTCGGGCGGCGCTGGGGAGTGCCGGTCGAGCTCGGCTGTGGCCGCTCACCGGAGCGAGCGGCGACGACCGGGGAAGGTCCGCTGGCCGCGGCGCGCGCGCTGCGCTACCGCTTCCTGACCCGGCTGGCGAAGAAGATCGGCGCCGCGGCGATCGTCACCGCGCATCATCGCGACGACCGGGTCGAGACCGTGCTGCTGCGTGTCGTGCGCGGCACGAGCCCCGACGGACTGGCCGCCATGCTGCCCGTGGAGACCCTTCGGGGCGTGCCGGTTCTCCGACCGCTCCTCCCGTTCTCCCGGCGGGCGATCGCGGACTGGGTGGAGTCGACGGGCATCCCCTTCCGGGACGACCCGTCGAATCGCGACCTCCGTTACCCGCGGACGCGGATCCGGCACGAGGTCGTGCCGCTTCTCGCGGAGCTGAATCCGCGCGTCGACCAGGCGATCGTGCGGCTGGCGTCGCTGGCGGCGTCGGACGGAGCGTATCTTCGCGAGCGGGCACACGAGCTTCTGGAGGCCGCGTCGGTGGAACGGGCGGGAGGAGGATGGCGGGTCGAAGCGGCTCCCCTCGCCGCCGCGCCGGCCGCCCTGCTCTCGAGGGCCCTGCTCGACGGCTGGGGCGTGATGGCCGCGGCGGAGGCTCCGCCACCGGGAGCGGAATGGGTGGCCGGGGCGATGCGCTTCGTCCGTGGCGGACGAGGCGGGAGGATCGCGGGGCCCGGGGGCGTGACGCTCCGCCGCCGGGGTCGATGGCTGGAGTTTCATCGAGACGGTGAGGACGATGGGTGAGCGGCCCAACGTCCTGATCGAGGAAGACGTCCTTCAGGCGCGCGTGCGCGAGCTGGGGGCGGAGATCACGGCCGACTACCGGGAGCGCGATCTTGTCCTGCTCTGTCTGCTCAAAGGCGGCATCTACTTCGCCGCCGACCTCAGCCGGTCGATCGACATGTCGATCACGCTGGAGTTCGTACGCGCCCGGTCGTACGCCGGCACGGAGTCGACGGGTGAGGTACAGCTCTGGTGGATCGACGGTCTGGATATTGCCGGAAAGGACGTGCTGGTCGTCGAGGACGTCGTCGACACCGGGCTCACGCTCGTCGAAATCTGGCGCGCACTCGAGCAGAAGGGGCCCGCAAGCCTGGAGCTCTGCGCGCTGCTGTACAAGGAGAAGCGCCTCGCTCATCCCTTTTCCATCCGTTATATTGGCTTCACGATTGGAGATGCGTTCGTGGTGGGATACGGTCTGGACTACGAAGAGCGCTACAGGAACCTTCCATACATCGCGGTGTTCCACCCCGGCGCGCCGAGCGCGTGAAGCGCCGCGAGTGAGAAGGAGCCGCAGAAGCCCGCCATGACGAATCGATCCAGCCGGGGGCGCCCGGCGCCGCCGAGTCCTCCCGGCCGCCGTCCGCCACAGCGACCCAGATTCTCCAGCCTGTCCAAGAGCCTTCTGCTCTGGGCCCTGATCCTCTTTGTGCCCCTGCTCCTGTGGATGCAGCTCTTCCGTCCCAAGGATCAACAGCGGGTCGAGATCAAGTACTCGGAGTTCGCGGAGCAGCTCGAGCAAGGCAACCTCGCCTCGGTCACCATCATCGAGAAGGAGATCCAGGGCGAGCTCGAGAAGGGCGCCCGCACCGTCACGCCCAACGGCTCGCGGGTCTACACCGAGTTCCGCACCTTCATCCCGTTCGAGGATCCCGCGCTCGTCCAGCGGCTGGAGGACAAGGGGGTCGCCGTCGAAGCCCGGGAGCCGGCGATCAACTGGCTGGTCCAGCTGGTGAGCTGGCTGCCGTGGGTGCTGATCATCGCCCTCTGGATCTTCTTCATCCGCCAGATGCAGGGCGGCGGCTCGCGCGCGTTCGCGTTCGGGAAGTCGCGGGCCAAGCTCCTGAGTGCAGACGCTCCCAAGGTCACGTTCGAGGACGTCGCCGGCGCCGACGAGGCGAAGCAGGAACTCGAGGAGATCATCGACTTCCTGCGCGACCCCAAGAAGTTCCAGCGGCTCGGCGGTCGCATCCCCAAGGGCGTTCTCCTGCTCGGACCTCCGGGCACTGGGAAGACCCTCCTCGCGCGCGCGGTCGCCGGCGAGGCGGGTGTGCCGTTCTTCTCGATGTCGGGCTCCGACTTCGTGGAGATGTTCGTAGGTGTGGGCGCCTCGGTGATCGGAGACACGCCGGTCCTGGTCCGTTCGGAACGCGGTATCGAGCTCCTTCCCATCGGGGAGTTCGTGGACCGATACTATGAAGGCGACGAGGAAGGGAAGGTCCTGCCGGTCTTCGGGATCGAGACGCTGGGATACGAGACTCGTCCGTCGGGCTTCCGCGGACATCTGGATGGTTTCGGCGGCAGCGCCTGGAAGGGCGTTCGCGGCGTGTACCGTCACCGGGTCGACGAGATCTACGAGGTTCGCTATCTGGGAGGATCCATCCGCACCACCGGTGATCACAGCGTGTTCGTTCGCGGCCATGGGGGAATCAAGGCCAGGGCCGTACGGGATCTGAAGCGGGGCGACGTGCTGGTGAATCTGCCGTACAAAGTTCGGAACCAGTACGACACAGCGAGAGGTACAACCCACGAGGTCAGGGCGCATGCCTTCGAAGCCGTCTACTCTCGATACTTGCCGATCGATGTGAACCAGGAATCGGAGGCGCTCGCGGAGGCCTTCGACTTTGTTCGTGCTAATGAGGGAATTACGAACCGAAACGAGCTCGCCCAGATGTTCGATGTCAGTTCTTCCACGATCGGGAATTGGCAGTCCGGTCGGCACGAACCGCGGGGGATCTCCAACCGATACGAACGGACGCTGATTCCTGATGAGGTCCCTCTCGATCAGGAACTCCTGAAGCTGTTCGGCTACTACACGGCGGAAGGTCGGGCGAACGGGAATCTGGAATTCTGCTTCGGCGCACACGAGCACACGCTGATCGAGGATTGCGCTTTGGCGCTCGAGTCCAAGTTCGGCCAGGTCCCCACCCGTCTGGAGACAAGTGACAACACAATTCGTCTGATCATCCATTCCGCCCCGCTAGGCCGTTTCTTCGCGCACCACTGCGGGAACGGAAGCCATGAGAAGAACGTTCCCGAGATCCTCTGGGATCTGCCGTGTACCGACTTCCTCGCTTACCTGGAAGCCTATAGTCGCGGTGACGGCTACACATCGTCCGAGGGCAAGCTGATCATGACGTCGGTCAGCCGCCGGCTCGTTCGAGGACTTGCCTGGCTTTGTGCAATGCACGGCATCAAGGCCGGAATTCGCCATGGCCATCAGAAGTCGGGCCGGATCATCAAGCGGAGACCGCTTCCGGCAGGCGAATACTGGACACTCGTGATCGGGAGGACGAGCAATCCGTTCCTTCAGACGAGACGGAACCGGGAGATCAAGAAGCCCATCGTGCGCGAAATCGTCCGCCAGCCCTACGACGGCTTCGTCTATGATCTTTGCGGCTGCGAGAACGAGGCGTTCTTCGGTGGCGAGAAGCCCGTTCTTCTTCACAACAGCCGCGTCCGCGACCTCTTCGAGCAGGGCAAGGCGCACGCGCCGTGCATCATCTTCGTCGACGAGATCGACGCGGTCGGGCGCCATCGGGGCGCGGGGCTCGGCGGCGGCCACGACGAGCGCGAGCAGACCCTCAACCAGCTGCTGGTCGAGATGGACGGGTTCGAGTCGAACGACGGCGTGATCCTGATCGCCGCCACCAACCGGCCCGACGTGCTGGATCCGGCGCTCCTCCGCCCGGGTCGCTTCGACCGCCAGGTCGTGGTCGACCGGCCGGACGTCCGCGGACGGGAGGGAATCTTCAAGGTCCATACCCGCGACATCCCGCTGTCGCCGGACGTCGACCTGCGGACCCTCGCCAAGGGGACTCCGGGCCTGGCCGGCGCTGACATCGAGAACATCGTGAACGAGGCCGCGCTTCTGGCCGCCCGCAACAACCGCAAGTCGGTCACGATGATCGACTTCGAGGAGGCCAAGGACAAGGTGATGATGGGCGCCGAGCGGAAGAGCATGGTTATCACCGATGACGAGAAGCGCTCGATCGCTTTCCACGAGGCCGGCCACGCGCTGGTGCGGATGCTGACCCCCGCCGCCGACCCCGTGCACAAGGTCACCATCATCCCGCGCGGGCGAGCGCTCGGCGTGACCCACTTCCTGCCGGTGGACGAGCGCCACATCTACACCCGCGAATGGTGCGAGGACCAGCTCACGGCGCTGCTCGGCGGCCGCGCCGCAGAGGTGCTTGTCCTCAAGGCGACGACGACGGGGGCCGGCGACGACCTCCAGCGGGCGACCGATCTGGGCCGCCGAATGGTCACCAAGTGGGGGATGAGCGAGGTTCTCGGACCGCTCACCTACGGCGACGAGCAGGAGCAGATCTTCCTGGGTCGGGAGATGGCGACCCATCGCGACTACTCGGAGGAGACGGCCCGGCTGATCGACCAGGAGGTGAAGGGCATCGTCGCCGACGCCTTCGATCGCGCGGTCGAGATCCTGAGCGAGAACGAGGACGCCCTCCACCGGCTCGCCGAATCCCTTCTCGAGCGCGAGATCCTCGACAACGAGGAGATCCGGCAGGTGATCGCCGGGGAGACGCTGCGGGAGCAGGAGCCGGTCGAGGACGAGCGGGAGAGGAAGCGCTCGGACGAGCTTGCCGAGGCGCCGGACGAGGCCTCGGACGAGGAGGGGATGGTGGAGCAGGACGGCCGCGTGCCGGCCGATTCCGCCGCTCGCGCCAGCCGCGTCTCGAAGCCGGCGACACGGGAAGGGGGGCGGGCGGCCGAGGAGTCGCCCCTGCCCAGCGACCCGTAGGGATCCGTCTGCACCGCCCCGCACACACGGCCTGGCGCATCCGCGATGGAGAGCTGCGCTTCGGGCCCGTCCCGCTTCTGATCGGCATCGTCAACGTGACCCCCGACAGCTTCTCGGATGGCGGGGCGCATCTGGAGCCGGCGGCGGCGGTCGAGCATGGCTTGCGCCTGGTGGAGGAGGGGGCCGACCTGCTGGACGTCGGCGGCGAGTCGACGCGCCCGGGAGCGACGCCGGTGGATCCCGACGAGGAGCTCGATCGGATCCTCCCCGTGATCGAGGCGCTGGTCGACCGGGCCGGCGTCCCGATCTCGGTGGACACGACCAAGTCGGGTGTGGCGCGGGTGGCCTTCGAGGCGGGCGCCCGGATCCTCAACGACGTGAGCGCGTTGCGTTTCGATCCCGAGCTCGCCGACGTGGCGGCCGACCATGGGGCGGGCCTGATCCTCATGCACATGCGCGGTGAGCCGAGGACGATGCAGGTGGATCCTCGCTACGACGACCTGCTGGGCGAGATCGGCGCCGAGCTGGACCGGGGCGCCGGGCGCGCCCGCGAGGCGGGGGTCCATGCCGCATCGATCGTTCTCGACCCGGGCATCGGCTTCGGCAAGACGATCCGGGACAGCTATCGCGTGCTGGCGGCCGTCGAGCGCCTCGCGGGGCTGGGCTACCCGATCCTGATCGGCCACTCGCGCAAGTCGTTTCTCGATCCCGAACGGAGGGTCCCCGCCGGGGAGCGGCTGCCCGAGTCGATCGCGGCCGGGGTCCTGGCGGCCCTCGGTGGGGCATCGATACTGCGGGTTCACGACGTGGCCGAGCATCGGCGCGCGCTCGAGGTTCTCGAACGCTGGGGGGAAGTCCGCGAGACGGCGGCGGTCGACGTGGAAGAGCGATGATCGAACACTGGTCGCGGATGACGTTCCTGAAGCCCGGGATTCTCGATCTCATCGACATCGCCGTCGTCGCGTTCATCGTCTACAAGGTCTTCATGCTCGTCCAGGGAACCCGCGCCCTCCAGATGATGCTCGGGTTCGTGATCCTGGTCTTCGCGGCCTACGTGACCCAGCTCCTCCGGCTCGAGGCGCTCAACGCCATCTTCCAGGCCGGACAGCTCGTCTGGGTCATCGCCATCCTCATCGTGTTCCAGCCCGAGCTGCGCTCGGCGCTGGCGCGGATCGGCCGGACGCCCTGGCTGCGCGTCCTGGCCAAGGTCGAGGAGAGCCCGGTCATCGGGGAGGTGGTAAAGGCGGCCGCCCAGCTCAGCAAGGAAAAGCGCGGCGCCATCATCGCCATCCAGCGCGAGGTCGGGCTGATGGAATACGTCGAGAGCGGAAAGCAGCTCCAGGCCGCGGTCTCGGCGGAGCTCTTGGGGACGATCTTCGCACCCTATACGCCACTCCACGACGGGGCGGTGATCATCGAAGGAGAAAACATCGTGGCCGCCGCCTGCATCCTGCCGCTGACCCAGTTCCCGGTCTACGATCACACGATCGGCACCCGGCATCGGGCCGCGATCGGGCTCTCCGAGGAAACCGACGCGGCCGTCGTCGTGGTGAGCGAGGAGACGGGCCAGATCTCCCTGGCGATCGGTGGCAGGCTGGAGAAGAACCTGTCGCCGGAGCAGCTGACGGAGAGGCTGGAGAACCTCACGCAGGTTCGGTCCCTCGCGTAGTCAGTGCGCTGAGCCAGCCAGAAGTCCGTTGGCATCTACCGCCCGCATGGTTTGCGGTTGCCCGGGGATCGAGGCGTGTCTAGCTTTTGGGTTTCCTTTTAAACCGCGCGTTAGCCGCGCGATCGATCCCAGCCGGACAGTCGGAGGAAGCTTTAGCCGATGCGGACCCTCAGCCGCGAACGGCTCGTCTACGCCGGCCTCGCCTTCGGGGTGGTGTTCGCCTCCTATCTGTGGACACTCGCCCCCACGCTGACCTTCTGGGACGCGGGCGAGTTCATCACGACGGCGAAGATCCTCGGCATACCCCACCCACCCGGGACTCCCCTGTTCGTCATCCTCGGCCATGTCTTCGGTCTGCTTCCGCTCGGGCTTTCGTTCGCCGTCAAGATGAACGTGATGAGCGCGCTGGTGTCCGCGATCGGCTGCTTCTTCTACTTCCTGGTGCTGGCCTCCGTGATCGGTCGCATGGATCGCGCCAGGGGGTGGGATCTCCCCCCGCGCCTGGTGAACGCAGGCGCGTTCGCGGCGGTTCTCGTCGGCGCTTGGGGACAGACCCAGTGGTCCAACTCCACCGAGACCGAGGTCTACTCCGTCGCCCTCGCGACCATCGCCCTCGTCACCTTCCTCGTCTTCTACTGGGCCGACCACCTGGAAGAAGGGAAAGACTGGAACCTGCTCCTGTTGGTCGTCTTCCTGATGGGACTGTCGATCGGCAACCACCTCATGGCGCTCCTGGTGATGCCCGCCGTCGTGGTCTACGTCCTGATGACGGTCTGGGACCGCTACCGTGACTATGTCCTGAGCCTGCTGGTCGGAGCCTTCGGGCTGTACGTGACCGTCATGCGCGGCTTCTCGGTGGACGGGATCCTGATGGGGGAGTCGTTCATCAATCCCGCCGCGCTGCTGGCCGGGCTGGTCGCGCTCGGCATCGGCCTCTGGTGGATGTCGCGGACCGGGGCGCTCCCCTTCTTCGCGGGCGCGGTGCTGCTCTTCGTCGCCGGGGCCTCGGTGATCTTCTTCCTCAAGATCCGCGCGGGCCTGGATCCGGCCGTGAACGAGGCCAACCCCGAGACCTGGAAGGAGCTGCTCGCGGTCCTCGCCCGAAAGCAGTATGCCGTGCGCCCGATCCTGCCGCGCACGGTCGACTTCCTGCGCTTCCAGATCCCGCTCTACTTCGACTACCTGTTCGGGATGGTCGGGCCGTTCGAGTCGCGGACCCCGGGCCAGTTCGGTCGGCCCTTCCTGTCGATCGTGGTGACGCTCCTGGCCGTGGTCGGATCGGTGTTTCACTTCCGCGCCGACCGGCGCACCTGGGTCTACTTCCTGCTCGTCTTCCTGATGACGTCGCTGGGTCTGCTCGTCTACCTGAACTTCCCGCTCGGCAACAGCCAGGCGCTCGACGTGGCGGGTCTCCCCCGGGAAGTTCGCGAGCGCGACTACTTCTTCGTGGTCTCGTACGTATTTCTCGGGATGTGGGCGGGCGTCGGGGTTTTCGGGCTCCTGGGCACCTTCCTCCGGAGCGCGGGCCGGCGCGCGCTGGCCCGGCCCGCCTTGGCGGGCGCGACGGTGGCCCTCATGCTGCTTCCGGCCGCCGTCTTCGCGCTCAACTATCACGAGGCCGACCGCAGCGGGAACTACATCCCCCGCGACTTCGCGTACAACGTCCTGCAGTCGGTGGAGCCGGGAGGGATCCTGTTCACCAACGGCGACAACGACACGTTCCCGCTCTGGTACCTGCAGGAGGTGGAGGGCATCCGCCGCGACGTGGCGATCGTGAACCTGGCCCTCATGAACACGACGTGGTACCTGGAGCAACTCTCGGAGAAGGCCTTCACGGCCGGCAACCCGCCGGAGGTGCTGGACTCTCTTCCACTGGCCGAGCGGCGAATCGAGGTTCCGGAGCCGGACCGAATGCTCATCGACTACACCGGGCAGCCGGACGATCCGCTGTCGCGGATCGGGATCGTGGTCGACGAGCCGGTGACGATCGACGTAGCGGGGATCGAGCTCTCGTTTCCGGCCAACGCGATCCTCCGCCGGCAGGACATCGCCGTGCTCCAGGTGATCCGCAAGAACATGGGGCGCAGGCCGATCTATTTCTCGGTCACCGTCCCCGACGATGCCAAGGTCGGGCTGCGTGACTATCTCGTGCGTGAGGGAATCGTGGATCGCATCCACGACCGACCCGCCTCGGAACTCGCGCGCGGGGGCGAGCAGATCGTTCCCATGCAACCCCCCGAGACGGCCTGGATCAACATCCCGCGGACGGACAAGCTGCTGACCGAGGTCTATCTTTACCGGGGGGTCCAGGACGAGGACGTCTTCAAGGACCCGACGGCGCGCGCCCTGATCGGAAACTATGGCGCGACCTTCCTGCAGCTGGCCTCGGCTTATGCCCGCGTCGGCGACACCGCCGAGGCGGTCCAGGCGCTCGAGCGCGGTAACGCCATCCTGGGCCGCGATCCGCTCGACGACGCGTACCTGAACAGCCTCATCAACGTCTTCGCGCTGAGCGGATCGTACCGGCAGCTCGACAGCCTCCTGCTGTCCGCCCAGGAGCGGAGCGGCGGGAGGCTCGACGACCGCCTCTACAAGACGGCCGCCTACAACGCCGCCGTCGTCGGACACTACGATGTGGCCGACCGGCTGCTCGAGAAATACTTCCGCGAGACCCCGCGCGCGGTCGAGCCGGAGCTGTGGATCGAGATGGCGGAGATGGCGCTCTCCAGCGGCGACACCGCCGACGCGATGACGCTGCTCACCCGGGCCATCCGTGTCGATCCTGACAGCCGCCGCGCGTTCCTGCGCTACATCAATCTGGCCGACGCCATCGGCAACGAGATCCTGACCAAGACGTTCCTGTACCAGTGGGTGCGAACCCACCCGGGTGACACGGCGACGGCGAGGATCTACGAGCGGTTCCTCGATACCGGCCGCTTCCCCGAGGAGCTGCGCTGGGACAGCATCGTGCAGGGTTCCCCGGCGGCCGTTGACAGCGTCCCGGTCGGGGAATAAACTGGCCGTGCGGCGGCCGGGAGCGGCTCGACCGGGCAGACCAACCGATCCCTCCATAGAGGAGCGGACGTGACGCTACTGCAGTTCTTCCGGGACGGCGGCATCTTCATGTATCCCCTCCTGGCCTGCTCGATCCTCGGGCTGGCGGTCATCCTGGTGAAGTTCGTCACGCTGCGTCTGGCCAAGATTCGCACCGAGCGCCTGCTCGAGCGGGTGGAGTCGCTCGTCCGGAGCGGCAAGATCGACCAGGCGATCGATCTCTGCGCCAACACCCGCGGGCCGGTGGCGTCGATCCTGCTGACCGGTCTCCACCTCTACGAGGAAGGCTCGACGACCCGGGCAGAGCAGGCGATCACCCATGCCGGCCGGATCGAAATGGCATTTCTGGAGAAGGGGCTGGTCGTGCTGGCGACCGTGGCCAACGTAGCCCCGCTGATCGGCTTCCTGGGGACGGTCGCCGGGATGATCATCGCCTTCGGCGCGATCGAGGAGGCCGGCGCGGTCGAGGCCCAGCTCGTCGCCGGGGGCATCAAGGTCGCCCTCATCACGACCGCGGCCGGACTCATCATCGCGATCCCCGTCAACATGGCCCACAACTGGTTCGTCTCGCAGATCGACGGACTCATCGTCGACATGCGGCGCGGCGTCCAGACGATCAACGATGTCCTGTGGCACAGCACGGCGCAGCCGCCCGCTGCGGGGCGGTCGACACCCGCCGGCGGGTTCCCGGCCGGGCCGATGAGTACGACTCCGAAGGACGAGCCCCCCTCCAGGACGAACCCGTGAGGACGAACGGTTCATTTGTGAGCGCGGGAGGCTAGGCATGGCGGTTCGCCAGAAGGGGTTCGAGAAGAAGCACAAGTCGGCCAGCGAGATCCCGACGGCTTCGCTGGCCGACATGGCCTTCCTGCTGCTCATCTTCTTCATGGTTTCCACGGAGTTCCGCAGCGAGGATCCGCGCGACGTGGTCCTTCCCCAGGCGCTGGCGCAGGAGAAGATCCCCGAGAAGCGGAAGGACATCCAGAACCTCTTCATCGAGGAGGGCGCGGTCTACATCAACGACCAGCGCGTCCCGGTGCCCCAGGTCTCCGACATCATCCGTCCCATCTTTGCCGAGCACCCCCGGCTGGTGGTGTCGATCCGGGGCGACGTGGACGTGGACTACGAGATCGTCAACGACGTCCAGGAGGAGCTCCGGGACTCGGGCGCAGTGCGGGTGAACTTCACCACGAACCTGGAGCGCGAGGCTTCACGCCGGGGCCGCTGATTCAACCGCGGACCCGCGACGCGGGGTTCAGGGTATGAGCACCGGACGGGTGGGCTGTCCCCCGATCCCGTGAGAGGAGGAGCATGGTGGAATCGAAGACCTACACTACCGCGAACAGCCGGCTGCACAACGAGTACGGCCGCCTGTTCAAGATGTTCACCCTCGCGGCGCTGGTGGTCCACGGGCTGCTGCTCTTCTTCTTCGTGACGCCCCGCGGCGAGGGCTTCGAGGCGCGCGCGGACGTGCTCGAGGTGATCGACATCCCGCCCGAGATCAAGATCCCGCCGCCGCCGGAGGAGATCGCGCGTCCCGCGACGCCGGTCATCTCTGAGGAGCCGATTGAGGAGGACATCACGATCGCCGAGACGGAGATCGTGGAGGACCAGCCGGTTCCCGAGGGTCCCCCGCCGATGCCGGAGACCGGGGAGGTGGGCAACACCTTCACCTTTACGCCGTATACCGTGAAGCCGAAGTGCAAGACCAACTGCACGTCTGACGACATCCTGCGCCACATCCCGCCGCTGCTGCAGAAGAGCGGCGTGCAGTGCGACTTGGCGGTGGGCCTCCGGATCGACACCTCGGGCAACGTAACGGCCACCCAGATCCTGAAGCCGAGCGGGAACCAGGCCTGCGACTCGGCGGCCGAGAAGTGGGCCAAGACGACATCGTGGACGACGGCCTTCAACCGCGACCAGCCGGTCGTCGTCTGGATCTCCCAACCCGTCAGCATCACGACCCAGTAGGCCCGCCGGGTTACTCGGCCCGCTGGCCGGCAAGTCGACACGGGCGGGGGCGGCTTGTATCGCCCCCGCCCGTTTTCTCGTCCGGCTCCTATCCCGGCCACGGCCCACCGGCCCCTGTCCCGCCCGGCACCATCCGACGGCCCCCTGCAGCCAGGCGCCCTTTCCCTGCGGCGACCGGTTGACACGTGCTGCGAGGGGCTCTATAATGGAACTCACAGGCCTGCTCCAGCCACAGCGCCGGTACTTCCAACCTTGGTGAAGGAGGTCGTTTCGTACGAACTCTGTCTGCCTTTCACGGCGCATTCCGCGCCATCTCAGTCCAGCCAATCACCGGAACGACGCCCCCCGGAATCGGGCGATCTGCGCCTTCGATCCCGGACGGCGGCGTCCAGGAGTCTTTCCATGAACCCACACGGAGGAAGAGGTATGCAGCAACCTGGTGTGTCAGCGTTCGCTAGGTTGTCGTTCCTCGTCGCGGCCGTGCTGATCCTGCTCGTCTCGAGCGGAGGATCGGCGTTCGCGCAGGTGTCGGGCAAGATCCAGGGCACCGTGACCGATAGCGACACGGGTCAGCCCCTGGTCGGGGCCCAGGTCGTCATCGAGGGCACCAACCAGGGCAACGTCACCAACGAGGACGGCTACTACTTCGTCAACAACGTTCCCGTCGGCATCCAGCAAGTCGTGGCCCAGTACCTGGGCTACCAGACGCTGAGCCAGGAGGAGCGCATCCTGGCCGGCCAGACGATGACGGTCGACTTCGCGCTCTCGAGCGAGGTGATCGCGGCGGGCGAGATCATCGAGGTGGTGCTCGAGCGCGAGCCCCTGGTGGCGCGCGACAACACGATCTCGAAGACCCGCTTCACTGGCGAGGAGGCCCGCAACCTGCCGGTGGAGAACCTGACCGAGGTGATCGACCTCGGGGCCGGGATCTACCAGGGCCAGGGCGGATTCATCATCCGTGGTGGTCGTGGGACGGAGTCGGCGGTCTTTGTCGACGGGGCGCTGGTGACGGACTTCACCACGCAGCTCACGAACACCTCGGGGGCGACGTTCGCGGTCGAGGAGGTCGACGTCGTCACCGGCGGGTTCACCGCCGAGTTCGGGAACGCCCAGTCTGGCGTCATCAACATCGTGACGCGCGAGGGGGGCCCGGAGTTCCACGGCAACGTCCGCTACACCACCGATGGCCGCTACAGCACCGATGGCTACGACCTGGCGGCGATGGCTCAGGGGATCGTTCCCGAGGAGCAGAAGTGCTGCGGGTTCAACTCGCTGCAGGCCTCGATCGGGGGTCCGATCCTTCCCGATCGGCTGACCTTCTTCGGTTCGATCGATGTGGTGGGTGCGGCCGACTTCGACCCGCGGGCCTCGGGGTTCAACTCGGCGGTCGGCGAGTTCAACTCGAGCGGCTCGACGGAGACGATCCTTCCCGGGAACCGGAGCGACCGCACGCGAGCGCAGGCCAAGCTGACGGCGTTCCCGACCGGTACGTCGAAGGTCAGCACGACCTACCTGTACTCGCGTGACCAGGACGAGGGCTATTGCCTAGCCTGCGGGCTGGCGCAGTTCCTGAACACGGGCTCGCGGACCAAGACCCACGACGTGATCGTGGGCTACGACCAGCAGATCTTCCAGACGTCGGAGCGGAACCTGAACCTGCAGGTCCGCGGAAACTTCCACCAGACGAAACTCTTCCAGGGCACGCCGGTCAACGGCACCACGGCGGCCGTCCTGTGCGAGCGGGTCGGGACGGAGCACCCGGAGCTCTGCAACATCGATGCGGGCCAGGACGCGTTCGAGGAGGACTTCCTGAACTACCGGATCGATGACGTGGAGTTCTTCTTCGAGGACGCGATCCCCGGGCGTCCGGACCTGGTCGGCGTGGGCAGCACCCGGGCGACCAATCCCGACGTCATCTTCGGTCATTCGCAGCTCTTCACGACCGAGGGGTTCCAGAACTTCTTCCGGCGGCGGAACGAGCGGCGCTACGGAATCCGGGTGGACCTGGACAGCCAGCTCAACCGCGTCCACCGGGTGAAGGTCGGCGGGGAGTACACGTGGATCAACTTCTTCAATGCCGACTCTCGGTTCACGGACGCCACTTTCGCCGACTTCTTCGACGTGGATCCCCGGGTGGCGGCTGTCTACGCCCAGGACCGCCTCGACTACGGCGACCTGGTGATCGACCTGGGCCTCAGAGTGGATCGCTGGGATCCGAACACGATGTTCCCCAAGTTCCCGGGCATCGTGAATTGCGATATCTCGGCCTTCTCGCAGTGCTCCGATCCGGCCACCGAACCTCTGGCCGTGGTGGTGGAGGGCTCGACGCGCACGGAGCTCTCGCCGCGTATCGGGGTGGCGCATCCCATCACCGACGCGACGCAGGTGCGGCTCTCCTACGGCAAGTTCCATCAGCTGCCGCGGCTGATAGACTACTTCGCCGGTCACACGACCGACTTCCAGGCGGCGGCGCAGAACCCGAACATCCTCTACGGGAACCCGAACCTCGATTACGTCGAAACAACGGCGTTCGAGGCCGGGATCACGCATCTGGTCTCCGAGAACCTGGTGCTGGATCTGGTGGCCTACAACCGCGACCGTCGGGGCGCCATCCGCGTGGATGTGTTCCAGCCCGGGGAGGTCGTGCCGGGGGACGAGCGGCGGGTGTTCCTGAACGGGGACAACGGGAACGTGAAGGGTCTGGATGTCACGCTCAGGAAGCGCTACGCGAATTACTTCTCGACCGACGTGGCGTGGTCGCTGCAGTTTGCACGGGGGACGACCTCGGACCCGACCGAGTTCGCGACCGGCAGCGGGTTCGGGCGGCTGTTCGACCCGCTGTTCCCGGGGCGTCTGCTGACGCCTCCGTCGGAGCTCTCGGCGGAGTCGTTCGACCGGCTGCACACGTTCAACATTCAGTTCCAGCTGCGGTTCCCCGACGACTTCCAGGAGGGAACCACGGCCGGAACGATCTTCAAGGACTTCGGCACCTACGTTGTCTACAACGCGCACTCGGGCGAGCCCTTCACACGGCGTTCGCTGACAGGCCAGTTCGAGCCGCTGGAGGACTTGAACGAAAGCCGGCTGCCGTGGTTCCACCAGGGCGACCTCCGGGTGGTGAAGGGATTTGGCGTGGGTAACGCCCTCGACCTCGAGGTGTTCGCCCAGATCCTGAACTTCCTGGATGTCGACAACACGGTGCGCGTCAGCCCGACGAGCGGGCTCCCGGACCGTAACGGCCTGGAGTTCGATCTGTCGCGGAGCCCGGTCATCTCCTCCACGTTCAAGCTGCCCGATGCGCCGGAGGGTTTCCCGATCGGTCTGGACCAGATCGTGCCGGAGTTTCGCAGCGCATTCGCTCAGCAGGATCTGAACGGTGACGGGACGATCACGCTGGAGGAGAGCCAGGAGACCCTGCGTCTGGGCCTGCTCGCCTCGGGCTCGGGAGCTGCGGGTTTCAGCGGCGGCGCCTTTGGCGACTCGCCGTTCAACTATGGCGAGCCGCGCCAGTACCGCTTTGGCGTCGAGCTTCGGTTCTAGGCGCGTGACTCTGCGCATGCTAGTCGAAAAGAAGGGTGCCCCCGGTCCCGTCACGGGACCGGGGACACCCATCACGGGACCGTTCTCATCAGGAGGCTTCATGGAGTTTCGCAGTCGGTTCGAGAGCCCGCGCCGGCGGGCCTGGCGGGCGGGCCTGGCGTCGCTACTGCTGCTGCTTGGCATGGCCGGGATCTCGGCGGGCGAGCCGCCGAAGGACCGTCCCGCCCGAGGCGGCTTGACGCCGGCGACCACGCCGGACTTCTTCGAATTCCAGCGTAACCGGTTGATCCTGTTCCTGACCGACAACGGTCAGGTGGGAGGCTCCGGCTCGTCGGTCGCGGGCGGCGGCTTCTGGATCACCACCACCGACCAGTACATCTTCAGTTCCGGCCCGAACGTCGGCGCCACGATCCCCGGCGCGGGTGACACGGTGGTCGCGATCGGGGGTCCGTTCTCGGAGCTCGATGCGGGCGGCCCGACGTTCGACGCCATTGGGCTGGACGAGTACTTCTCGACGGCAAACCCGGAGGACGAGGGAAACTTCCCCGAAGTCTGCACGGTCGACCAGTTCCGGGTGGCCCAGTTCCCGGCGCTTCAGCCGTTCGCGGGCGAGCCCTTCCCGGGCTTCGCCGACGAGACGGTCTGCATCGCCGTGAACGACATCCAGGCCGGCACGTGCGCGGACTGCGGGGGCACGCGTACCGGCGTCGAGATCGTGGAGACGATCTTCGCGTTCGGCGTCCCTAGCGTCCAGGACTTCGTGTTCGTGGTATTCCGGATCTTCAATCGCACGGAGTTCATCACCGCGGCCAACACTCCGGCCGTGGCGGCGGGCACGGTGCCTCCGGGCCCGTATGACCTCGAGAACACGATCGTGGCGGTGGCGATCGACGCGGACATCGGGGAAGCCGGCGACGACCAGATCGCGTTCCTGCCGGACGTTCAGACGATGGTGTTCTGGGACTCGGACTTCACCGAGCCCAACTTCCAGAACCCGCTCGGCTTCGGCGGGATCACCTACCTGAAGACCCCGATCGACCCGGCGACCGGCGAGGAGGTGGGTCTCCAGGAGTTCACCGTGTTCACCAACGGCGCGCCGCGCCCCGATCCGTCGGATAAGGAGGAGTGGTACGACCTCATGACGGGCGGCGGCGGCGAGGCGGTCCTCGAGGTCGATCCGCGCGACGTCCGCGGCATGGCGTCTTCCGGACCCTTCACGCTTGGGCAGGGAGAGTTCGTCGAGATCTACGCTGCCTATTTCTTCGCCGGGACTTCGGGGGCCCCGCCGGCGCTCCTGTTGGCGGAAGGGTACAAGAACCTGGTGACGAACGAGCTCGACCCGACCGCCAACACGGCCACCGTGTTCAACAACTTCAAGACCGTCCAGCAGACCGCCCAGGCCACGTTCGATGCCGGTTTCGTGGTGCCGACGGCGCCGCCCAAGCCGGACTTCGAGCTGATCCCGGGCGACCAGCAGGTGACGATCACCTGGAGCCCGGATCCCGTGGAGAGCGTGAATCCCTTCGCCAAGGTGTCGCGGGATCCATTCGCACGGCTGCCGAGCGGCGACCCGGATCCCGCGGCTCCGCCGGTTCTGGGCGAAGACGGCCAGCCGCTGACGCTCGATCCGAATCAGGTGATCTTCCTCGCCGAGCGTGACACGGGCGGTACGACGGGGTTCGTGACCGCAGCCGAGGCCGGCCTGGCCGGCAGGACGGTGACGAATCCGGCGTTCAATCCCGACTTCACGATCCAGGACTTCCAGGGCTTCCGGGTCTACCGCTCGCGCACCGGGCTCCTGGGCGATTCCGAGCTGATCGCGCAGTTCGATCTGTCGGACGTCGTTACCACCGCTCTTTTCTGCAGCCGGGCGCAGGCGGTCTTTTTCGAACAGCAACTCGTCGACGTGGTCTGCCAGCAGACGGAAGAGGCCAACCTGGGCACGGATACGGGGCTCCAGTTCGCGGTCGTGGACCGCGGCGGCAGCTTCCCGACTCCGGCCGATGGACCGGGTCTCATCAACGGGATCCCGGTCTTCTACACGGTGACCTCGTACGGCGTCAACTTCGGCCAGACCCCGGTCCAGCTGCCCTCCCAGGAGGCGTTCGATGTGCTGAGCGCCTCGGTGACGCCGCCTCTGCCGCTCATCCTGGAGTCGGGTCTCGCGCCGCTCGAGCAGGCGACACCGGAGTCAAACCCGAGCTCATTCGCGAGCGCGGTCATTGGCGAGGCCGAGCTGCTGGGCGGCGACGGTAACCCGGTGGAAGGAGCCGCGGCCGACATTCCGATCGATGCGGAGGGGAACCTGACGGGTCCCATTCCGCCCGCGCGGGACTGGGATCTGAACGTGGCGGTCATCCAGCCGCTGGCGATCCCGGCCGATTTTGAGGTGCGGGTGGTGATCGACTCGGCGCCGGTGGCGCCGGGCTTCGGTCATCCGAACAGCGGCTGCACCGGCGAGCTGGCTTTCGCCGACCAGTGCGTGTTCGGGATCCCCGGCGTGTTCCACGAGATCCCGGCGGGCGACAACCG
>JBOHRW010000175.1:0-6995 GCA_050732935.1 Gemmatimonadota bacterium
CTGCTGTCCCTCGACCGTGTCGAACGCCTTGGCCACCTTGAGGTCCAGGCTGTGCCACACCGGGTTCGTGCAGGTGTTCCGGCGGATGATCCGGCCGATATCCTCCCGTAGACACTCATTGTCATCGTCCGCCAGAATCGCGCGATACGCCTCCAGCTCGGCGGGGCTTTCGAACTGGATTCCCACCGGATTGTCCGGATCGGCGATGAACGGTCGATCGTTCGCGTCGTCGCCGTCGGCGTTCACGTCCCCATTCACTCTCGGGGTGAACGGGTTGCCTGATTGGACTCGGTAGATCACGCCGACCTGGAACAGCGCCGGCAGATCCCAGATGGCGTTCGCCACGAAGACATGACGGCGCTGGAAGTCCGAGGGTCCCCAGTTCCCGTTGATCTCGTCGCCGAAATCCCCGATGTCGTTCGGATTGCCGCCGGTCGGGATGTCGAACATCCCCGCGAACGCCGTGCAGCAGACGAACGAGGAGTTGTCGAACGCATAGTTGTACACGTAGTTGGCGCCCAGCCGGAGGTTGTCGAAAGGACGACCTTCCAGATTCAACAAGAGGTTGTAGATCTCGGCCTTCCCGGTATCGGTCTGGAAGAACAGTCGATTGACGTCCTCGCTCCTGCCAAAGCCTCTCTCGTCCGCCTCATCGGTGGGATCGAAGAAGACGTCGCCGTCGTCCTCGAGCTCCGGAACGTGGACCGGCCGGCCGTCGGCGGTCTCGAACACCGCCGGCTGCAGGTTGAGATCCTGAACGTGGAAGTTGTTCGTGCTCCGCGAATAGATTCCCTGGATCCCCGCCTTGACCCGGTCGCCGATTCGCTGCTCGTATCCCAGGTTCAGCTTGACCGTCTGCGGGAGATCGAGGTCCTCGTCCCAGAGCACGATCTGCGGGGTGCCGGTGATGCCGATTCCGAAAGGATCACCCTGGAAGCCGTCGAACGCACAGCTCGTCGGGATGTTTTCGGGATCCTCCCACTGGCCGTAGTTGAACTCCGGAACCGCCGCCCCGATGCAGATGACGGCAAGCAGCGGGTTTGGCGTGTTCTGCAGCACGTTGCCGTGCAGCACTGTCGGCACGCGCGCGTGGAAGAACCCCACCCCTCCCCGAACCAGGCTCTCCTCGTCGCCTCGGACGTCGTACGTGAACGAGACCCGCGGCCCCCAGTTGTCTCCGTCCTCCGGGACATCGCTGATCGAGGCGGCGCTACCTAGCGCCTCTTGGGAAACCTGCTCCACAAGGGCCGTGAACTCCGGATTTCCGAGCGGGCCGCCCTCGTCCGGGTAACTGGTGCGGTCGTAGCGCAAGCCGAGCATCAGCAGGAGTTTGTCGCTCGCCTGCCACTCATCCTGCGCGTAGACCGCGTACTCCCGCGTGTCGAACTCCGCGATCGGCGCGGTCGGGTTCGGGTCCGGCCGCCCATCCGGACCCGACGGCACGAAACGAAAGGAGAAGCCGGGATTCCGGTTCCGGAAGTCCTCCAAACTGTCGAACGTGAAGAACCCGTTCCCGTTCAGCCAGAACTTGTTGACCGTGTTGCTGAAGATATTGTCGGTCCCGACCTTGAACGTGTGGCCGCCGGCCTGCCACGTCAGGTTGTCGGTGAGCTGAAACTTCGATTCCTCGAGCCGGTTGTCGAAGAGGATGCCAAAGAAGTTCCCGCCGTACTCGAGGGTGCCATCCTCCACATCCACGGTGGCGGACGGGAGCGTGCTGTTGCCCGGTCGCGGCCGGTCCTGGTCCGAGTAGTGGAGTCGCAACGTGTTGTACATGTTTCCGGCCTCGCCCAGGACCGTGTTCAGCTCGCCGACCAGCGAGTACGATTCGTCGATGAACGTCCCGCCCATCGTCTTGGCCTCGTTTCCGCTACGGCTGATGCGATCGTTCTCGTTGTTGAAATCGGTGTAGTTCGTGCGGAACGTGAGACGGTTGTTCTGATTCAGACTCCAGTCGAGTCGGCCGAAGACCGCCGCTTCGTCATCGGTTTCCTGGAAGATCCCCGATTCTCCGGCCGTATTCAGCCCATACACATTCTCGACTATGTCCAGGAACTCGTTGATCTCGGCGGCCGGAATACCAGACTGTTCGGGAGTGAGCGTGAAGACCGGTTGGTCGCGCTCCTGGAAGTCGGCCGAGATGAAGTAGTGGAGCTTGTCGCGGATGATCGGCCCCGAGAGCGTTCCCCCGAACTGCAGGGAGGCGAAATCCTCAGGGTCCGATCCGTCGAAGTTCTGCCCAGTGAGAGCCTCGTCGCGACCGAAGACGAAAAAGCTGCCGTCGAGCTCGTTGGTCCCTCCCTTCGTCACCGCGTTGATCAGCCCGCCGCTGAACTTCCCGTACTCGACGTCGTAGCCGTTGGTGATGATCTGGAATTCCTTGATCGATTCGAGCGAGAAGGCGAAAGGAATGCGGGATGAGCCCTGGTTCTCGCCGAAGAAGGCGTTGTTGGCATCGGCGCCGTCGATCGTGATGTTTGTGCCGGACGTTCGCGCCCCTCCGATCGAGAACTGACCGCCGGTCGAGATGTTCTGCTGCGGGCTGATGAGCCCGGAGAGGGCGATGAAGTCCGTGAAGTCCCGCCCCGCCGTAGGCAGGTTGTCGATCTGCTCCTCTGTGACCGTTTCCACGACTCCTCCCTGGGCCAGGTCGATCGCAGACGCTTCGTCCACGATCGTTACCGCGATCGCCTCGACGGCGACCGGCTGAAGCGCCAGGGAGACGACCCGTTCCTCGCCGACCGTAACCTGCAACGGTCCGCGCTCCACCGCATCGAGGGGCGGGAAGTCCGCCCGGACCACGTAGGGTCCTGGGCGCAGCAGGCCGGCGGTGAAACGACCCTCAGAGTCGGTCTGGACCTCACGGCTCACACCGGTCTCCACGTTGCGCACCGTGACGGTGGCGTTTGCCAGCGGGTCGCCCACGTTGTCGGTGACGCGCCCGTTGATGGAGCCCGTCGTCAGGCCCTGCTGTGCGCGCGCGTCGGCGGGCCGACCGGCCAGGGCCAGCAGAGTCAGCGCCGCCACCAGGGCTGTGCAGCTCACCCGAAATCGGTTCATACTGGCTCCTTTCGTCTGGTTCAAGGCCTGAATGCCTTCTTTTAAGCGTGACCGCTCGAAGGCCTGGGCCATGGGAGGGTAGCCCGAAAGCGCAAAGGTCTTGTGACACACACTAGACGAGTCGGTGACGCTTAGCAATGACTCCAGCCTGCGTCAGCCGCTCTAGCCGAGGCGTCGGATCGCCTGCCTCACCTCCTCGTAGTCGGGCTCCACCCCCGCGTTCTCGCTCACCCACCGGTACTCCACCCGCCCATCCCCGCCGATGACGAAGACGGCCCGCTTGGCCACATCCTTCAACCCGTAGAAGTCCTCGTACATGACGCCGTACTCCCGGGCCGCCTCGCGGTTGAAGTCGGACAGGACCGGAAAGGGCAGGCCGTGCTCGTCCCTGAACTTCTTCGTGACGAACGGGCTGTCGACCGAGATCGCCAGGATGTCCGCGTCGAGGTCCTTCCAGGCGCTCCAGCCGTCGCGCATCGCGCACATCTCGGCCGTGCACGTCGGGCTGAAGGCAAGGGGGAAGAAGAGGAGGACGACGGGTCCTCTTCCCAGCCGCTCAGCTAGGTCGATGGTGTGTCCAGGGGCGTCAGGTAGCGCGAACTTCGGGGCGGGATCGCCCGGTTGCATGGCCATGGGCCTCCAGAGCGATGGGGTCGGAAGGGACTTCGATTTTATCCCGTCCACGGCGACCGGGCAACGCGGCATCGGACAGCTTATCTTGGGGCCATGTTGCGCCGTCTGACCGCCTTCGGCCTGGGCTTCTGCCACGTCGTTCTTCTGTCGGGAGCGACCTCGCTCCACCGGCACGGGCCCGAAACGGCGGGCATCGAGCTCGCCGACCTTCCAGCCCAGTATCATCACCACGACTTTGGCTATGCCCCGGGCGGCGCAGATCCCACGCCTGCACCCGACGACTGCATCGGATGCCGGCTCGAACGCTCGGTCGCGCTGCCGCTACCGGCGGTCTCCGGTCCGCTGGACGGTGCGTCCGGCCCCCCCCTGGCCGAGGCGCCATGCAGCGCGCCGTCGACGGTCCGGGTCGACGACCTCCTCCCCCGCGCGCCTCCCCTCGCCTGATCTCGGGGCCGGTTCCCGGCCCTCGCTCCAAATCCCCGGCATCTACCATTCTTCATGGAGAAGCGACCATGCGCCGTTCCTTCATTTCGCATCTCGTACCGACCGTCTGGCTGGCGGCCCTCAGCCTCGGCGGTGCGCCCACCGCGCTCGCCCAGGAAGTGGCGTCCATCTCGGGGCGCGTGCTCACCGAGTCCGGCGAGCCGGCCGCGGACGCCACGGTCACCGTCACCGAACTTCGCCGTCGAATCCGTGTCGGATCTGATGGATCGTACGTGATCCCCGACCTGAGGCCGGGCGAATACCGGCTCGAGGCCCAAAGCCCGCGGCACGGAATCGCCGTGAATCGGGTCGCCGTCGAGCCAGGACAGCGGGTCGAGCATGACCTCGTCCTGGATCACCTGTTTCACGCCGAGCCGATCACGGTGAGCGCGGCTCCCGGCTCGCGCGGTCTCGAGGAGGTCGCCCAGCCGGTCGGCGTGGTCGAGGGCCGCGACCTCGCCGCGCAGCGTGAGGCGACGCTCGGCGAGACGTTGAGCGACGAACCCGGGGTGAGCTCCACCTACTTCGCTCCCGGCTCCAGCCGCCCGGTGATCCGCGGGCTGGGTGGCGACCGGATCCGCATCCTGGAAGGCGGGGTCGGGACGGGCGACGCCTCGTCCACCAGCCCGGACCACGCCATCAGCCACGACCCCCTGTCGACCGAGCGCATAGAAATCGTGCGCGGCCCGGCGACGCTGCTCTACGGATCGAGCGCGATCGGCGGGGTCGTGAACGTCATCGATGGCCGGATCCCGCGGCTGGCGCTCGATGTCCCCGTCACCGGGTCTCTGGAGCTGCGCGGCGGCACGGTGGCCGACGAGCGCAGCGGCGCGCTGTCGATCTCGGGCGGCCTGGGTCCGGTCGCCTGGCACCTGGGTGGCCTGACGCGCGACACCGACGACTACGAGATCCCCGGCTTCGCCGAAGCCGAACCCGACGATGGCGATGGGGAGCCGGCCTTCGGCGTCCTTCCCAACAGCGCTCTCGAGTCGAGCAACCTGACGGGCGGCCTTTCGCTGGTCGGGGAGAGCGGCTTCCTGGGGTTCTCCCTCAGCGGGTACGACCACGATTACGGCGTCCCCGGCCACGGCCACGAGGAGGAGGTCGTCCGGATCGACATGGACCAGCGCCGGTTCGACGTCGAAGGCGAGCTGAACCGCCCCGCCGGGCCGCTCGAGGGAGCGCGGCTGCGTCTGGGCACGACCGACTACGAGCACGTCGAGCTGGAGGGGACTGAAGTCGGCACGCGCTTCACCAACGAGGCATGGGAGCTCCGGCTGGAAGCCCCCCATCGCGACATAGGGCGGCTCGGTGGGGCCTTCGGACTCCAGGTCCTCGGCCGCGAGTTCGCGGCGATCGGCGAGGAGGCCTTCGTGCCGCCGACCGATACCGATACGTGGGCGCTGTTCGTGTTCGAAGAACTCACTCTGGGAAGCCTCCGGCTCCAGTTCGGAGGGCGCTACGAGAGCGGCGACGTGGCGACGCGAGAGGGCGACCTTCGGGAACGCTCGTTCGACGCTTTCTCGGCCTCGGGCGGACTCGTCTGGGCGCCCCGTGATGAGACCACGATCTCGCTCGCGGTGGCCCGCTCGGCCAGGATCCCCACCTCGGAGGAACTGTTCTCGGGCGGCCCTCACCTGGCGACGAACGCGTTCGAGATCGGCGACCCGGATCTCGATCGGGAGTCGAGCCTGGGCGTCGACCTGGGCGTGCGACACTCAGCCGGCCGTTTGACGGGAGAGGTGAGCGTCTTCGCCAACCGGTTCAGCGACTTTATCTACGAGGCCTTCACCGGCGAAGTCGAGGGCGGCCTCGACGTGATCCGTTTCACGCAGGCGGACGCCCTGTTCACGGGCGCGGAGGCGCACCTGGACATGGAGCTCCTGCATCGCGAGCCGCACCATCTGACGCTGGAGCTGACGGGCGATGTCGTCCGGGCCGAGCTCGCGGCCACCGACGGGCCGCTCCCCCGGATCCCGCCGGCCCGCATCGGAGCGGGGATCCACTACCAGGGTTCGGCTCTGTGGGGAGGCTTCGAGCTCCGGCGCGTCTTCGAGCAGGCTCGGGTGGCCGAGCTCGAGGAGCCGACCGACGGTTACACGATGGCGGAGGCGACGCTGGGATACCGCTTCTTCGTGGGCGGACTGGTCCACGATCTGATCCTCAGGGGGACGAACCTGACCGACGTGGAAGCGCGGAATCACGTGTCGTTCCTGAAGGATTCGGCGCCGCTGCCGGGGCGGGATCTGAGCCTGGCGTACAGGCTGAACTTCTGAAGCTTCATGTTTCAGACCGGGGCGCCGCTGCCACAATTCCCGACCCGGCGGACGGCCGGGCTACCGCGAGTCGAAGCGGAGCCGGTCGAGCGTGACTTCGTGCCGCAGGACCTGGTTTCCCTCGGCGTCGGCGAGCAGGAAGGTGATCGTTCCGGGATCGCTCACGGTATCCACATCGAGGAGGCCGTAGTTGAACCCGTCGGCGTAGCCGTCAATCCGGATCGGGTTGGGCTGCTCGAGGCCGGTCGTGAAGACGCGGTTGCCCACGGGTGAGGCGGTGAGCTCGTAGAGCGGATACCCTACCCGCTCGTCGTCCCGCATGAGCTCGGAGAGGTGGCGGTCGCCGGACACGAAGACCACGCCCTCGATCCGCTGCTCGCGAATCCAGCGCATCAGCTCGGCCCGCTCGTGGGGGTAGTTGAGATAGCCGTCGTACTGGTGGTAGTCGGCCAGCACCTGGACCCCGACGGCGACGATCTTGACCCGCGCCCGGCTGGCCGCGAGCCCTTCCTTCAGCCAGGCGAGCTGCTCCGCCCCCATGAG
>JBOHRW010000176.1:0-6711 GCA_050732935.1 Gemmatimonadota bacterium
CGTCGGAGATCCCGCGGATCGCTTCCACGAACTGCCAGTAGACGGCGTCCTTCTCCGGGTTTCCGAAGTTGAGGCAGTCGGTGATCGCGAGCGGCCGGGCGCCGACAGCGGCCAGGTTGCGGGCCGCCTCGGCGACCGCCAGGGCGCCCCCGCGCCGCGGGTCGCAGTAGACCCAGCGGCCGTTCCCGTCCACCGCCAGCGCCAGCCCGCGTTCCGTCCCGCGGATCCGGACGATCGCCGCGTCGGCGCCGGGCGCCGCCACGGTCGAGGCCTGGACCGTGTGGTCGTACTGCTCCCACACCCACCGCTTGCTGGCGATCGTGGGCGCGGAGAGGAGCGTCTCCAGGGCGTCCCAGGGATCGATCGCGGCGAGCTCGGCGGGGTCCGGCATCGCGGCGTGGATCTCCGCCAGGTAGGCCGGCGGCTCCACCTCGCGCAGGTACCGCGGGACATCGTCGGTGAGGGCGCGGACGGGGATTTCGCAGACTACCGAATCTCCCTCCAGGATCCGCCAGACGCCGTCGCCCGTGACCTGGCCGACCCGCGTGCAGGGAAGGTCCCACCTGGCCGCGACCTCCATCAGCTCCGGCTCGACCGCCGCGTTCGCGGAGATCAGCATCCGCTCCTGGGACTCGCTGAGGAGGACCTCGTAGGGGGTCATGCCGGGCTCGCGGCGGGGAACCTTCGCCACGTCGATCTCGATCCCGGTCCCCCCACGCGAGGCCATCTCGCTCGAGCTGGACGTGAGGCCGGCCGCGCCCATGTCCTGGATTCCTGAGACGACGCGCCGGCCGATCAGCTCCAGCGTGGCCTCGACGAGGAGCTTGTCGGTGAACGGGTCGCCGACCTGCACGGTGGGTCGGCTCTCGGCGGTGTCGTCGCCCAGCTCGGTGGAAGCCAGCAGGCTCGCGCCATGGATTCCGTCGCGGCCGGTCGAAGAGCCGAGCACGTAGATGGCGTTGCCGGGCTCGCCGGAGGAGGCGCGGGTCAGGTCCTCGTGGCGCAGAAGACCCACGCACATCGCGTTGACGAGCGGGTTGCCGCGATAGGCGTCGTCGAACACGACCTCGCCGCCCACCGTGGGGACGCCAACACAGTTCCCGTAGTCGCCCACGCCGCGCACCACGTTACGGAAGAGATAGCGGACGTGCGGATCGTCGAGCTCGCCAAAGCGGAGTGAATTCAGCAGCGCGATCGGCCGCGCCCCCATCGTGAAGACGTCACGCAGGATCCCGCCGACCCCGGTCGCCGCCCCCTGGTAGGGCTCGACCGCCGACGGATGGTTGTGGCTCTCCATCTTGAAGACGACGGCCAGGCCGTCCCCGACGTCGACCGCGCCCGCGTTTTCGCCGGGCCCCTGGACGACCTGCGGGCCCGTCGTCGGGAGCTCGGCGAGTCGCGCCCGGCTGTACTTGTAGCCGCAGTGTTCGCTCCACATGAGGCTGAAGACGCCGAGCTCGGTGAAGCCCGGCTCCCGGCCCAGCAGCTCGACGATGCGCTCGTACTCGGCGGGCGTGAGGCCGTGGGCCAGGACGTCGGCTTGGGTGACCGGGCGCTCCTCCAGCGCGGTCGTCACGCCGCCGCCTCCACCAGTCCCTCGAACACGGGGCGGCCGTCGGCCGAGTCCAGCAGGAGATCCATGGCCCGGTCGGGGTGCGGCATGAGGCCCACGATGTTGCCGGTCTCGTCGGCGATGCCGGCGATGTTGCGGGCCGAGCCGTTGGGGTTGGCCTCGGGGGTCGCCTGGCCGCTGGCGTCCACGTAGCGGAAGACGACGCGACCGTTGGTCTCCAGTCGGTCCAGCACGTCGGGCGGCGCGACGTAGTTGCCTTCGCCGTGCGCGACCGGGAAGCGGACGAGCCGGCCCGGCTCGTAGTGCCGGGTGAACGGAGTGGCGGTGGATTCGATCTTGAGCCACTGCGGGCGACAGACGAAGGTGAGGATGTCGTTTCGCATGAGCGCCCCGGGGAGGAGACCGGCCTCGGTCAGGATCTGAAACCCGTTGCAGATGCCGAGCACGGGTCGGCCGGACTTCGCGAAACGGATCACCTCCTCCATGATCGGGCTGAAGCGGGCGATCGACCCGGCGCGCAGGTAGTCGCCGTACGCGAACCCGCCGGCCAGGACGATCGCCTTGACGCCGGCCAGGTCACGCTCCTTGTGCCAGAGCCAGACGGGCTTGGCGGCGTCGACGCTCCCGACGGCGTCGAAGACGTCCTGGTCGCAGTTGGTGCCGGGGAAGCGGACGACGCCGATCGGAACCCGGGTACCGGTCACCGCCCGTCCTCGTGGACCCGGTAGTCGAAGCGCTCGATGACGGGGTTGGCCAGGAGCCGCTCGCACATCTCCCGGACCTCCCGATCGACCGTGGAGCGGTCCGGCTCGTCGATCTCGAAGGTGATCCACTTCCCGACCCGGAGGTCGGAGACGCCGTCGTAGCCGAGCGCCTCCAGCGCGTGGGTCAGGGTCTCGCCCTGGGGATCCAGCATGCCGGGCTTGAGCTGAATGAAGACCTCGACCCGGCTCACCGGGTTGCTTCTCTGGCTCTGGAGGGGTGACCGCCGCCATGCGGAAGCGGATGTCCGGTGATCCGGTGGTATGCCTCGCGGTAGCGCTCCGACGTGGCCATGACCGCGGCGTCGGGGAGCGGAGGCAGCGGCGGCTCGCCGTCCCAGCGGCCGGCCTTCCGCTCGGCCTCGAGGAAGTCGCGAACGGGCTGCTTGTCGAAGGAGGGCTGGGGGCCTCCCGGACGCCATTCCTCGGCGTCCCAGAAGCGCGAGGAGTCGGGGGTCAGGACCTCGTCGATCAGGAGGACCCCGTCCCCGTCCGCCGACGGGCCGAACTCGAACTTGGTGTCGGCGAGGATGATCCCGCGCTCGGCGGCGTGGTCGCTGCCCTCGGCGTAGAGGGAGAGCGAGCGGTCGCGCAGCTCTCGCGCGAGGTCGCTCCCGATCCGCCGCGCCATCTCCTCGAAGGCGATGTTCTCGTCGTGGCCGCTCTCGGCCTTTGTGGCGGGCGTGAAGATCGGCTTCGGCAAGCGGTCGCCTCGCTCGAGACCCGATGGGAGTTCGATCCCGGTGACGCGACCCGTCGCCTGATACTCCTTCCAGCCCGATCCGTCGAGATAGCCCCGGACCACGCACTCGACGGGGATGGTCTCGGCCCGCTGGCAAAGCATCGCGCGCCCGGCGAGAGACGCGCGGTGCCTGGCCAGGGCGGGCTCCCGCTCGACGATCTCGTCCATGTCGGCGGTGATTCGGTGATGAGGCTCGGCGGCGTGCAGTTGGTCGAACCAGAAGTCGGAAAGACCGGTCAGGACGGCGCCCTTGTCGGGGATCCCGCGCTCGAAGACGATGTCGAACGCGGACAGCCGGTCGGTGGCGACCATCAGGATGTCGTCACCGAGCGCGAACATCTCCCGCACCTTCCCGCGGCGGATTCGGGGCAGGGGAAGCTCGAGAGCGGTCAGCGGCTGGATCGGCGTCACGGAGGGCGTAAGGTAACGTGGTGGGGGCGCGGTCGCCCCATCGAACCGCTAGCGGATCAACAGCCGCGTCGTGACGCCGGCCCGCTCCACGTACAGCTCGATCGGCCCGCCTCCGCGCAGGACGGCGACCATCCACTCCACGTCGTCCTCGGAATCGAGCGTGCGGCCGTTCAGGGCGAGGAGGATGTCCCCGGTCTGGAGACCCAGGTTCCGGAACCCATCTCCGGGCCGGACATTGTCGAGATAGAGACCGGTCGCGCTGCGCACGCCGATGCTGGAGGCGAGGGTCGGGTCCAGCACGACTACATCAGCCCCGAACGGAGTCTCGATCCGCCGAGCGGCGGTGAGCGGATCCTCCTCGGGCGTCAGCGTGACCGCCACCCGTCCGTCCGCGCGCTGGACGAGCAGCTCCACCGAGGCGCCGGTAGGCAGATCCAGCAGCCGCCCCTCCCAGTCGAGCGCCGAGCCGATGGGCTCCCCGTCCGCCTCCACGAGGAGGTCACCCTCTCTGAGGCCGGCCCGCGCGGCGGGGCTTCCCGGATCCACGCGGGTCACGATCACACCCGCCGAGACTCGGCCGTTCCCCGGGGGGGTCTCGGTCGAGACGTGCAAGCCCGTCCAGGGGCGCCGGATCGACCCGAACTCGATGACGTCGGCCAGCGCGCGCTTGGCGCGGTCGATGGGAATCGCGAAGCCGAGCCCGATCGATCCCCCGGACCTGGAGAAGATGAAGGAGTTGACGCCGATCACCTGGCCCGCGGAGTTCACCAGCGGCCCGCCGGAGTTCCCCGGATTGATGGCCGCGTCGGTCTGGATCATGTTGGACCATACCTGCTCGCCGTCGTCCCCCTGGCCGGGTCGCACGTCCCGACCGAGCGCGGAGATGACGCCCACCGTGACCGACGGATGGCGATCGGCCAGCAGATAGCCGAACGGGTTCCCGATCGCGATCGCCCACTCGCCGATCATGAGATCGTCGGAGTCGCCGAGGGGAGCGACGGGGAGGTTCTCACCGTCGATCTTCAGCACCGCCAGATCGGTCACCTCGTCCGCCGCGACCAGCTCGGCGGGAAACTGGCGGCCGTCCATCAGCGTGACGACGATCCGGGTCGCGCCCGCCACGACGTGCTGATTGGTCACGATGTAGCCATCCTGGGAGACGATGAAGCCTGACCCCAGGCTCTCCACCTGTCGGAGCCTCTCCCGGGGTCCGAAGAAGAAGAAGGGATCGTCGAAGAAGGATCGCGAGGCCACCATCTGAGTCGCCACGACGTTCACCGAAACGACCGCCGGGCCCACCCGCTCGGCCGCTGCCACGATCGCGTTCCTGCGGGACTCGTCGATCGAGGCGGGCTGGGCCGTCGCGCTCGACAGGACATGCTCGAGACCCTGCGGATTCGCCCGCGAGCCCAGGAGCCATCCGCCTAGGATGGCGAGGCCGACCATGGCGACCAGAGCGGCGCGTCTAGCGATCATACTCGACCTTCCAGAGGAACAGTCCGTGGGGAGGCGCCGCTCCGGCGGGGACACGCGATCCGTCCTCCTCCAGCGCAGCACCGAGGGCCTCTTGGGGCACGCGGCCGCGACCGACGGCCACGAGGGCGGCGACGATCGCGCGGACCATGTGACGAAGGAAACGATCGGCCGTGATCTTCAGTACCCGACCCTCCTCGGTGGGGTCCCAGCGCGCGTCCATGATCGTGCAGATGCCACGACCGTCCCCTTTGGCGAAGCGGCGAAAGTCGTGGGTGCCGAGGAGCCGGGCGGTGGCGGCCTCGATCGGCTCCCACTCCAGCGCTCGGACCTGCGCCCAGGCGTAGCGGCGGACGAAGGGCGAGCGACTCCGCGCCCCCTCGGCGACGTAGTACCGGTACGTGCGCCTGAGTGCGTCGTGCCGGGCATGGAAATCCGGCGCCGCGCCCTCCAGGCGCTCGACCCACACGTCCCGGGGAAGGCGGGCGTTCCATGCTCGGTGGATCTCGGCCGGCTCCAGCCGGCCCGCATGCTCGAAATGGACAACCTGGCCGCGGGCGTGGACTCCAGTGTCGGTGCGCCCGGCGGCGACCACCGCGACCATTTCGCCCAGCACCTCCGCCAGGGCCCGCTCGCAGGTCTCCTGAACGGTCGGCGCGTCGGGCTGGCGCTGCCAGCCGCGATAGCTTGTGCCGTCATACTGCAGCACGCCTCGGATGCGGTTCGACATGGGACGCGTGGCCGAAGTTATCGACGGCCACGGAGCCCAGCAATCGAGCCATCGCCGTGGTTGCGCGCCCCGAAAGGGCCGGATACGTTGCCTTGTCATGCCGAGAATCGCCCTCCACACCCAGATCCTGCTGGGCCTGGTCCTGGGCGCGGTGGCGGGGATCGTGGTCGGTCCCTCGATCGCCGTGATCAAGCCGGTCGGCGATCTCTTCATCCGCCTCATCACGATGATCGTCGTGCCCCTCGTCTTCGCCTCGATCCTGATCGGCGTCGCGAGCCTCGGCGACCTCGCCAAGCTGGGGCGGATCGGCGTCAAGACGATCGCCTACTACCTCGTCACGACCTCCATTGCGATCACGATCGGGCTGACGCTCGCCAACATCGTGCAGCCGGGCTCGCGTCTGGCGCCCGACATCAAGGACCGGCTTCTAGCCGACTTTGCCGGCGCGGCCGAAACCTCGATCGAGCAGGCCACGGCCAAGCCGAGCGTGGTCGACACCCTGCTCGACATCGTCCCCACCAACCCCGCCGCATCGATGGCCGAGGCCAACATGCTGCAGGTCATCTTCTTCGCCCTGGTGTTCGGGATCGCGCTGACGTATCTGGACCGCGAGAAGTCGGATCCGGTCATCCGCTTCATGGATGCGGTCAACGAGGCCATGATCCAGCTCGTCCACCTGGTCATGAAGGTCGCGCCCTACGGAGTGTTTGCGCTGATCGCGGCCATCATCGGCCAGTACGGGCTGGGCATCCTGAAGACGCTCGTCGTCTACTCGCTCGTCGTGGTGGTCGGGCTCGCCATCCACATGGGAGTCGTCTACCCGACGGCCGTCCGGCTCCTGGCGGGGATGAACCCGATTCACTTCTTCCGCGGAATCGCCCCGGCCCAGCTGGTCGCGTTCAGCACGTCGTCGTCGAACGCCACCCTGCCGGTGACGATGGAGTGCGCCGAGGAGAACCTGGGGGTGAGCGAGGAGGTATCGGCGGTCGTGCTGCCGCTCGGGGCCACCATCAACATGGAC
>JBOHRW010000177.1:0-36852 GCA_050732935.1 Gemmatimonadota bacterium
TCGGCGCCCGCCGGATCGCTGACCGTGACCGTGGCGCCCTCGACCGGCTCGCCGGTCCGGCGCACCACGAGGACGTTCAGGTCGCCCGCACCGCCGGCCCCGCCCGGTGTCAGCACCAGGTTTACCGTGGCGTTGGGCGCGGTGGTGGAAAGCGATGTCGTCGCCGATGCCGACTGGAACCCGTCCGCCGACGCGGTCACCGCGTACGGGGTCGGGTTGTCCGGGATCGGGACGTCGTCGATTTGGTAGTTCCCATTGGCGTCGGTGAGCGCAGTCTTCGTGGCCGGGTTGGTTCCGACCAACGCTCCGACGATGGGGTTGTCATCGGGATCAGATACCCTGCCCGAGATCGTGCCCAGGTCGTCGCCACCCTGACCGGGTGCCTGAGCTCCATCGTCATCGGCGCACGCCGCCACGAACGGCAGCGTGACCACCAGCGCCAGGGCGGGAATCCGCCAGAATTTCTTAAGGAAATTCATGCTGGCTGTTTCTCCTCTTGTTCTTCTCTGAAGAGACTCGCGCCCCCGGATCGTCCGGGGAGCGCCCGAGAAAACTCGAAAGCGAAAACCGAAAATCGTCCTGCGCTCGGCCCACCTCCTCGCTGGTTTCGCGTTTCCGGTTTGCGTATCGGCATCCTTGTTTGGCCGCTCGCGCGGCCGTGATCTGAAAGGCGGCTCGTCCGGAGACACTCCGGCTCAGCCTCAGATTTCTGAGTTTTGCTCAGATATCTGAGGCGCCGCGGCCCTCCCGCCGTTGTCCGGCGGGCTCGCGTTTTGTCTTCCCAAGTTGAAGCAGCGCAGGTGCTTCGGCCCATTCGACCCGGTCAGCGCCCGCGCTTGACGTCCGTTACGTTGCGCAAGGGGCATGCCGACCCCGGGGGAGGCCGAACCGTCCTCGCGCGAAGTCGGAGCCAGGGGGATCGAACCGGCGCGCTGGCTCAGCCCGCCGGCACCCGCTCGGTCACGGGTAGGACGCCGAGCCCTGGACGCTCCGCATCGGGCAGCACCCGGCCCTCTAGGAAGCGCAGACCGGCCCAGGGATCGTCGGCCAGCAGCAAGTGACCGTCCAGGTCCACGTAGTCGGCCAGCGGCGCCAGATGGGCGGCCGCGGCGATCCCGAGCGAGGACTCGACCATGCAGCCCAGAAAGACCCCGAACCCGAGCGCTCGGGCGCCGGTCATGAGACGCACGGCCTCCAGGATCGAGCCGCATTTGGCGAGCTTCACGTTGACCACGTCCACGACCCCCAGGAGGTCCGCCAGGTCGGCGCTCGTCCGGCAGGCCTCGTCGGCCACGACCGGGATGTCGGTGGCGGCCGCGACCATGGCCAGGCCCTCGCGGTCGCTCGCCCGGACCGGCTGCTCGAGCAGCTCCACCCCGAGGTCCTCGAGCACGGGGATCCGCGCCAGCGCCTGCCGGCGGGACCAGCCTTCGTTGGCGTCGACCCGGATCGGCTTGTCGGTCGCGCCGCGGATCGTCTCGAGGACGGCCCGGTCGCCCTCGAACCCGAGCTTGATCTTGAGGATCGGGTAACGCTCCGCCTCGGCCACCTTCTCGCGCATCCGCCCCGGCTCGTCGATGCCGATCGTGAACGACGTGGCCGGGACGCGGTCCAGGTCGAGCCCCAGCCAGCGGTAGAGGGGGAGGCCGTGGCGGCGTCCCAGGAGATCGTGGAGCGCCATCGAGATCGCCGTCTTGGCGCTGGCGTTTTCCCAGAGGTGGCCGTTCAGCCGGCTCTCGATCCGGTCGAGGGCATAGGGATCGTCCCCCACCAGCGGCAGCAGCTCGCCCAGCGCGGCCTCCACGCTGGCGGCGGTCTCGCCGTAGCGCCGGGACGGGGCGGCCTCCCCCCAGCCCTCGTCGCCCTCGTGCTCGAGGCGCACGAGCCAGTGCTCGTAGGTCCGGTGCTCGGAGCGGGCGATCCGGAACGGGTGGGTGGGGGTGAGGACGATGCGGTGGGTCTCGGCCCGCATCAACCGGTCTCCCCCGCCTTCACGGCGGCGGCCTCCCGCGGCCCGACCCCGGCCACGATCGCCTCGATCAGCGGCTCGGCGCCGAACCGGACGGGATCGACCGCCGGCAGACCGGTCTCCTCCGAGATCCGATCCGCCCACCTCCGCGCCTCCACCTCGTCCAGGTCGTGGCCGTTCAAGGCGATCCCGAGGACCGGCGCCGGCTTGAGATAGCCGGCCATCCGCTCGTAGAGCGCGATCCAGTCGGGGAGCGGCATGATCTCGATCTCGTCGTTCAGCGTGCGCGTGCGGGTCGGCTGATGGACCAGGATCTGCGCGTCGGGCATCGAGCCGTGGAGGAGCGCCAGCGTGACGCCGCTGTAGCCCGGGTGGAGGAGCGAGCCCTGGCCCTCGACGAAGACGAGGTCCTGGCCGGGCGCGTTCTCGAGCACGATGCGCTCGGCGGCGCCGGCCACGAAGTCGGCGATCACGCGGTCGACCGCGAGGCCCTTCCCGTCGATGAAGAGCCCGGTCTGCCCGGTCGGCGCGAAGACCGCCCGATGGCCCAGGCGGCGGGCGGCCAGGGTCAGCTCCATGGACGCCGTCATCTTCCCCACGTTGCAATCCGTGCCGACGGTGAGGACCACGACGGCGTCGACGTCGGCCGCCTTGCGCGAGGCGACGGGCAGGTCGTCGGGCACGCGACGGAGGTCCACGATCTTGGCGCCGGTCTTCCCGGCGATGGCCCGCAGCTCCGGGTCCTCCCCCAGGAAGGTGTGGAGCCCGCTCGCCACGGTGAGGCCTTCCTCGAGGGCGCGGGCCAGCACGGTCCGCCACGCCGCGGGGAGCGCGCCGCCCCGCGGGGCCACTCCGATCAGCAGGGTATCGGGACCGAGGGCCAGCCCCTCCTCGATCGTGCCCACGATCGGAAGAGCCGGCCCGAAGCCCAGGATCTCGTCGGTCGTGCGTCCGGCGGTCCGGCTGTCGAGAACGCCCACGACGTCGTCGGGCGCGTAGCGGATCACGCACGTGGCCGTCTTGGCGTCGATCACGCTGAAGCGCCCCTCGGCCAGGATCAGGACGCGACGATCAGCCATCGACGCCATCTCCGGGCGTCCCACTGGATCCGTCTTCGGCCGAGGCGCGCCCGGCCTCCTCGGCCTCGAGCTGCCGCGCCCGCGCCTCGTTGGTGTTCTCGAAGCCGGGTCCGTCCCAGCGCACCGAGGCCGCCAACTTCGCCCCGGTCGGGCTGG
Source organism: Gemmatimonadota bacterium (assembly GCA_050732935.1). GTDB lineage: Bacteria > Gemmatimonadota > Gemmatimonadetes > JACCXV01 > JAHWKZ01 > DASRVA01. Next base: position 3,205 of record JBOHRW010000177.1, read on the forward strand.
TCGCCAGACCGCCCTTCGCCGTCTCCCGATAACGCTCGTCCATCTCGCTGCCGATCTGCCCCATCACGTCGATCACCTCGTCGGCCGGGATCGGGAACCGGAGCCCCGACAACGCCATCTCCGAGGCCGCCACCGCCTGCACCGCGCCGGACACGTTGCGGGTCAAGCAGGGCACCTCGACCAGCCCCGCGACGGGGTCGCAGATCAATCCCAGCATGCCCTGGAGCGTGAACGCGACCGCCTGCGCCGCCATCGCCGGCGTGCCGCCCCGGAGCTCCGTCAGCGCCGCCGACGCCATCGCCGCCGCGCTGCCCGTTTCCGCCTGACATCCGCCGGTCGCCCCGGCCACGCTGGCCCGCGCCACGATCACCTGTCCGACCCCGGCCGCCACGAGGAGTCCCCGGGCCAGGTCGTCGTCGTCGAACCCGAGCTCCTCCTCGGCAGCGAAGAGCACGGCCGGCAGGATCCCCGAGGAGCCGGCGGTGGGGGTGGCGACGATCGTCCCCATTCGCGCGTTCACCTCCATGGTGGCCTGGGCGCGGGCGATCACCTTGCCGATGAAAGGCCCGGAGACCGAGGCCCCGCTCGCGCGCCACTCCTCGAAGCGCCGGGCGCCGCCGCCCAGGAGGCCGCTCACCGAGGGAGCATCCGACCCGAGACCGCGCTCGACCGCCTCGCGCATCGTCTGCAGGCGATCCTTCAGGCGGTCGAGGACCTCCTCCTCCGTGCGGCCCGAGTCGTCCATCTCCTCGGCCAGGACGACCCGCCAGACGGGGGCGCCCTCGGTCTCGGCTCTCTCGACGATCTCCTCGATGCTCTTGAACACCGGCTGTTCCTTCCTTCGCGCGTAGGGGCCGTGAGCCCTTCAATATGGGTGGTTGCAGGCCAACGGGCATTGGCGGAACCGGGCATACATGTATATTCAATGTATCTACTTGTGGCTGTAACAGCATCTACGGAGGGAGGGCCATGCGTACCACAATCGGTCGGTGGGGCAACAGCCTGGCGGTCCGGATTCCGCGGGATCTGGCCGAGGAAGCCGGCCTGGACGCCGGGACCGAGGTCGAGTTTTCCATCGAGGGCGATCGCCTTCTCTTGGCGCCCACGGCGCAGAGTCGCTGGAGCCTGGAGGATCTTCTAGCCCGCGTAACAAAGGAGAACCTCCACGAGGAGATGAATTTCGGCCCTCCCGTGGGTCACGAGGTCTGGTAGGTGCCGGCTTTCGTCCCCGAGCGGGGCGATCTGGTATGGATCAGCCTCGATCCACAAGCCGGCCATGAACAGGCGGGACGTCGGCCTGCCGCGGTCGTGTCTCCTCGAGCCTACAATCGCAAGGTGGGGCTCGCGCTGTGCTGCCCGGTCACCAGCCGAATCAAGGGGTACCCGTTCGAAGTCGTGCTACCGGCAAAAGGCGAAATCACCGGCGTCGTCCTGGCGGATCAGGTGAAGTCTCTCGACTGGCGGGCAAGGCGCGCGAGCAGGGCCGGGCGCTTGACGGCGGAAGCCATCGACGAGGTGATTTCCAAGCTGACGACGCTGCTGGCCGACTGAGGTCAGTCCGTCACCTTCTGGAGCCGGCGCGCGAAGCGCACCCACTCGAACGCCTGCACCTTCCCCACGACCTCTTCCGGGATCGGCTGGTCGGCCTGGATGATCATGGTGGCGTCCCGGCCCCGCTTCTCGCGGCTCACCTCGAGGAAGGCGATGTTGACGCCGGCCTCGGCCAGGAGCCGGGTGACGGTGGCGGTCGTGCCGGGGATGTCCTGGGCCACGATCAAGAGCGTATCGAACTCTCCCGTCAGCTCGACCGCGCGGCCGTTCACGTCACGCACTTCGACCGCGCCGCCGCCCACCGACACGCCGGTCAGGACCGCCCGCTGGCGGCCGGCCTCGAGCTCGAACCGCAGCGTGTTCGGGTGCGCCTCCGGCCCCAGGTCGACGGGTTCGAACCGGACCTCGAGACCGGCCTCGCGCGCCACCTGGAGGCTCTGCGGGATCCGCTGGTCGTCGGGGGCCATGCCGAGCAGCCCGGCCACGACCGCGCGATCGGTGCCGTGGCCGCGATACGTGGTCGCGAACGATCCGTGGAGGCCGATCTTCGCCCGCTCGGGCGTCCGGCCGAGCAGCGCCCGGGCCAGGAGCCCCAGCCGCAGCGCCCCCGCCGTGTGGCTCGACGAGGGCCCGACCATCCTGGGACCGATGATGTCGAAGACGCTCACATCTGTCGCTCCTGCAGCTCCACGGGTCTCCTCAGGATTCCAGCGCAGCGAGGAATTCTGTTGGCGTGAGACCGGCTTTCGCGATTACATCCCGCGGCCTCAGCAGCGGGATGGAAGACATCAGGCGGGTACCTCTATTTCCTGTGTCTCGACCGCCAAGGGCATCCCACGCTCCGACCGCACGGCAAGGCACTCCTTGATCGCCTCACGTATGTTCTCTTCAACGGCCTCTCTACTCTTCCCTTGACTAATGCACCCAGGGATTGCCGGACACTCCGCAATGAAAACGCCGTCTTCATCCTGATAGATCGTGATCGTGAATCTCGTAGGACCTCCCGTAGACGGGCCACCCAGCGCTAGGCGTTTACTGTCAGCTGATGGCGCTCGAGGCGTGTCGGACTATCTCCTCAGGATAACCGAGTACTCGCAAGACCTCTCTCAAGATCTTCCTTTTATGGTCCGTGCTGGCATTCGTCATCGCCCAATAATCGGTTCCAGGGATCCTCTGTGGATGAACCGTCTTACCCGATCGCGAAACCTCCTCTCATCATCGGGCCCAGGATGGTCGGGCCGTCTCCGAGCCACACGGCGGAGACACTGCGGCTGGGGCTGCTGGCGAGGTGTCGGTCATGCCACCTCGGCCGCCACATCGTCCAGCACCTTCCGCAAATAGCGCCCTGTATGCGAACCGTTCGCACCCACGACCTCCTCGGGGGTGCCGGCGACGACGACCTCCCCGCCCCGGTCGCCCCCCTCAGGTCCCAGGTCGACGATCCAGTCGGCGGTCTTGATGACGTCCAGGTTGTGCTCGATCACGACCACCGTGTTGCCCCGATCGGCCAGCCGATGGAGCACCTCGAGCAGCATCCTCACGTCCTCGAAGTGGAGGCCCGTCGTGGGCTCGTCGAGGATGTAGAACGTGTTGCCCGTCGCCACTTTGGCGAGCTCGGTCGCCAGCTTGACCCGCTGCGCCTCGCCGCCCGAGAGCGTCGTGGCCGACTGGCCCAGCGTGATATAGCCCAGCCCGACGTCGTGCAGGGTCTGGAGCTTGCGCTTGATCTTGGGGACGTTGCGGAAGAACTCGAGCGCCTCGTCGACGGTCATGTCCAGCACGTCGGCGATCGTCCGGCCCTTGAAGTAGATCTCGAGGGTCTCCCGGTTGTAGCGCTTCCCGCGGCACTCCTCGCACGGCACGTAGACGTCCGGCAGGAAGTGCATCTCGATCTTGAGCAGCCCCTCCCCGGCGCACGCCTCGCAGCGGCCGCCCTGCACGTTGAACGAGAACCGTCCCTGCTCGTAGCCTCGCATCTTCGACTCGGGCAGCCCCGCGAAGACCTCCCGGATCGGCGTGAACAAGCCGGTGTAGGTGGCGGGGTTGGAGCGCGGGGTACGCCCGATCGCGGACTGGTCGATGTCGATCACCTTGTCGATGTGCTCGACCCCCTCCAGCCGGTCGAAGTCGCCCGGCCGCTCGCGAGCGCGATGCAGCCGCTGGGCGAGGGCGCGGTGGAGGACGTCCTCCACCAGCGAGCTCTTCCCCGACCCCGACACGCCGGTCACGCAGATGAAGGTGCCGAGCGGCAGGTCGACGGTGATGTCGTCGAGATTGTGCTGCCGGGCGCCCACGATCCGCAGCGTCTCGCCGGTTCCCGTCCGGCGCTCGGCGGGCGCCTCGATCCTGCGCTCGCCCCGCAGATAGGCGCCGGTGACCGAGCGCTCCGCCGCTTCGACGTCCTCGGGCCTCCCCTGGGCCACGATCCAGCCGCCCTCGCGGCCGGCCCCGGGCCCCAGGTCGACCACGTGATCGGCGGCCCGGATCGTGTCCTCGTCGTGCTCGACCACGAGCACCGTGTTGCCCAGGTCGCGGAGGCCGGCCAGCGTCTCGAGGAGCCGGTGGTTGTCGCGCTGATGAAGCCCGATCGAAGGTTCGTCGAGCACGTACAGCACACCCACCAGCCGGCTTCCGATCTGGGTCGCGAGACGGATCCGCTGGGCCTCGCCTCCCGCCAGGGTGGCCGCCGATCGCTCCAGCGCGAGGTAGTCGACCCCCACGGCGACGAGGAACCGCAGGCGGTCCCGAATCTCCTTCAGGATCTGGCTGCCGATCTCCCGATCGCGCTCGGAGAGCTCCAGATCCTCGAAGAACGCGTGCGCGACGTAGATCGGCATCTCCACGATCTCGCCGATGCCGGCGCCGCTCAGCTTGACCGCCAGGGCCTGCGGCTTGAGGCGCTTCCCGCCACAGAAGTGACACGGCAGCACGGCCATGTACTCCGAGATCTGGCTCCGCACCGACTCCGACTCGGTCTCCTCCCAGCGGCGCTGGAGCTGCCCCACGATCCCCTCCCAGGGGGCCTCGTAGGCCCCCTGGTGCTCACGGGTCGAGTAGCGGAAGGTGATCTCCTCGTCGCCGGTCCCGTGCAGCAGGATGCGCCGGATCGACTCCGGCAGCTCGCCCCAGGGAGTGTTGAGATCGAACCCGAGCTCCTCGGCCAGCGAGGGCAGGATGGACCGTGCGAGCTGGCCCTTCGGCTCCCCCCATGGCTTCACGACCCCCTCCAGAATCGAGATCCGCGGATCCAGCAGGAGGAGCTCGGGATCGACCTCCATCCGGGTTCCCAGTCCGTCGCACGCCTCGCAGGCGCCGTATGGGCTGTTGAAGGAGAACATGCGCGGCTCGAGCTCTTCGTACGAGATCCCGCAGTTAAGACACGCCAGCTCGCGACTGAAGAGCCGCTCGCGCTCGGCGTCGTCCTCCTCCCAGAGCACCGCCACCAACCCTCCGCCCAGCTCGAGCGCCGTCTCCACGGAGTCCGCGAGCCGACTGCGGTACCTTCCTTCGACGGTCAGCCGATCGACCACGACCTCGATATCGTGCTTGCGGGTCTTCTTGAGCGCCGGCACGGCGTCCAGGTCGTACACGGTGCCGTCCACCCGGACCCGCACGAACCCCTCGCGGCGCGCCTCCGCGAAGACCTCCTTGTACTGCCCCTTCCGCCCGCGGACGAGCGGGGCCAGGATCTGGAGCCGACTCCCGGCCGGGAGCTCGAGGATGGCGTGGACGATCTGGTCGGCCGTCTGGCGCGTCACAGGACGGCCGCAATTGTGGCAGTGCTGGGTCCCGAGCCGGGCGTAGAGGAGGCGCAGGTAGTCGTAGATCTCGGTGACGGTCCCGACCGTGGAGCGCGGGTTTCGGGCGCCCGATTTCTGCTCGATGGCGATGGCTGGCGAGAGCCCGTCGATCGTGTCCACGTCGGGCTTCTCCATGACGCCCAGGAACTGGCGCGCGTAGGCGGAGAGCGACTCGACGTACCGCCGCTGGCCCTCGGCGTAGATCGTATCGAAGGCGAGGCTCGACTTCCCGGACCCCGAAAGGCCCGTGATCACGACCAGGCGGTTCCGCGGGATCTCGAGGTCGAGGTTCTTCAGGTTGTGGGCGCGGGCCCCCTGGATGCGGATCGAATCGGCCATAGCCGGCTCAAGTTAAGCGGCCGGCTGGAAGCGGTCGAACCGCGGCCGAGCTTCTCGCCGGCATGGGTCGCCGTTCCGATCCATTTGGCATACGCCCCACGGCGACGGATGGGAGAAACCGGCTTCAGCGCCCCACCCGGTCCACGATGACCATGATCAGCGCCACGACCAGCAGGAAGTGGATCATCCCATGGAGTGGGAAAAAGACGGCACCCGCCGCCCAGACGACGACGACGAAGAGGAGGGCCGCCCGCAGGCTCAGCGAACCCACGGGCCGTCCGGCGGCATGACCACGGGGAGGGCCAGGGGCAGGAGATCGATCTCGACCGGAGTGTGGCCCGCGGGCTCGCCGTCGCGCTGCACCCGCACGGGCGGATCGGTCGCGATCGTCACCCGGACGGCCCGGCGGTGCTCGACCAGATCGGTGGTGGTGGGAGCGCCGCGGAGCACCTGGGTCGCGGCCAGCATGTACTCCGGGATCGAGGCGGCGCGGTAGGCCAGCACGTCGAGCCTGCCATCGATCGGCGAGATGCCGGGGGCGAGCTCCCACGCCCGACGGAAGACCGCTCCGCAGTTCATGACCTGCATCATCGTCACCTCGAACTCCTCGTTCACCCCGTCGCACGTCACCCGGTGGCGGGCCGGCTCCACCTCCTGGTTGGCCTTCCAGCCGGCCATCCCGTACGCGGCCACCCCCCATCGGCGCTTCGATTCCCGGTCGGCGCGAGCCACCATCTCGGCATGCAGCCCCGTGCTCACGGTCAGCAGGAAGACCTCGCCGTTGACTCGCCCGACGTCGATCGGCGCGATCCGGCCACCGACCGCGAGGTCGATGGCCGCGTCCAGAGCGTCGGGGATCCCCAGGTTGAGCGCCAGGATGTTGGCCGTTCCGACCGGCACGACCGCCAGCGGGACGTCCCTCCCCGCCGCCAGGATTCCCGCGGCCACGTCGGTCACCGTGCCGTCGCCGCCCATGGCGATCACGCGGTCGACTCTCGCCGCGGCGCGACGGGCGATCTCGATGGTCGGCTCGTCTCGGGATGTGGGATGGGCCAGGACCGCGTAGCCGCGCCGCTCGAGCTCGGCACGTGCACGACCGGCGGCCCTCTGGCCGGCGCCACTCCCGGATACGGGGTTGTAGACGAGCGCGATGTCCAGCGGCGTGTCTACCTGCGGGTCGGCATCCCCAGCAGCCGCTCGACCCGTTCACCAGTCGGCGGGTGGGTGCTGAAGAGACCGCTCAGGCCACCGCCACCGAACGGCTTGACGATGTACAGATGCTCGGTGGCCGGGCTGACCTGCATCGGCATCCGCTTCGCTCCCGCCTCCAGCTTCTGGAGCGCCGTGGCCAGCGCGCGCGGCTTGCCGCTCATCTGCGCGCCTCCCTGGTCGGCGGCGTACTCCCGCGAGCGGCTGATCGCCGCCTTGATCAGGAAGGCCGCGATCGGGGCCAGGATGATGGCTGCCAGAGCCAGGATCCCGCCGGCGCCCCCACGATCGCGGTTACCGCCTCCGAAGAAGAGGCCGAAGCGCCCCACGAACATGATCGCTCCCGCCAGCGTCGCGGCGACCGATGCGATCAGGATGTCGCGGTGCTTGACGTGGGCGAGCTCATGGGCCATCACGCCTTCCAGCTCGTCCCGGTCGAGGATCTTCAGGATGCCTTCGGTGGCGGCCACCACCGCGTGCTCGGGATTGCGCCCCGTGGCGAAGGCGTTGGGCTGGGGAGTGGGGATGATGGCCACCTTGGGCATCGGCATCCCGGCCCGGCGGGTCAGGGTCTCCACGACCTCGTACAGGACCGGCGCGTCGGCCCGGCCCACCACGCGCGCCCGGTTCATCTTCAGGACGATCTTGTCCGAGAAGAAGTAGGACCCGAAGTTCATGGCCCCGGCGATGACGAGCGCCATCAAGGCGCCCCCCCGCCCACCGACGTAGCCGCCCAGGAGCACCAGAGCGACCGTCAGGACGCCCATCAGAAGAAACGTCTTGAACATATTCATGTCGTGTGTACCTCCGTGCCTTGATTATAGCCCCGTCCGCTCCCGAAATCCCGCCCGTGAGCGGTCGCGATCGCGACCGTATCTACCCCTAGAACGCCAATTCCCAGAACAGGTCGAGCCCCGACTGCCGCGTCCCGGCGCTCGCCTGCAGCGTGAACTGGCGCGTGATCTGGTAGCGCAGCCCGACCGCCTGGTTGTCCTCCCTCCCGCCGATCTCCTGCTCGACCGTCACGTACACGTCGGGCGTGATGAACTTCCCGACACGGAAGAGGTTCGCCACGTCGACGCCCTCGCCGGTCTCTTCCGCGCGCTGCGTGATCTCGATCGCGTCCAATCCCAGCTCCCCCGCGAGGACGGGCGCGGCCACCGCCCCAAAGAAGAGACCTGCCACCGACTCCTCGAACCGGCTCTGCTGGCCGGTGGGGACGCTGGGCGACCCGAACAGGGCGATCGAGATGATCTCCGACCGGTCGAAGGGGGGCGTCGACTCGAGGTCGATCGTGGGGTTGTTGAGCGTGCCGCCCAGGATGATCCGGATATTGACGTCACCCGCCGTCTGGACGTTCGGGACGGTGTGCGAGGCCACGATATGGAGCCCCGGATTCGGCTCCGGCGTACCGTAGAAGAAGATCTCCCCCTCCTCGATCGTGAAGCGCTTGCCGAACTCCTCGTAGAAGCCATCCTGCACCTCGAGCGTGCCCGAGAGGGTCGGCGTGTCGATCCCGGTGGGCTTGTAGAGCGACAGGTTTCCGGCGATCTCCACGCGCGCGTTGCTGGCGGTCAGAACGGCGTTGTCGGCGACCTCGACCTCGACGTCGAGACGGGTCCGGTTCCATAGCGAGGGAGATCGTTCGCGATCCGGCCGGGCGCGAGCCGTTCCCGGCAGCTCCACGTAGACGACCGCTTCGTCGAGGTCGATGACGTCCTTTGTCGAGCGCTCGGGAAGACGGTAGACCATCTCGTCGACCTCGACCTGCCCGGCGATCTCGGGAGCGGACGTCGTGCCGGTGAGCGTCAGCTCCGCGTTGACCTGCACCTCCTGGCGCGCCTGTTCGACGACCTCGAGCTGGGTGGCGCGCATTTCGATGGCGAGGTCGCCCAGGCGGAGATTCTCCATGGCGATCCGCCCGTCGATGGAAAACGTGCCACTCTCTCCGTCGGTGCCCTCGATGCTTTCGATCACGATCTCGTCGTTGTTGAAGGTGACGCTCCCACCGATCCCCTCGTATCCGACGCCCGTGGCGGGGATGCGGAACCTGCCGTCGCGCAGCGTGGCCTGTCCGTCGAAGCGCGGGCTTTCGGCGCTCCCGGTGACGTCGATCTGCACGTCGATGGGCCCCGACGCGTCCTCGAGCTGCGGCACGAAGGCCGCCAGCAGGTTGAGGTCCGTGTTGCGGCCCTCGACATGGAGGTCCACCGGCTCGTCGGGCAGACGGTCGACGCCGCCCGTCAACGCGAGATTCACGGGAACGGTGCCGGTGGCCACGATATCGTGTCCCTCGGTGGGCGCGGTCACCGTCAGGTCGATCTCCGCCTGGCGGTCGGCGTATTGGAAGTCGCCCCCCAGCCGCACGAACCGGAAGCTGTAGATCGAGCCCTCCCGCACTTCGCCGGCGAGCTCGATCACCGGCGATCGGCGCGTGCCCGCGAGCGTTCCCTCGACGGTCGCCCGGCCGCTGTAGTCTCCCGGCGGACGACCCGTCAGACGGGCGACCGAGGAGAGATCGATGTCCGCCGAGAAGACGAGGTCGGATGTTCCCTCGTCCAGCGCCAGGGTCCCGTCCAGGGTCAGGTTCTCGCCGTTCTCCGCGATCGTCAGATCACGCGCCTCCAGGCGGCCTTCGCGATAGACGAGCTCGCCGCTCGCGATCCTCCAGTCCGCCTCGGGCGTCCGATAGCGGAACTCGCGGAGCGCGACCGCGGTCACCGGCCCGCGAAAGTCGGCCATGGCGGCGAGGTCGGTCGAAACCTGCTGCCCGTGATCGAGGAGAGCGTCGATCTCCATCGTGCCGCCGTCGTAGGAGAGCTCGACGCTGGCGGTGTCGGCCTCCACGCCGGCCGCCCGCAGCGCATAGAACCTTCCGTCGGCGCCCATCCGGAACGGCCCGCCGACCTCGTCGAGCCGGACGATTCCGGCGAACGAGTCGGCGCTCACCCCATTCAGGCTGAGGTCCCCGGCCACGATGTCGGCGTCCACGTCGAAGCCGGCGTAGGTCCCGTCCAGCCGGGCCTCGCCCCGGACGATCCCGCCGAACTCGCCGAGACCCGGCCACAGCTCCTCCGGTTCCTCGCTCTCGACCGCGAGGTCGGCCTGGATGATACCGTCTGCCGAGAGTCCGAACCGTCCCTCTCCGCGGACCACCGACTGCGGCGTGCGGACGACGAGGGTATCGGCATGATACGCCCCGCTCGTGAGCGCGCCGCGGGTCTCGAGCGACAGGATCTCCCATCGATAGATCCGCGAGGGTTGGAGCTCGCCGGCGAAAAGCGCGTCTACGTTCCCGCCCGTCCCCCGGCCGTCGATGCGGTAGGCGCCGCTCAGCACCAGGTCCACCGCCGGCTCGCCGATGAGCGCCCCGAGATCGAGCTCGCGCGAAGTGGCGCTCACGTCGTACGCGAACGGACCTGCACCCAGGGACAACGTGCCCCGGGCCGTCAAGCCGCCCGCGGGAGCGCGCAGGTCGGCGTCGATCTCCAACCGGCCGGGCGGCCCCGACACCCCGATTCTGCCACGGAGGGGTTGGACGATGGGATAGGCGTCCACGAAGAGCCGCACGTCCTCGGGGGCCAGGGGATCGACCTCGGCCTCGAGCTCGAACCGGAGATCGGTCAGGTCGTGGAGGACGCCTTCCACCGTGACGTTCGACGCCCCGGTCTCCAGGGTCGCCGTATCCATCACGACGCTGGGATGGGCGGCCGGACCGACCAGACGACCTTCCATCGACGCGATGCCGTCCAGCCGGGCCTGGGGGAAGAAGCGCTTCACCTCTTCCATCGCGATCCGCGGGGCGTCGATCTCGAGGGCGAAGCTGTCGCTCTCGCCCAGGAGGAGACGGCCATCGGCGAGGATCTCGGTCCCGGACGTCTCGAACCGGATCTCCCGGAAGACGACGCTGTCCGGGGTCCAGACCCCCTCGCCGTCCAGGCGGCGGATCTCGAGGGGCGGCGCCGTGGACCGGAAGCTGAGGTCGTTCGCGACGAACTGGCGCAGCGTCCGCTCGCGTTCGTAGATCCCCAGCCGCATCTCCCCGTTGAGGTCGACGAACCGGTTCTCCGACCAGTCGAACCCCGGCCACCCATCCTCCTCGAACCCGAACGTGACGGTGCCGTCCACGAACTCCAGCCGGTCGATCTGGACGAACGAGCCCCAGCCCGGCGGCGCCCCGGGAGGTGGGGGGGGGCGGGGCTTGAAGAGGGTCTGGAAGTTCCAGCGGCCGTCCGCGTGACGGACCAGGTGGATGTCGGGACGCACGAGCTCGATGCGGGCCAGGGCGATGCGTCGGTCGAAGAACGGCGCCAGGGTGTAGGCAACGCGGATCCGCTCGGCTTCGATGAGCGCGACGCCCTGCTCCCCCACCAGCGCGAAATCGTGGAGGACGATCCCGGTCAGGATGCCGCCCTCGACGCTCCCCAGCCGGACCTCGCCAAACACCAGCTCACCCAGACGCTGCTCGATCTGGCCCCTGACGAAGGCCCCCCCGGAGGAGGTCCGGAGCCACACGATCCCTCCCACCACGGCCGCGCCGACCAGCACGACGAGCCCGAGGACGCCGATCAGCAGCCAGCCGACGACGCGCGCCTTTCGGCTCCGCCTTCGCCGCGGCGGCTCGGGAGCGATGGCCTGAGAGTTGTCTTCCGTCAAGATCCCCCCGTGGAGGAAACCGCTGCTAAAGGGTTGTTGAAGAACTCCGAGGGCATTTTCAATAGCCCTCTTAGAAGGCGTTGCCGATGGATATATGGAATACCCACCGCGGCAGCTTCGGTTCGTCGTCCGACATCCGCCGAGCGGCGTCCAGCCGGACGGGGCCGATCGGCGTCACGTAACGGATCCCCAGCCCGGGCGTGTAGCGCAGGTCGTCGAGCGCGATGTCCTCCTGATCGTCCCACACGTTTCCAGCGTCCACGAAGGCCGTCCCCCGGATGTTCCCGCGGATCGGGAAGCGAAGCTCGACGCTCGTCTCGAACAGACGGGTGCCCCCTATCGGCTCCGGATCCCGGTCCTGGCCGAACATGGCCGGGTTGTCCTTCGGGCCGAGCTGACGCCGTTCGTAGCCTCGGACGCTCGTCGAGCCGCCGGCGAAGAGACGCTGAAAGAGCGGCACGCGTGCCTGTTCGCCCCCGAACGTCGAGATGATGCCGGGCAGGACCTTGGCGGCCAGGACCCACCCCCTCCGGACCTCGCGATAGGCGGTGACCAGGGCGGTGACCCTGTGGTAGCCGTAGTCGAAGGAGATGATGGGCAGTCCGGCCTGGTAGGCCACGTCGACCCGAAACCCCCGGGTCGGCATGAACAGCGAGTCCGTTCCGTCGTAGGTTGTCCGGAGATCCGCGTTAAGCAGGCGGCTCGGATTGATGAAGTCGCGCCCCAGTTCGGGGATCAGCACGCCTTCGTCGAAGTTGGAGAAGTTCGCCCGCTCGGCCGTCAGGCTGGCGCTCGCCTGGATCCGCCGGCTCACCCGGTACCCGAGCCGGCCGCTCGTGCCGAGACGCTCCACGGTGTAGTTGTCCTCGGTGTCGAAGCGCAGAAACCCGGTCACGCTGGCATCGAGATCGGGCACCAGGAAGGTCGGCTGTCGGAGGCTCGCCGCCGCGCGGCGTTCGAGACCGGAGTACAGGCCGGCGAGCTCGAGCTGTCGGGTCCCGCCCAGGAAACTCCGGTCGAGCCACGAGCCTCTGACCCGCATGAGGTCCTCGGTCCCGTAGCCGACGCCCACCCGCACGACCTGGGTCGGCGCGGGAACCACGGTCACCACGACGTCGACGGTGTCCCCGCGGACCGAGTCCAGCCGCGGCTCGATCTCGACCCGGCGGTAGATCCCCAGCTCGTAGAGCCGCCGCTGGCTGTCGAGGATCTCCTCCCGGCCGTAGCGATCGCCGCTGGCAAAGGCGAGCTGACCGCGAACGAGCTGGCGGTCGTCTGCGTCCTCTTCGCCTTCGATTCCGATGTCCCCGTAGAAGTAGATGTCTCCGGGAACCACCGTATACGTGACGCTCGCGCGGTGCTCCTCCTTCTGGATCCGGTACTCGAGGAGCACGGTGGCGAACGCGTAGCCGCGGTCCTGGAAGCCGTTCTCCAGCAGTCTGCGCGAATCGATCAGGTCGCTCTCGTTGAAGACCTCCCCCTCCTTGAGCGGCATCGCCTCGCGGATCCTCTGCTCCGTCTCCGGCAAGTAGTCGAAGCCCTCGAGCGCGAGCGTGTCCACCCGGGTGGGCTGGCCTTCGGCAACGTGGAAGACGATGTGGACGCCATCGTTCCCGCGGATCTCGTACGATTCGAGCTGGAAGTCGAAGTAGCCATGACGCTGGTACAGGATGTAGAGCCGCTGGAGATCGTCGAGGAAGTCGGTCTTGGACAGCAGGCGATCTTCGCTCCAGGGCCAGAATCCGCTCTCGGTCGTGGCCAGTGCGTTCTCGATGACCTCTTCGGAGAGGGCGTCGTTTCCCACCACATCCACGGCTTCGATCTTCGCGCCGTCCGGGACCTCATCGAGACAGCAGCCTCGGGCGCGGAGCTCCTCGGTGGGCGCGGCCTGCTGGGCGAGAGCCGGCGCGGCGTTCGGCAGCGTGAGCGCGATCGCCGCGACCCAGCCGGCTGCCTTCACGGCGCTTCACCGCGCAGACCCCATCCCGGCGGGGTGCCGCGCCCGCTGTGGACCTGCGCGATCCGCGCTAGCTCACCCCCCAGCATGAAGACGATGCTGCTGTAGTAGACCCAGAACGACACCAACACCAAGTTCGTGAACGATCCGTACAGCTCCAGGAAACGGCCGAAGTTCGAGAGATAGGCGATGAAGGTCTGCTTGGCGAGCTCGAAGAGCGCGCTGCAGAAGAGGGCCGCGAAAGCGGCGTCCACCCTTGGGATCCAGCGATCTGGGACGTACCGGTAGACGAAGTAGAACATCACGTAGGTGATCGTGAACGCCAGCAGCATGCTGACCAGAGACGTAAACCAGGACATGTCGTAGGTGTCGAGCCCCAGGAAGCCGATACCGTAGTCCTCCACCCAGCGCAGGGCCGCCGTCAGCGAGATCGTGAGCGTGAAGAGGGTACCCACGATGACGACCATCTTCACGTCATGGATCTTACCTTCCACGATGCCGAGCCGGTCCTCGGGGGGGATCTCGAAGATCACCTCGAGCACCGTTCGCAGGGATCCGAAGAGCCGGGTGGCCGCCCACACGAGACCGACGACACCGATGATGCCAAAGAGGCCCCGATCCTCGACGAGGTTGAAAAGAAGGGTCTCGGCACGGATGCTGTCGAGCGGGATGACGCGCTGGATGAACTGCAGGACCTGATCCCGCGCGGCCGTCGAGGATTCGATGATCGTCCCCAGAATGAAGATGCTCAGGAGGAGCAGCGGGACGATCGTGACGAGGACGTTGAAGGTGATGCCCGAGGAAAGGAAGAAGATCTGGTCCGAGGCCGCCTTGTACCAGAGGTTCCGCGCATAGAAGGCAGTCCACCCCCATGCGACCCGCGTCCAGGCTCGCAGACGCTCCAGCAGTCCCCTGGAAGCGGCGCTCTCGGACCTCGGGAGGTCTTCCGACCCGCTGATGTTAGATGCGGCGGCGTCCGCTGATCAAGCTCAACACCGCCACGAACAGAGCCGCGCCGATGATCGACCAGATGAGCGGGAACGTCTGACCCTCGATCGTGATCGGGAACGGCTCCTGGAGGCCGAACTCCGCGGCCATCCATCCGCCGATCAGCGCACCCACGAACCCCAGGGCGATGGAGACAAGGCAGCCACCCACGCTCGCCCCGACCATCATCTGTCCGATGGCGCCCACGATGGCGGCGATGAGCAACAAGAAAAGGAGTCCCGTGAGGCTCATGGTGACTCTCCTGTCGGTTGGACGGGAATGGAAGGAACCCAATCTATCCTGGCCGATTTCGTGGACGCAACCGTCACTCTTCCCTCCCACAGCCGCTCGCCCCCCCGCCAGATGCGAACCGTGTACTCTCCCGGCCAGACGGTCACCGAAGGCCGGCGGCCGCGACCCTCGGCCAGGCGGTTCCCCCGCTCGTCCAGGATCTCCATCCGGACGGACGCGGCGGCGGGCGCGGAGAGCTCGATGCGCGAGAGGCCGTCCCGGGACACGATGCGCTCTTCGCCCGGAAGCACCACGACCGGGCCGATGTCGCGCGGCGGGACGGTCGACAGATCGAGCCGATACGTGCCGGGCATGGTGAGTCGCCGCTCCCCGCTCAGCAAGGTCCCGTAGACCTCCTGCGTGAGCGGCTCGTACACCTCCGCCGGAATGCCTCTCTCCGCGCCGGCCACGCTGAAGAGATCTACGCCGAGCACGCCGATCTCGGGAAGTTGAATCCGGGTCGTGCTTCGAGCCTCCACGCCGACGTTCTCGGTCACGTACACGGGAAGCGTGTAAACGACGAGCCGGTAGCTGCCTGCCGGCAGGGTGGCCGGCTCACCCACGTGAAGCCTCGCGGTCGTGCCCGCGCCGTACGCGACGGCGATGTCGGCCGGCGGGCGCTCGAAGCCTGGGGCCTCGATCACGAGCGTGCCCGTGCCGCCCATCGTCACCCGCGCGGTTCTTCCCGTGCGAACCTCCACCGTGCGTGACAGAAGGGAGTCTCCCGCCTCGACCCGGACCTCGTACTCGGCGGACCCGAGGATCAGGGGAAACCCCGTGGTGGCGAATCGCAGCTCTTCCCGCTGGCCGGCGCGACGGACCGAAAGCGGCAACCGGAGAGGGTCGTTGTCCCGGCCCAGGACCTCCACCAGCAAGCGACCGAAATCGCGCCGCTCGACGACGGTCGTCTCGCCGGGGAGAAGCAGGATCCGCTCGAGCCGCAGGGGCGGAGCCGTCTCGACGGCGACGTCGAACATTCCGGCGGGGACGGCGTGGGGCCCGGCCGTGGAGAACGCGGCCACGACTTCTCCCGTCAGAGGCCGCATCACCCTCAGAGGCGCGGCGAAGGGCTCGTCACCGGTGCTCAGCCGGACATCGAGAAGTCCTTCGTTGCGAAGCACGAGGGCCAGCCGCTCCGCGGCCGGCTCGACCTCGGTCGGTGTCCGCAGGGTCGTGAACGAGCCCGACCCGGCGCGGCTCAGGCAGAGAAGCTCTTCCCGGCCCGAGGCGGTGGGATCCAGGGCCACGACATGGAGCCGGGCCCGGCGGCCGCCACGACGCTCGGCGACGATCTCTCCCCACCGCCGGCAGGCGTCCCGTCCGCAGCCGTCGCCGGCGGCGGCGAGGAGCACGTACGTGTCGATGTCGTCATCGGCCGCTTGCTCGAGGGCATGGGTCAGCGGTCCCGGACCTCGCGCGACGACTTCGCGGAGGCTCGCCTCCCAGTCGGCGTCCACGCTCCCGGGATCGATCGGCCGACGACTCGCCTGACATCCGCCCTGGTCACCCGGCCCACCGGATCCGTACACGCGCAGCCCCATCGGGGGCGCAACGCCTCGGCGATCGAGCTCCTCGCGCAGAGCCAGTGTGAAGCGCCGGGCGAGGGCGAGCCTTTCCGAGCCCCCGGGGCGCGGAGCCATGGCAGCCGAGGCCTCGATCACGATCTCCACGCGCCCCATCGGCGCCGGCCGCTGGGCGCACAGAGGGGTGGCCGGCGGGACCGTCGTCGCGAACAACGTCACGGCGCCCAGCACCGTCAGGCCGTGGATTCTCCACGGGAAGCCGGCTTCGATGCGCGCCATCGCCGGGCTGGACTGTCAGGAAATCTTCAGGTAGCGCGTGTGGCTGCACTTGGGGCAGGGGGGGACGCGCTTCCCTGCCGCCAGGGCGAGCACGTACCCGCACTGCTCGCATTGGTAGCCGCCTTCCCGGGCGACGATCTCACCAGTCTTGAACTCGTGGCCGACCTGCAGGACGGACTGCTCGTACTTCCGGCGCGCGAAGCTGCCGGCGACGATCGCCGCCGACGCCCCGACCACGCTCCACATGACGCTCTTCCACTTTCCCACGCGAATTCCCCCTGTGGATTTCGTCTCGGACGCGAGCGGCAGGAAGCTACCCCTCCCTCGCGCACCCGTCAAAAAACACTCGCCGGCGCGGCTTGACGCGCTCGCCACCGGCGTGAAATACTCCTGTGCTTCGCTACGAGTCCCGGTTCCCCCGCCGAACGCGGCAAGGAGGAAGTGCATGTCCCCGGATCCGCACGCCATGCATCTGGATGAAGAGATCGCTGAGATCGAGAACCGGCGCGGCACGCGCAGGACGTTCCTCGTTCTCGGGGCCGCTTTTGGCCTCATCCTCCTCCTCGTGGTGATCTATGGCGTCAGGGAGCGAGCCCGTCTGCGGGCCGAGGAAGCGCGCCCGAGGACGGCCGAGCTGGCGCTCGGACAGCACTTGGGTACGACGAGCAACACGGCCGTCTTTTCCGACGGCCAGCGGCTCTCGTACGTCGAGGGGGTCGGAGACGTCACGGTCGAGGACGCCACTTTCGCGCGCCACCTCGAGTACGACCAGGAGGGCAACCCGATCGAGCTGCCTTCGGGGATCACCCACTGGAGCCTGGTGGAAAGCGACAGCCTGCCCTATGTCGTAGAGCCGGTCACCAACCCGCTGACCGGCGTCAACCCCGCTGACTACCGATCCCTGAACCTGGGGGCGATCGAGGCTTCCGACTACGGGACCGGTGGACCCGCGGACTGGCGGCCTCTCGAGCTCGAAGAGACCAACGTCTCGGTAACGGGCCAGGCGCAGCTCGAGGACGGGTCGGTCTACCTCGCAGCCGACGACGCCCGCGTGCGCCTGCAGGGGATCGAGGGCCTCGGCGGGCTCGATAGCCTCGAGATGGCATGGGCGACGAGCAACGGGACCCCCATCAGCGCGTTCGGCCGGATCACCTCGACGCCGGGCGGAGGCGACCCGCTGTTCGTGATGATCGTCAATGCCGTCGATCCGCCACGGCCGACGGAGGCCGGATCCGAAGGCGCCGGCGCCACGGCTCCCGACACCGCCCCACCCGCCCCGTAGCCCCGAGGCTAGCGCGAGCGGATGATGGCTATCCTCACCGTCGTCCTCCCGAACGCATCGAAGAACACGTCGTGGACCCGGTCACCGACGCCGGTCGGCAGCACGAAGTAATCGGCATCCGCCCGGTTCAGCGTCCGCGTGACGTTGAAGGTCGCGTCCAGGTGCAGGCGCTCGAGGGTCATTCCCTGGAAGCGGCTCCCGGGCACGCATCCGCAGGCCGCGATCTGATCCTCCATCCCGTGCAGGTCGACCGTGGTGTAGTTGTAGCGTGATCCTCCGATCAGCCCGCGGTTCGAGACGGCCGCGGCGATGAACCAGTCCCGCAGCAGGTCCTCGAACGGCATGTCGGTGATCCCTTCGACGTTCGTCACCCCGGCCAAACCGCTCTCCCCCAGGTTCAGGAAGCTGGAGGGTCCGAAGCGGTCCCAGACATACAGCATGAACATCATGTAGCGGTCATCGAACGTCCCGTCGTAATCGAGCGGCAGCATCGATAGGCCACCGTTCTGGCCGCTCAGGAACTGCCAGACCCGCAGCAGTGACCCGCCCCAGTAGCCGTTCAGCGCCTCGGCGGCATAGGACAGCCCCTCGTTCACCCAGCGCTCGTCGCCGATGTCACCGCGAGACACGACGTGGTAGCCGGCGTTGATTACGTGCTGGTGCTCGTGCGCCAGCGACGACAGCGGCCTGTCGATCGGATCGGTGGGAATCCAGTTCGCATAGAAGGACTCCATCCCCCGGTTGCGGATCGTGTCACAGTAGACGCCACCCTCGACCCCCAGCTCGGGGGACATGATGACCAGCACGCGGTCGTTGTCGTCGAAATCAGTGGTGGGTCCGAACAGCCGCGTGTTGGTGGGGAAGATGTCCTCGTCGAAGGCCCGGCCCAGCGAATCGATGCGCGCCTGATGGGAGTCGGGGGGCGCGTCCACGTAGATCGCGACATGCTCGCCCAGGTACCGGAGCGGGGCCACCCTATCGGCGTCGATGCGGCACGACTTGATGTTGACGGCAGGGGCGACCCCCGCCGCCGGGGCCAGCCCTCCGGGCTCGATGTCGCCGCGGCGCACGTGTCCCGCCTCCTCCCCACCGACCGCCCGGCCCCGCGGCGTATCCGGCGGGGCGAGCGAGCCGACGATCGCGTCTCCCGGCGCCTGATAGAGCAGCCGGTAGTCGCTCCGCCGCTCGAGGTCGGTCTGATACGGGATCAGGAAGTACTCGGCGTCCGCCACTGCGGGGAATCGCAGCAGGGCTCCCTCGGCGGCAGGACGCAGCTCCTCGATCTCGCCCACCTCGACCTCGATCGGGGTGACCGGCGCCGCCACGATCTCGAAGGGCAGAAAGGAGCGCGCGTCCTGCTCCAGGCTCACGATGATCCGGGTGCGATCGCCACCGGCGGGCATCTCGACCTGGAAGTCGGCGATCCCCCGCGAGTCCGCCATCGAGAACTGGCTCCTGAGGCTCCCCCGGCCCTCGTCCAGCGTCGCCTCCAGGAGGGCGCCGGCAAAGGGAACCGTCCCGCCGTCATCGCCGGGCCGCTGGATCGAGATGGCCAGCGTCACCACTCGCGGCGATTCGGCGGGCACGACCTGCGCGCTGGGGGTGACGTAGCGCAGGACGATGCCGTCCCGCCCCCCCGGCGCACCGACGGGTCCTTCCTTCTCGCTGCAGCCGATCGCCAGCGCCCCCGCGATCAGGAGGACCAGCCGGCGGCCGGCCCCTCTAGACAGGGACCACCTCCCTGGCGTGCCGGCCCGCCAGCGCGCGACCGGTGTGGGACCCCTCGCAGTCGGCCATCTCCTCGGGGGTGCCCGCGAACACCACCCGTCCCCCGCCCGGCCCGCCCTCGGGCCCCAGGTCGACGATCCAGTCGGCCCGGGCGATGAGCTCCAGATGGTGCTCGATCACGATCACCGTGTGGCCCCGGGCGACGAGCTCGTCGAGGACGCGGGCCAGGTATCGGATGTCGTCGTTGTGAAGCCCGTTCGTGGGCTCGTCCAGCAGGTAGAGGAGGCCGCGCCCGCCCCGGCGCCGGGACCGGGGCCCTCGCGCCAGCTCGCGGGCCAGCTTGAGCCGCTGGGATTCCCCTCCCGAGAGGGTCGTCGCGGGCTGGCCGATCGTCAGGTAGCCGAGGCCGATCGCCTGCAGGACACGCAGGCCCCGTCCGACCCTGGGCTCGCCGGCGAAGAACGAGAGCGCCTCGTCGGCCGTCATCTCCAGGACCTCGTCGATCGAGCGCCCGCGCCAGCGGACCTCCCGCACCTCCGATCGGTAGCGCCGTCCGTCGCACGCCTCGCAGCGGACGAACACGTCGGGCAGGAAGACCATCTCGATCCTCTGGTGACCGTCCCCGCGACAGACGGGGCACCGCCCGGCGGCCGTGTTGAACGAGAAGTGACCCGGATCGAGCCCGCGTCGCCGCGCCCCTGGCGAGGCGGCGAACAACCGTCGGATCGGGTCGAAGGCCTGGACGTAGGTGACGGGGTTCGAGCGCGGCGTCCTGCCGATCGGCGATGCGTCCACGAGAGCTACCTCCTTCACCCACTCGGCGTTCAGGATCCGGTCGCACGTCGGGCCCCTCAGGGCATCGTCCCGGGTCTCCTCCGTCGTTGCACCCGTCAGCGTGCGGTGAATGACGTCGAGGACGAGCGAGGATTTCCCTGATCCCGACACGCCGGTCACCGCGGTGATCGCGTGGAGCGGGATCTCGACGTCGATCTCGCGGAGGTTGTGAGCCCGGGCGCGGCGGACGCCGAGCCACGGACCGTCGAGCGAGCGCGGCCTCCGGCGTGGCATCTCCGCCTCCGAGCGCAGCCATCGCCCGGTGGCGGTGGCGGCCTGCTCCAGCGCTTCCGGGGGACCCTCGAAGACCAGCCGTCCGCCGTCGGCCCCCGATCCCGGTCCCAGCTCGACGACCCGATCGGCCGCGCGGACCACGTCCAGGTCGTGCTCCACCACCAGCACGGTGTTTCCCCGTCCCCCCAGCTCCCGGAGCAGGTCGAGCAGGCGGTGGGTATCACGCGCGTGCAGACCTAGGGTCGGCTCGTCGAGCACGTACAGCCCGTCGGTCAGAGCGCTTCCCAGCGCGTTGGCGATGGCGATCCGCTGGGCCTCGCCACCCGAGAGCGTGCGGGTGAGACGATCCAGGGTCACGTAGTCGAGCCCGACCTTCAGGAGGATGGCGATCCGGCGCTCGAGCTCGCGCAGGATCGGGGTCCCGACCGCCCCGGCTCCGATATTCGGATCCAGCCCCTCGATCCAGCGCTGGAGCGCGCCGAGCGTCCAGCCGGCCACCGCGGGCAGGGTTTCGCCGGCGATCCGGACGGCCGCCGCCTCGGCTCGCAGGCGCGACCCGTCACAGGCCGGGCACAGGCGATACGACTGGTAGGAGCGCAGGAAGAACCGGATGTAGGCCTTGTACTTCTTCAACTCCAGCCGTCGCAGGAACGGGAGCACGCCCTCGAACGACTCGCCGCCATGGCGGCCGCCACGGAGGAGGACCGTCCGGGCCTTCTCCGGCAGCCCCTCCCACGGCTCGCCCCATGGGATCCCCGTCTCCCGGACGAAGCGTCTCAAGCGCTCCCGGCGCCGACCGTAGCGAGGCTTGGTCCACGGATCCAGCGCGCCATCGGCGAGCGAGCGGCCGGGATCGGGCACGATCCGGGCGGGGTCGTACTCGAGGAGCCATCCGAAGCCGTTGCACTCCGGGCAGGCGCCGTACGGGCTGTTGAACGAGAACAGGTTGGGCCGGAGCTCCGGAAGGGTGCGCCCGCAGCCTCGGCAGCGGCGATGACGGCTGAAGCGGACGTCCGATCCGGGAGCGGCATCGCCGCGCCGGAAGAGTACGGCTTCTCCTTCGCCCTCTTCGTAGGCACGCTCGATCGCCTCCGCGATCCGGGCCGGCGCCGTCCTCCCGAGGCGGACCCGATCCACCACCACGAACAGCGGGGTCCGGAGCGTCAGGTCAAAGTCGGGATCGAGCTCGTCGAGGTGCCGCTCCTTTCCCGCGGCCAAAAGACGGATGAAGCCCAACGACCGCAGATTGTCGACCAGCACCTCGTGGGTCAGGGCGTCGGAGATCGGCAGCGCGAAGGTCACATACCAGTCCGCCCCCTGGCCCGACTCGGCCAGGGATTCGGCGGCCGCCGTGGGGGTCCAGGACCGCACGGGCACGTCGCACTCCGGGCAGTGCGCCACGCCGACGCGCGCGAAGAGCAGACGCAGAAAGTCGTACACCTCGGTCGCGGTCCCGACCGTGGATCGGCGATTCAGGGTCTGATTCTTCTGCTCGATGGCGATCGCGGGCGGGAGTCCGTCGATCGCGTCGACGTCGGGTCGCGGCAGCCGGTCCAGGAACTGCTGGGCGTAGGTCGACAGCGAGGCGACGTAACGCCGCTGCCCCTCGGCGTAGACCGTGTCGAGGGCGAGCGAGGACTTTCCCGACCCGCTCACGCCGGTGACGACCGACAGCCGGCCGCGCGGGAACGCGACGTCGATGTCCTGCAGGTTGTTCTGTCGGGCGCCGCGAACGACGATCGCGGCACGATCGACCTCGGATTTCAGAACCGGCGAGATCACGTCGGCCGAATGTAGTGCGGTGAATCCGAAGTGTCTTGGCATTCGGATTCACCACACTGAGCGGATCGGCAGTCGCTTGCAGCACCGAGACGATCGAAGCGCCCGGCAATGACGGCCGCGAAAGCTCGCGTCGGGTTCGTTGGCGTGGCTGGAGCGGTAGGATACCTTGACGCGATGATCCGTGATTCGCGCCCGTCGCCTGGCCAGCGAAAGGCCCTGCGGGAGGAGTGCCTGTCCCATCTCGACGCCCTCTACGGCGCCGCCCTGCGCATGACGGCCAACCGTCAGGACGCCGAGGATCTCGTTCAGGAGACCTTTCTCAAGGCCATCAAGAACCTCCATCGCTACCGCGAAGGCGGCACCTGCAAGGCGTGGCTGTTCCGCATCCTCACGAACACCTACATCGACCGCTATCGCAAGGCGCGCCGCTCCCCGATCCCGGTCGAGCTCGACGAGGAAGGAACGACCGGCCTGTACGATCGGATGGTCGGCCCGGCGGGCGACGCCGGTACGCCTCCCCTGGATCTCCAGGAGCTGGACGATTTCCTGGGTCGTTTCGTCGCCGATGAGGTCAAGCGGGCGCTGGACGGTCTGCCCGAGATCTTCCGGAGCGCGATCGCGCTCCGGGACATCGAGGGATTCTCGTATCAGGAGATCGCCGACATGCTCGAGATCCCGATCGGCACCGTCATGAGCCGACTGTTTCGCGGACGACGGCTTCTCCAGGACGCCCTGCTGGACTATGCGGTGGAGGAGGGCTACCTACGGGCCCGCGAGGCGTCCTGAAGAGCGTTCGCCTACGCCGACGGACGGGCTGATGCGCGGAGCGATCCCCGTCGCCCGGCTGGCCGGCATCCGCGTCACCGTGGACCCCACCTGGTTCATCATCTTTCTGCTCGTGGCGTACTCGCTGGCGGTGGGATATCTGCCGCAGCAGCTCGCGGCCGTCTCCCCCGGAGTGCGCTGGGCGCTGGCGGCCGCGCTGGCGCTCCTCCTGTTCGTCTCCGTGCTCGCCCACGAGATGGCGCACGCCCTGGTCGCCCGCGCCCGTGCCGTCAACGTCGACGAGATCATGCTGTTCATCTTCGGCGGGGTCGCGAAGCTGCGCGACGAGCCCCGCGACGCGAAATCGGAGTTCCTGATCGCGGCCGCGGGTCCGGCGCTGTCGATCGCCGTGGGCGCGGCCCTGCTGGGAGTCGAGAACCTCCTCCGACTGCCCGAGGTCGTCGCGGTCGGGCTCTGGTGGCTCGGGTTCATCAACGTCGCCCTGGCGATCTTCAACCTGGTGCCGGGATTCCCGCTGGACGGCGGCCGGATCCTGCGGGCGATCCTCTGGTGGCGGACGGGGGACTTCGAGCGCGCCACGGTGGGGGCCGCGCGGACGGGGAAGGTCATCGCCGCGCTGCTCATGGGTCTGGGCCTCCTGCTGGCCCTCTCCACCGGCAACCTGTCATGGCTCTGGGAAGTGGTGATCGGCTGGTTCCTGTGGACGGCGGCCAGCCACAGCATCCGCGTGGCGCGGCTCAGGGACGCCGTTCTAGGCGTGACCGTCCGCGACATCATGACCGAGCGCGTGCCGGCCGTCCGGGCCGACCAGGACGTGCGGGTCGCCCTCGCCCAGACCAGCCATTACGAGGACCAGGCCCAGGTCGCCGTGATCGAGCCCGACGGAACGCTCGTCGGGGTGGTCCGACGGGATGCCCTGAGCGCCGCGGCCGAGGACGATCCGGGACGTGAGGCGCGGGCCGTCGCCGAGTCGGCGGATCGGGATCAGGTGTTCACCCCGGAGACACCGGCCGAGGACGTGATCGCCCGGCTCGCCGGCGGCGGCGGTCTCCCGCTCGTCGTCGAGCGCGGCCGGCTCGTAGGGACCGTCGACCCGCGGGCGCTCCTCGCCGCGCTCCGCCGCACGGAGGAAGGCGGTCCGCCGGCGGAATCGGCGTGACCGCCATCAGGGGGCTCGTCCTCCGAGGCCCCGTCCTCACACCCCTCGACTCCCACCGCGCCAGGTTTCACGACGACGGGTTCGTCCGGGTCTCCCCAGAGGGTCGGATCCTGGAGACCGGTTCCTGGCCGCCCGACGTCCGGAGCGGACCCGTCGTGGCCACCGGGCGGGCGCTCGTCCTGCCCGCCTTCGTGGACGCCCATGCCCACCTTCCCCAGATCGACGTGCGTGGTCGCTACGGGCCCGGGCTCATGGACTGGCTGGAGCGCTTCGTGTTCCCGGCCGAAGCGCGCTTCGCCGATCCCGATCACGCCGCCGCCGTCGCCGAGCGCTTCTTTGCCGCGCTGGCCGCCGCGGGCGTCGGGTCGGCCGCCGTCTTCGCCACCATCCATCACGCGGCGGCCGATCGCGCCTTCGGGGCCGCCGAGGCGAGCGGCCTCAGGGTCGTCATGGGCAAGATCCTCATGGATCGGAACGCGCCGGCCGAGCTGCTCGAGCCGGCGGAGTCCGGGATCGCGGCCAGCCTCGCCCTGGCCGAGCGGTGGGAGGGAGCCGCGGGAGGGCGGCTCCATACCGCGATCACGCCGCGCTTCGCACCCACCTCGACCAAGGATCTTCTGGATCGCGCGGGCAGGGCTGCCCGCGAGGCGGGGCTCCGCGTCCAGACCCATCTCTCCGAGCAACCCGAGGAGATCGCGGTCGTGCGGAAGCTGTTTCCCGATGCCGGGGACTACCTCGAGGTCTACGAGCGAGCCGGGCTCGTCCACGACCGGACGATCCTCGCGCATGCGGTCCATTGCGACGCCGATGCATTCGAGCGCATCGCCGCGGCCGACGCGGCGATCGCCTGCTGCCCGACTTCGAACGCCTTTCTGGGGTCGGGTCGCTTCCCGCTCGCGCCTTCGACGGCCGCGGGGGTCACCGTGGCGGCCGGATCCGACGTCGGGGCCGGCCCGCAGCTCAGCCCGTTGGACGTGCTGCGCCACCTGGCCTATCTGGACGGGCGGCCGGCTCCGGCGGAGCTCCTGTTCCGTGGCACCGCCGCCGGCGCCCGGGCCCTCGGGCTCGAGGGTGTCACGGGCAAGCTCGAGCCGGGACTCGCCGCCGACCTGGTGCTGCTCCAGCCGCCGGCCAGCGCGACAGGCGACCCGCTCGAGCGCTTCGCGCAATGCGTCTTCATGGGGCCGGAGACCAGGGTCGTCGCGACGATCGTGGAGGGGCGGATCGTCCACGGCGGGCTGCCCGACGCGCCGCCTTCTGCCACCGGGTAGTGGTCGGTGACCGCGTCGGCCACCCTAGAACCGGTAGCCGATACCGATCTGCGGCAGCGGCAGCAGATCCCCCGAATCCGCCCAGTAGGTGAAGGCCGCCTCGAGGTTGACGGCGACCCGCTCTCCAACGGGCGTCTCCAGGCCCACGCCGAATCCGAGCGCCCAGCTGTCGTCGATGTCATCGAAAACGCGCTCGCCCGTCACGTTGCCCTGATCGTCGAACAGAGGCTCCCGTTCCTCGTCGCTGCGCCGCCAGTACCCGAGGCTGCCCACCAGGTAAATGCGCTGCCGGCCGTCGTCGCTGAGCACGCGCAGCCCCGACACCCCGACATCGAAGAAGCTGAAGTCACCCAGGTTCCAGAGCACGAGCGCGCCGCGGTAACCGAACGCGGAGGGAAGGATCTCCTGGTACATGACGCCGGCCCCCGACGCCGCGCCCGCCAGCGCGCCTACGGTCTGGTTGCGGTCGGGATCATACGGGGTCTGGCCGGACGCCGCGGACGCGGCGCCCGCGAGGAGGATGGAAACAAAGAGGGCGGGGCTCGCGGCGCGCATGGCGCCGTGAACCTATCGGGTCAGGCGTTGGCGAGCATCTCGACGCGGGCGGTCGCCTTCCGGGCGATGTACACCTTCTCGATGTTGTACGCCCGGTTGAGCGGACCCATGGGATAAAGGAAGAATCCGGCCACCCGCGGCTCGTAGTCGTACGACATCCCGTCCATGACCTCGCCCCAGGTGAACGTCACCCGGAGCCGCTTGCCGTCTTCCGCGAGACGCGGCGGCGTGACGGGTGCATCGCGATAGGTATGCCGGCTCGTCCGCATCAGCGCGAGATCGCGAACGAAGAAGGCCGCATGGACGTTCTGAAGATCGATGTCGTGCACGGCCACCATGTTGCCCGCGACGTCGACCTCCTTGAGGAGGAACGAGGCGCGGGACGGATCGAACACGTCGGCCACGCCCTTCCGGCGCGAACCGTCGTTCAGGTGCACGACGACGTTGTGCTTCGTTTTCGACCTGGTCTTTGGTTTGGGCATCTTTCCTGTCGGGATCGAGGGTTCAAGGTCCAGGGTCACGACGGGACTGCTCGGCCGCTGCTCCGAGCAACAATCGGGCCATATTTCTCGACCTCGTTCGAACTCCGTCGACTGTCGGAGGGAACACCGGTTCATTCCACGTCTTTCTTCCACCCGACGCGCCGTCGTCCGCCCCGAGCCGGCAGAAGGAAACCTTGCAAAACGCGGAAGGATCGGTGGGGGGAAAGATGGTGGGCCCGGTGGGACTCGAACCCACAACTCTCGGCTTAAAAGGCCGATACTCTACCATTGAGTTACAGGCCCGAAAGCAAGGTAGGGGGTGCACCGGCACCCGGCAACGCGGGGCGCGCGGTGGTCGGTCGAGTGCACGGACGATAATCTGGGCGTCGTCCTCCCCCCGCGCGGCGCGGACCGGAGGACGACATCGGCGCCATTGTCGGGGACGTCCGGCCCCACGCCACGACCCTCGAACCCAAGGAGCTCGCTTGACCCGTCCCGACCTCGATCTGGAAGCGCTCGGAATCCGCGGTCAGCCTACGACCTATCACAACCTCTCGACCCCGGAGCTCGTGGAGCACGCGATCGTCCGAGGCGAGGGACAACTGGTCTTCTCGGGCGCCCTCAGGACGAGCACGGGGGAGCGGACCGGCCGCTCGCCGAACGCGAAGTTCACCGTAGACGAGCCCGGCGTCTCGGACGAGATCTGGTGGGGAGAGGTGAACCGGCCCTTCGATCCGGAGGCGTTCGAGCGTATGCACGAGAAGGTGGCCGCCCATCTCTCCGACCGCACGCTCTACGTCTTCGACGGCTTCGCCGGCGCCGACTCCCGCTACCGGCTGGGCGTCCGAATCATCAACGAGCTGGCCTGGCACAATCTGTTCGTGCACCAGCTCTTTCTGCGCCCGACCGCGGAGGAGATGGAAGATCACGAGCCGGAGTTCACCATCCTCCACGCTCCGACCCTCCGCGCCGACCCGGAGGCCGACGGAACCGGGGGCGAGGTCTTCGTGCTGGTCTCCTTCGAGCGGCGCCTCATCCTGATCGGCGGCACCCAGTACGCCGGCGAGATGAAGAAGTCGATTTTCGGGGTCATGAACTATCTGATGCCCCATCGTGACGTTCTCCCGATGCACTGCTCCGCCAACATCGGCGAGGACGGTGACACGGCCCTGTTCTTCGGCCTGTCGGGAACCGGCAAGACCACCCTGTCGGCCGATCCCCGACGGCGCCTGATCGGCGACGACGAGCACGGCTGGTCCAACGACGGGGTGTTCAACTTCGAGGGCGGGTGCTACGCCAAATGCATCGGCCTCTCGGAGGAGAAGGAGCCCGAGATCTGGGCCGCCATCCGCTTCGGGACCGTGGTCGAGAACGTCGTCGTCGATCCACGGACCCGTCGCGTCGACTTCGACGACGACTCCATCACCGAGAACACGCGCGCGGGCTACCCGGTGGACTTCATCCCGGGCGCGGTGATTCCCGGGGTCGGCGGCCATCCGCGCACCATCCTGTTCCTCACCGCCGATGCCTTCGGCGTCCTGCCCCCGATCGCCCGGCTGAGCCGCGAGCAGGCGATGTACCATT
This sequence comes from Gemmatimonadota bacterium, assembly GCA_050732935.1. GTDB lineage: Bacteria > Gemmatimonadota > Gemmatimonadetes > JACCXV01 > JAHWKZ01 > DASRVA01. The sequence goes on from JBOHRW010000177.1 coordinate 31,494, forward strand.
TCATCTCCGGGTACACCGCCAAGGTCGCCGGCACCGAAGCCGGGGTGAGCGAGCCCAGGGCCACGTTCTCGACCTGTTTCGCCGCCCCTTTCCTGCCGCTTCCGCCGACCCGCTACACCGAGATGCTGGGGGAGCGGATCGAGCGCCATGAAGTCCGTGTCTACCTGGTGAACACCGGCTGGACAGGCGGTCCCTATGGGATCGGAGAGCGGATGGATCTGGAGCACACGCGGGCGATGGTCACGGCGGCCCTCGACGGCTCGCTCGAGCAGGCTCGCTTCGCTCCGCACCCGGTTTTTGGCGTCGAGGTCCCGGATCGGTGTCCGGGCGTGCCGGGCGAGGTGCTGGACCCCCGATCCACGTGGGACGATTCCGACGCCTACGACGCCAAAGCCCGCGAGCTCGCGCGCCGCTTCGAAGAGAACTTCGCGAGCCTGGAGCGGGTGCCACGGGAGATCGCCGCCGCAGGGCCGGCGGCGTAAGGCGGCTACGGACGCGAGACCCCCTACCGGGTTGGTCAAACGGCTAATGCGCCACTAGCATCATGATGGAAAGGGCGGGAGCCGCACAGCTCCCGCCCCGTGGTCTCGCCGGCGTTCGCCAGGCCTTTCCGAAGTCGCCGGCGCTCTGGAACGGACAGGAGGGCTCCTGGGAACGCGCAGCCCGACAACCGGGGGGTTTGCGACGGATCCCGCGCGCTCAGGGCTCCTCGTTATCCGCCTTGCTCGCTGATGATACTCCCCGTGCGTCACCAATCCGTTATGCCGACCGTCCGATTCCGTGATTTCACCGTCACGCGAGCGTCACCTGGGGTTCTGGAAGGGGTTTTCTTCCCGTGAACGAGCTTCGCGTCCTCGGCACCGTCGATCTTCGGGACGAGCGAGAGACGACCCTCGGCGAGGTCCTGGCCCAACCCAAGCGGCTGGCCCTCCTCGCTTACCTGGCCGTCGCCCGCCCGAGGGGCCACCAGCGGATCGACCCTGTCCTCGCCTTGTTCTGGCCCGAACTCGACACCACGCACGCCCGGGCCGCGCTCCGGCAGTCCGTGTACTTCCTCCGGCGCCATCTGGGCGCCGAGACGGTGGTCTCGCGCGGACGGGGCGAGGAGCTGGCGGTGGCTCCCGACACGTGGTGTGACGCGGTCGCCTTCGAGCAAGCCCTCGATGACGAGCGTCCCGAGGATGCCCTCGAGCTCTATCGCGGTCCGTTGCTCGACGGCTTCCACGTAACCGGGGCGGCCGAGGAGTTCGAGCACTGGGTGGACGCCGAACGGGAGCGCCTCGAACTGAGGGCCGTTCGGGCGGCCCGTGATCTCTCCGACCGGGCCGAGGAAGGCGGAGATCGGACCGGCGCCGTCCAGTGGGCGCGCCGGGCGCTCGCTCTGCGCCCGCTGGACGAAGGGTCGATGCGCCGCCTGATGCGGCTCCTGGATGGCTCCGGGGACCGGGCCGGCGCCCTGCACGCGTACGAGGAGTTCGCGGCCCTGCTCGAGGCGAATCTCGGCGTGGAGCCTTCCGCCGAGAGCCAGCGGCTGGCCGCGGCCATCCGGGGCCGGCGGCCATCCGCGGAGATCGGTCATGCCGCCGGAGCGGGCTCGGACCCGGGAGCCACGGACCGGGCTAGCGACGCCGAGCCGACCACGGTCTCGACCGGAAGGCCTTCGCCGGGCCCGGATGCGGAGCCGCTGCAGAGCCGATCCGGGTGGCGGATCGGCTGGCGCGTCGTCGCCGGCCTCGCCGCCCTTGCGCTCCTGGTCGTCCTCGTGTGGGCCGTACGTCGCGATGGCGCGGAGCCCGTCGCCTCCACGGCCCCGACTCTGGCTGTCCTCCCCTTCGACATCCATGGGGCCGACCCCGCCTGGCGCGAGGGGATGGTCGATCTCCTGACCACCCGACTGGACGGCGTCAGCGACTTGCGGGCGATCAACAGCCGCACCGTCCTCGCCCGCTGGCACGAGCGGGTGGACCCGGCCCTCTCGCCGGACCTCGAGGACATGCTGGCCGTCGGTCGCGCTACCGGCGCCCGGTACTCGCTCGTCGGGAGCGCGGTGAGAGTGGGGTCGGCGTTACGGCTGACCGCCGAGATTTACGAGACGGGGACGGGCGCGTCGGTCGGCAGGGGCATGGTCCAGGGCTCCCCCGACAGCGTCCTCTCGCTGGTGGACGACCTGTCGCTGGAGCTCGTGCAGGCGATCTTCCGCGACACCGATCCTCGGATACCGTTCGACCTGGCCTCGATCACGACCTCGTCGATCGCCGCGCTCAAGGCCTATCTGAATGGCGAGGCCCGCTTCCGCCGCTCCGACTTCGATGGCGCGATCCGGGCCTACCAGCAGGCGATCGCCGCCGATTCCTCGTTCGCCCTGGCCCATCATCGGCTGGCCCTCTCCTACGGGTACGTGGCCGGCTCGCTGAGCGACATCCCCGCCCGTCAGAGCGAGCTCGCGGCCCGCTATATGGATCGGCTGCCCGAGCGAGAGGCGTTGCTCGTCCGAACGAGCCGGGCCTTCGAGCAGGGCTCTCGCGAGGCCTTCGACCTCGCGCACCGGGCGGTCGATCTCTACCCCGACGACCCCGAAGCGTGGTACCTGCTCGGGGACATCACCTACCACCTGGGGGCCCCCGCCCTCGTGTCCCATGTCACCGGAGACCGCGCGCTTTCGCGGGCGGTCGAGCTGGATTCGCTGTTCCTGCCCGCCTACATCCACCTCATCCACAACGCCTTCGTCCTCCACGCGGACAGCGCCCTGGCGGCCCGCAGGATGGAGGCCTTCGCGCGGCGACGGGGCGAGTCGGAGCAGCAGGAGCTGAACGCGCTGGCGTTCGACATCGCCTTCGGCTCGCCCGCGGCCCGGTCAGAGGCCCTCGCCGCGGTTGCCCGGCTCACCCCGCGATCGGCGCGTCACATCGCGCTCAACTACCTGTGGCACCCCCTCTTTCTCGCGCAGCAGCGCGAGGTCCTTATGACGGTCCGGGCGATGCCCGGGAGTCGTGGCACACTGGAAACCCTGTTCCTCTATTTCAACGCCCTGAGTACCGGTCGACTGAGCGACGCGCTGGGTCATCTCTCCGACGAGCGCATGGACGACTACCGCGCCGGCGCCTCCTATCTGGGGTGGGCGGCGGGCCTCCCGATCCCCGTTCCCGTCCTGGAGCGGGCCCTCGGCGCGGGCGCTGAGGACACCACGGCCGTGGATGTCTTCTTCGCCGGGGCGTGGGCGGTGGATCGGGAGCGCTGGCCCGACTACGAAGCGGCGGTTCGACGACTCGGCCGGCTCTCGGAGCGGGCGGTCGTCGAAGGAGATCCCGTCGCCAGTCGTTTCTGGGCCGGCGCCGCGCGCGGGCTCGAAGGATACGCCGCCTGGCGGCGCGGCGATCGCGAGAGCGCTGCGGAGGAGCTGTCGGCGGCCCGGGCGAACGCGATGGGACGGGCCCCGGACCGCTGGATGGTGAACACGACGCTCCGACTGTGGCTCGGCCGACTCGCCTATGAGCGTGGCCGGCCGCTGGAGGCGGGCGTCTATTTCCGATCCCTCTACGAGGACGATCTCGTCTCGAACCTGGGCGCGCTGCACCTGGCCGTGGCTCTCGAAGCGCAGGACGACGCCGGGGCCGCCCAGACGCTGCGGTCGCTTTTCCAGCAGGCATGGCGGGAGTCGGATCGCGAGCTGCGGGACTGGGCGTTGCCCGGGTTCGTCCCCCCCGCCCTCGCTGCCGGGAGCATGGGATCGAAAATGAGCGCATCGCTGCGGGACGAGGCGTCTCGGCGGCCCTAGGGCCGTGTGAGCCGACCCATCATCAGCGGCACCACGCGAGCATCGATCGATGCTATCCCGCCGTGGACGTTACGCGTCCGAGCTCGATCTTCCTCCGAGCGACCTCTGCGGGGACCCCAAGCTTTCCTGTGTCAATGCGGTCGAGATCGCTCCAGGATCTGCTCCCGCGACTGCCCCACCGACACCCGGCGGATCGGGACGCCCACCAGCTCCTGGACCCGATCCAGGTAGGCCCGCGCGGTGGCGGGCAGCTCGTCCCACGACCGCGCCTCGCCGATTGAAGCCCCCCAGCCGGCGTGCTCCTCGTAGATGGGCTCGCAGCGCTCCAGCAGACCCAGGTCGGCCGGGAACTCGTCCAGCGCCTCTCCGCCATCCGAATCGGACGACCGGTACCCGGTGCAGAGGAGGATCTTCTCGAAGCCGTCCAGCACGTCGAGCTTGGTCACCGCCAGCTCAGTCAGGCTGTTGACGCGCGCTGCGTAGCGCGCGACGACCGCGTCGAACCAGCCGCAGCGCCGCGGCCGGCCGGTCGTCGCCCCGTACTCGCCGCCCACCTCGCGGAGCCGCTCCTGGAGCGGGCTCTCGACCTCGGTCGGCAGGGGCCCGTTCCCGACCCGGGTCGTGTACGCCTTCACCACGCCGACGATGTCGTCGATGAACTTCGGCCCGATCCCCATTCCGATCACCGCGCCCCCCGCGGTGGTGCTGGAGGAGGTCACGTAGGGATAGGTGCCATGGTCGATGTCGAGCTGCGAGCCCTGGGCGCCCTCGAGCAGGAATCGGCGCCCGGCCTTGAGATCCCGGGCCACCTTCTGGGAAACGTCGATGGAGCGCGCGAGAAGCCGCTCCCTGTGCTCTTGGATCTCCCCCATTACATCCGCGGCGACCAGCGTCGTCTCGGCGCCCAGCCGTTCGAGCTGGGTGTTCTTGATCTCCACGTTGGAGGCCACGCGCTCGGCCAGGCGATCGAGATCGAGAGCGTCGGCCACGCGAACTCCCACGCGACCCACCTTGTCCTCGTAGGCCGGGCCGATCCCGCGCCCGGTGGTCCCGATCGCGCCTCCGGCGCGGCGGGCTTCCTTGGCCGCATCGAGGGCCTTGTGATACGACAGCAGGAGGTGCGCCCGGTTCGAGACCCAGACCCGGCGCTCGGCGTCGATTCCGCGGGCCTCGAGCAGATCGATCTCCTGGAAGAACTCGTCCGCGTCGAGGACGACGCCGTTGCCGAGCAGGCACTCCTTGTCCGGGTGCAGGATTCCGGACGGCACCTGGTGGAGCACGAACTCCTCGCCGTCGACGACGACCGTGTGGCCGGCGTTCGCGCCGCCCTGATAGCGGGCGACGACGTCGGCCTGCTCGGCCAGCACGTCGACTATCTTCCCCTTTCCCTCGTCGCCCCACTGGGCGCCGAGGACCACCTGGCAGCTGCCACGCACTGGTTTCATCGACGGGTCTCCCCTCGTCCGGCCGGCGAGGTCGCGGTGGTCCATCGTCATGCGGTGGGCACGAAAAAAGCGCCCCGGGGGCGCATCCTCCGACTAAACTGCGCGCCGACGGCCCGGCCGTCAAACCGGTGCGCGCGCG
>JBOHRW010000178.1:0-22016 GCA_050732935.1 Gemmatimonadota bacterium
ACCGACGTCGAGCTGGCGCAGCTCCGCTACGCCGGCCGCCCGGCCGCCGTCCTCAGGGGCTTCCGCGCGTGCTACATGACGCTCTACGCCAACTGTCTGACGATGGCGTGGGTCTGCCTGGCGATGGTCAAGGTGTTCGGAGCTGTCTTCGAGATCGGTCCGCTCGGGGCGACCGTGTTCGCCGCGGCCATCACGCTGGCCTACTCGATGCTGTCGGGGCTCTGGGGCGTGGTCGTGACCGACCTCGTCCAGTTCGTCCTGGCGATGGTGGGGGCCGTGCTCCTGGCGGTCTTCGCGGTCGAGGCGGCGGGTGGGATGGAAGCCATGCTCGCTGGGCTGAGAGATCTCGGGCGCGCGGATGCGCTGCAGTTCCTACCGCGGCTCGACAGCGCGGTCCCGGCGGGCCCGTGGGAGAGCCCGCTGCTGGCCTGGTCCGCGACCGCCCTCGCCACGTTCCTCGTCTTCATCGTCTTCCAGTGGTGGGCCAACAAGAACGCCGACGGCGGCGCGGTCGTGATCCAGCGGATGGCTGCCAGCCGCGACGAGCGCGAGGCCATCCTGGGGACCTTGTGGTTCCAGGTCGCCAACTACGCCCTCCGCCCATGGCCGTGGGTGCTGGTCGGCCTGGCGTCGCTCCTGCTCTACCCGGCGGCCGAGGATCACGAGCTGGTGTACGCCCGGGCGATGGTGGATCTCCTGCCGGCGGGCCTCCTCGGGCTCATGCTGGCGTCGCTGGTCGCCGCTTTCATGTCGACCCTGACCTCGTACATCAACCTTTCGGCGGCGTACCTCGTCAACGACCTGTACCGACCGTTCCTCGTTCGCGACCGATCGGAGCGGCACTACGTCATGATCGGTCGCCTCGCTTCCTTGGCGGCGCTCCTGGTCGGGGTCACGATCGGCTACTACGCCGACACGATCTTCGGGCTCTTCAGCCTGCTCCTGACGCTGGGGGCCGGGATCGGGCTCGTCTACATCGCGCGCTGGTTCTGGTGGCGCGTGAACGCATGGAGCGAGATCGCCGCCATGATCGCCTCCTCGGTGATCGGCGCTTCTCTGGAGCTCAGCCCGCGCTGGGGCGGTCTCGAGTTTCCCTTCGCCGCCAAGGTGTTCCTGAACATCGCCGGATCGACCATCCTATGGGTGGCGGTCACGTACATGACGCCGCCCACGCCGATGGAGAAGCTCACCGAGTTCTACCGCAGGGTGCGGCCGCCGGGATGGTGGGGGCCCGTGCGCGAGGCGATGGGCGAGGCGCGCTCGCCCGGCAAGGAGCGGCTCGGACAGGGGCTCCGGCTGTGGCTCATCGGCGTGGTCTTCATCTACGCCGCCCTGTTCGGGATGGGGAAGCTGCTGCTTCTCGAATGGGGGTGGGGTATCGTGTTCACGGCGCTGGCGATCGCCTCCGGCTGGGCGCTCGCCCGGAGCCTGACGCGGGAGCGTGTGACACAACTCTTGGGCTGAGCCGCCTTCAGGCGCCGGCCAGTTCCAGAAACCGCTCGGCAAAGCGGGGTCCCGCCGCCTCGCCCTCGTGCTTGAAGAACACGTACGCGTCCGTCCAGCTCTGGTCGGCGATCCGCTCGGCCCAGGCCGAGAGATCCTCTTGCGAGTAGTCGATCCGGCGGAGACGGAGATAGCCCCACGCCGCGGTGCCGATACGAGGAGCGTCCAGTCCCTTTTCGGTCTCGGCCACGCAGAGCGCTTTGCCGCGCTCCGTCAGCAGGTCGAGCGTCTGGTCGTCGAGCCAGCTCGCGTGGCGGAACTCGAACGCTGCGGGGATGGTCGGCGGCAGGAGGTCCAGGAACGACGCGAGAAGCCCTTCGGTCTTGCGGAGGTAGGGCGGGAGCTGGAACAGGACCGGTCCCAGCCGGTCGGCGAGTACCGAGACCGTGCGCAGCAGGTACTCCGTCTCCTCCGCAGCGCCGGCCAGCTTCTTCTGGTGGGTGATCCTGCGTGACGCCTTGATCGCGAACCGGAAGCGCTCCGGGACCTGCCCCGCCCAACCCAGCAGCAGCTTCTCGTTCGGCATCCGGTAGAACGTGTTGTTGATCTCGACCGTCGGCAGGCGCCCCGCGTAATGGGCGAGCATCTGCTTGTCGGGCAGGTCCTCCGGGTAGAACGACCCCTTCCACTCCTTGTAGGCGAAGCCGCTGGTCCCGGCCCAGACCTTCATCGCCCGCCACCCCGGGTGCCGGATCCGGCGAGAACACCAGCCGACCAGACGTCAGCCCGATCCGCCAGCTCGCCCAGGACCTGGTCGTCGGTCCGCCCCGACCGCTTGAGGACGTGGAAGCCGTGGTCGGCGCCGGCGACGAGGTGGAGCGTGGCGCGCCGTCCGAGCCGATCGACCACCGGCCCCAGCAGCTCGAGGCCGGCGAAGGCATCCCGATCGCCCTGCAGGAAGAGCATGGGGAGATCGACCTGGTCCAGATGGTCCGCGCGATCCATGGATGGCTTTCCGGGCGCGTGCAGCGGAAAGCCGAAGAAGACGAGGCCCCGGACCCCGGGGAGCGGCTCGCGGGCGGCCGCCCGCGAGGTCATCCGGCCACCCATCGACTTGCCGCCGGCCAGAAGCGGCAGATCTCCCGCCACCTCGCTCGCGGCGCCGACTGCCGCCCGCACGGTCGTTACTAGGACCGGCTCGCGGTCCGGTCGGCGATGGCCCGCCTCGATGTAGGGAAACTGATAGCGGAAGGTGGCGATGCCGCGAGCCGTGAGGGAGCCGACCAGCGACTCGAGGAAAGCATGTCGCATTCCCGCGCCGGCCCCGTGCGCGAGCACCAAAAGCCTGTCGGCGTCCGGGGGGAGCCGGAAAAGGGCCGAGACCGGGCCGGCCTCGCCGGTCTCGAAACGGGTCTCGACATCCGTCACCGCGCCACCGCCCACTGGATCACTCCGCCCGGCCGGACCCCTGCTCGCGCCAGGCGACGGGGATGACGAAACGCATGCCGCTCGTCGTCTCGTCGATGCTGCAGATCTTGTTGTCCACGAGCCCGACCGCCTTGCCCTGGGGGATCAAGGCCTCCTGCCGCACGTAGCCGGGCTGTCCTCGCTTCGGGGTGAGGACCCAGATCGCCCCGTCGGAGTTGATCCGCGAGCGGAGCTCCGCCAGATCGGCCTTGACGCGCGCGCCCTCCGGCGGCGCGAACAGGACCAGGCTCACGGGTTCGTCATCGGTCTTCTCCACGATCTCGATCGCGGACCGATCGGCGAGCCGCGACCGCAGGGACTCGGGCACGTCTCCCGCGAAGAGGACCCGCATGCCGTCCTTGATCCCGAGCTTGTCGAGGACGTCGGGGTGGGCGTACGACTTCTTGGCCATGCCGGGAATATAGATCGCCGGGTGGTCCTGTGGCGGGGGGCCGCTTTCCTCTCCTCGCCGCATTTGATTGAGCGGTCACCCGCCCGGGGCTAGTTTGCCGCGTGATGAGGTGCGGCCCGCTCGCTCCCCGGCTCGCTCTGGCGGGGTCCTTCTCCTTCGTCCTCGCGTGCGCGACCCGGCCCGACCGGAGCGGGCTGGAGCTTCCGCCACCGACGACGGGGGAGCTCGCGATCCATGTCCAGTATCCCCCCGCCGGAAGCGCGATCACCGCCACGGACTCCACCTTCATCTTCGGTCGCGTGACCGGCGCTCCGGGATCCGACGTCTCGCTGACCGTGAACGGAACAGCCGCCCGGCTGCACCCGGAAGGCGGCTGGATCGCATTCGTCCCGGTCGATCCGGACTCGTTCACGTTTCATGTGCGCGCCGAAGAGGGCGGCCGAAGGGCGACGATGGACCACACGGTATGGGTGCCGCGGCCCCTCTTCGCACCCGCGCCCGATACCCTGCCCTACGATCCCGCCACGATCGAGCCCGAAGGTCCGATCGAGGCCTACGCCGGCGACACGCTCCAGGTCAGCCTCGTCGCCGCGTCCAGTCTGACGATCCGGGCGCATGTCGGCGACCGCGCGGTGCCGCTCCTGCCGAGTCGTGTGACCGACCCGAACTGGGGCCGGCAGGTGTGGGGCTCGGAGGACCCCGTGGAAGGGGCGTCTCCGGAGGTACTGCGCGCGGCGGCGGCCGCCGCCAGGGGGCGCGAGCGAGGGCCCTGGATGCGCTATGCGGCGGACGTCTACCTCCAGCTGGGTGGCGAGCTCCGGGACACGCTGATGCTCGAGATCGAGGCCCCCGCCGGCGATTCCCTGACCGTCCCGGTGGCGGCCATCACCTATCTGGATCCCCGCCAGGTCCGGGTCGCGTTCCTCCACGACGACACCGCGGGGACCGGAAGGACCGACGGCCGCGTGATCGCCAGAACCGGTCCCGGTCTCGGGTACCAGCTCCTGCTCCCCAACGGGACGACGGCCGCCACCGCGCGACGGGTCGGCGACTGGCGGGAGATCGCGCTGGGACCGGGGACGAGCGCGTGGGTGTCGATCGACGAGGCGTTCCCGATCGCCGCACCGCGACCGCGGGACGAGATCGCGGTGGTGCGGACAAGGGTCGGGGAGGGCTGGAGCGAGGTCGTCCTTCCGCTCGAGGAACCCCTCCCTTTCCGGATCGAGCAGCGGATCGACCCGGCGCACGCCACTGTGTGGGTCTACGGGCTGGTCTCCAACGTGGACTGGGTGGAGACCACGATCGCCGATCCGCTGATCGAGTCCGTCCGCTGGAGCCAGCCCCTGAACGGGGTCTTCCGGCTCGACGTCGATCTCGCGGGCGACCAGGCGTGGGGCTGGCGCGCCTACCGGGAGGGCACGCATCTGGTTGTCGGCTTCCGGCACCCGCCGGCGGCCCTGGCCGACCATTGGTTCCGGTCGCCGCTACATGGGATTCGCATCGTCGTGGACCCGGGGCATAGCCCCGACCCCGGAGCGATCGGCCCCACCGGTCTCGCTGAAGAGGACGCCAACCTGGCGATCTCGCTGGAGCTGGCGCGGATCCTCGAGGAGCGCGGGGCCGAGGTCGTGCTGACGCGCGCCACGGCCGATTCGAGCCTCGGTCTCTACGACCGGACCAACCTGGCGATCGAATCCGGGGGGGAGATCTTCGTCTCGATCCACAACAATGCGCTCCCCGACGGGGTAAATCCGTTCGAGAACAACGGGACGTCGGTCCTCTACTACCACCCGCAGAGCGAGCCGCTCGCCCGCGCGATCCAGGCGGAGCTGCTCCCGCGCACCGGCCTCGCGGACCACGGTGTCTGGTACCAGAACATCGCCGTGGGGCGGATGAACGAGATGCCCTCGGTCCTGGTCGAGGGGGCGTTCATGATGATCCCCGAGCAGGAGGCCCTGCTTCGAATGGCGGAGTTCCAGCGACGGATCGCCGAGGGGGTCGCGGCCGGCATCGAGCGATTCCTGCGCGAGGCCGCGCCGTGAGTGACCTGGTCGCGGTGAGGCTGACTGATAATATGATTCCATGCGATTCGAGCGCCCTTCCCTCGTCACCGTCACCGACGTCGCTCGACGGATCCGTCATCGGGCCTCACGACATCTGGCTTGCGGCGACGTGTCTGGCGCATGATCTGACGATGCTCACAGCCAACGTGCGCGAGCTCAATCGCGTGGATGGCCTCGAAGTCGAGATCTGGTCCATGGATTGAGCCGGCACATCGACGGGGGCGGTATGAAGGAAGCGTCCCGGGCCAGCTCCGGAAGCTGGCTCCTCTACGGGGCGAACGGCTTCACCGGGCGGCTGATCGCGGCCGAGTCGGAGGAGCGGGGCGTGGCGCCGATCCTGGCCGGCCGGAACGAGAGAGCCGTGCGCGTGATTGCCGAGCCGCTCGGGTTCGAATGGCGAATCTTCCGGCTCGACGACCCGGTCGGGCTGGCGCGCGGCCTGGACGGCGTGGACGCGGTCCTGCTGGCGGCCGGCCCCTTCAGCGGGACGAGCGCGCCGGTGGTCGAGGCGTGCCTGGCCGGGGGAGTCCATTACCTCGACATCACCGGCGAGATCCCGGTCTTCGAGGCCGTTTTCGCCCGCGACGGCGAAGCCCGGGAGCGCGACCTGGCGCTCCTTCCGGGGGTGGGGTTCGACGTCGTCCCGTCGGACTGCCTGGCCGCTTCGCTGGTCGAGGCGCTGCCGGACGCGGACCGGCTGGTCCTGGCCATTGCGCCCGGCAGCGCCCGAACGAGCGCCGGCACCGCACGGACGATCGTCGAGGGCCTGGAGCGGGGAGGCGCGATCCGCCGCGGCGGCCGGCTTGTCCGCGAGCCCCTGGCCCGGCATCGGGTGGTGATCCCGTTCGCCGATCGCCCGCGGCATTCAGTCAGCGTGCCGTGGGGAGACCTGGCCACGGCGTGGCGATCGACGGGGATCCCCAACATCGTGGTCATGATGGCCGCACCCGAGGGGATCGCGCCGGCCCTGCGCGTGCTGGAGGCGGGCTCGCGCATACTCGGCGTGGGGCCCGTGCGCCGGCTCGCCCAGCGCGCGGTGGACCGATGGGTCGAGGGTCCGGATGAGGAGACCCGGCTGACCGGCCGGAGCCGTCTCTGGGGACGCGCGACCGCGCCCGACGGCCGGCAGGTCGAGGGGACGGCGATCACGCCGGAGAGCTACCGCTTCACGGCGCTGGCGGCCGTCGAGAGCGCGCGCCGCGTGGCCGCCGATCCGGCGGGCTATCGGGGCGCCCTGACGCCCTCGAAAGCGTTCGGCTCGGGGTTTCTGAGCGGGCTGCCGGGCTGCGACCTGCGGATTGGCGAGATCACGACCGGGGGCTGAGGCGCCGGGTCCGGAGCGCTGCCGCTGGCCGCGCGTCGTCCGCATCCGCTATCGTCGTGCGTGCACATGAAGCCACCGTGTTCACTTCTGAAAGGAGGGAGCCATGCAGAGCGAGTCGCACTGGTCATGGTTGCCGGCGGTCCTCGTGATCGCGATCTCCACGGGCTGCCAGCCGGGGGGGGACGGCACGGACGAGGGAATCGAGCCCGACACGATGGCCACGCAGGACACCCTGGCCGCCGCGGAGGGGTCTCTCTACGACCGCCTGGGGGGTGAGCCGGCCATCGCCTCGGTGGTCGACTCGATGGTCGCGTATGCGGCCGCCGACACCGCGCTCAACTTCACGCGCCAGGGGACGGCGAACGAGTGGGAGGCGACGCCCGAGAACATCGCCCTACTGAAGACCCGCCTCGTCCAGTTCGTCGGGCAGGCGACTGGGGGGCCGCAGGTCTACGAGGGCCAGGACATGACGACCGCCCATATGGGAATGGCGATCACGGACGAGGAGTTCGACCGGCTGGGCGCCCATCTGCAGCACGCGCTGGACGCGCACGATGTGCCTGCCGGGGAGCAGGAAGAGCTGCTGGCGATCGTCGAGACCACCCGCACCGCCATTGTCGCTGTGCCGGGGGCGCCGGCGTCGGAGCCGGCCACGGCAGAGCAGTCCTCCAGCCCCTGACGAGGAGTCGATCATGAAGCGTGTGCGAATCGGAACCCTGACCTGGATGGCCGTGCTCGTTCTGGCTCCGACGGCGCGGGGACAGACCCCGTTCGACGAGCTGACCGGGGTCCTCCGCGTCACCGAGGACGAGGCCTCCATCGAGGCGAACGGGCGGGTCCGGCTCATCTTCGTGCCGCCCCAGACCGGGGTCGACGTCGACGAGCTGCTGGCGCAGACCGCCGCCAACGTGCGGATGCTGGACGGTCAGCGGGTCCATGCTACCGGCGAGCTCCAGGGAGACATCCTCTGGAACGCCCGGGTGGAGGAGGAGCAGACGCCGGTCGAGGCCTTCGTCCCGGTGCCGGGACCGGGTGGCGATTTCGACGAGCTGGTCGGAACCCTGCAGGTCACCGGGAGCGAAGCGTCCATCGACGGGACCCGACTCGCCTTCGTGCCGCCCCAGACCGGGGTCGACGTCGACGAGCTGCTGGCGCAGACCGCCGCCAACGTCCGCCCGCTGGCCGGCCAGCAAGTTCGTGCGACCGGTCAGCTGCAGGGGGACATCCTCTGGAACGCGGTGGTGAAGAAGGCGGCCGAGGAAGAGGACGTGGAGGTGGTCGAAGAAGAGGTCGTCGAGGAAGTCGAGGAAGAGATGGTGGAAGAGGTCCAGGAAGACGTAGTGGAGCCGCAGGAACAGGCCGAGCAGCAGGTCGAGGAGGAGACGGACATGGTTCCGGAGGAGGAATGATCCACCGGCACGGCCGATCTACGGTTGGCGCCGGTCCTCGGGTCCGTCCAACTTCTTGCGCCCCGTGAGCGACACGACCAACACCACGGCCTCGTCGACGGATGCCGCCCGGGAGGCTGCTTCGGTGGCTTCCGGAGTCTCCTCCGACTGGGGCCACGTTTCGGCCGACAAGGTCATGGACCGGCTGACCTCCCTCTGCAAGCGCCGCGGGTTCGTGTTCCAGTCCTCCGAGATCTACGGCGGGGTCGGCTCGACCTGGGATTATGGTCCCCTCGGTGTCGAGATGAAGCGGAACATCAAGTCCTTCTGGTGGGAGTCGATGGTCCGGCGCGATGACATCGAGGGGCTGGACGCCGCCATCCTCATGCATCCCAGGGTGTGGGAGGCCTCTGGACACGTGGCCGGGTTCACGGATCCCCTCGTCGACTGCCGCAACTGCAAGCACCGCTTCCGGGCCGACGAGATCGAACCCATCGATTCGGGTTCAGCTGGCGAGCCGCAGTGCCCGCGTTGCGGCTCGCGCGATCTTTCCGACCCGCGCCAGTTCAACCTCATGTTCAAGACGTTCATGGGGCCGGTCGAGGATCAGGCGGCGGTCGTTTACCTGAGACCCGAGACCGCCCAGGGTATCTACGTCAACTTCCAGAACGTCCTCAACAGCTCGCGGCAGAAGGTGCCCTTCGGAATCGCCCAGATCGGAAAGGCCTTCCGCAACGAGATCACCCCCGGGAACTTCATCTTCCGGACGCGCGAGTTCGAGCAGATGGAGATGCAGTTCTTCGTGGAACCGGGCACCGACGCTGGATGGCTGGAGCGCTGGCGGGAGGAGCGCCGGGAGTGGTACCGGGATCTCGGGGTCAGGGACGAGAAGATCCGGGTCCACGAACACACCCCGGAGGAGCTCGCCCACTACGCCGCGGCGGCGTACGACCTCCAGTACGAGTTCCCGTTCGGCTGGCAGGAGCTGGAGGGGATCCACAACCGCACCGATTTCGATCTGGTCGCACACGAGAGGATGAGCGGGAAGAAGCTCTCCTATTACGACGAGGAGTCAAGGAAGCGCTACGTGCCCTACATCATCGAGACGTCGGCCGGGGTCGACCGAACCCTCCTGACCTGCCTGGTGGACGGCTTCCACGAGGAGGGGGAAGGGAAGGAGGCCCGCACGGTCCTGCGCCTGGCGCCCGGGATCGCGCCCATCAAGGCGGCCGTGTTTCCGCTCGTGAAGCGCGACGGAATGCCCGACATGGCCACCCGCATCCACGAAGATCTGCGAAGCCAATGGAGCGTCTTCTATGACGATGGCGGCTCGATCGGGCGCCGCTATCGGCGTCAGGACGAGGCTGGCACGCCGTTCGGGATCACCGTCGACGGCGAGTCGGTGGCGGACGGTACCGTCACCGTCCGTGATCGAGACTCGATGGCGCAGGAACGTGTGTCCGCCGATCGTCTGGTCGAGGCTCTTGCAGCTCGGATCGACGGAGAGAGTCGCTAGCCCTTGCTCGTGCTCGGGCGACAGGCGCCCCCATGACCCGCCGCCCAGGAGGTGGAACGAGATGACCCAGCTCGTCGAGAAGCGCTGTCAGGCCTGCACGGGCGAAACGCCCGCGCTGAGGCCCAAGGAGATCTTCCGGCTCCACGAGCAGGTCTCCGACTGGCTGATCACGACCGGTCACAAGCTGGTCCGCAGGTTCACCTGCGAGGATTTCGAGAAGGCGATCGCGCTGGTGAACCGCGTGGCCGTGATCGCCGAGGAGGAGGATCACCATCCCGCGATCACGATCGACTACAAGCGAGTGACGTTCACGATCTGGACCCACGCCATCGACGGTCTCTCGGAGAACGACTTCATCCTGGCCGCGAAGATCGACCAGGCTTTCGCCGAGGGGGATTACGAGTGAGAGGAAAGCCGCTCGCCGCGGTTCTCGCCGTGGCGGTCGTGGTCAGCCCTGCTGGAGCGCGGGCCCAGGACGCGGCGTTCGAGGCACTGGCCGAGAACGCCGAGGGGCTCTCGGCCGCCGAACGCCTCCACGCCCTGTTCGATCTCACTTGGAAGAGATCGATGGCGTGGTACCCGGAGTTCGCCACGTATGTCGGCTACGCGGAGGGCGACCATGGGGCGTGGACCGACATGTCGCTGGAGGCCATCCGGGACCGGGAGGAACGGCTGGGCGACCCGCTCGCGGTGCTCGAACCGATCTCCCGCGACTCCCTCTCCCCGGCGGACCGGCTCAGCTACGATCTCTTCCGGCGTGATACCGAGCTGGATGTCGAGGGGGCGCGCTTTCCCGGCGAGCTCCTCCCGATCAACCAGCTCGGGGGCGTCCAGCAGGACGTGCCGAACCTCCTCGCCCTCATGCCCGCCCGCACCATCGCCGACTACGAGGACATCCTTTCGCGCCTGCGTGGCATCCCGGCCCTCGTCGATCAGGTGATCGCGCTCCTCGAGGAAGGCCTGCGACAGGGAATCACACCGCCCAGGGTGACGCTCCGCGACGTGCCCGCGCAGGTCGAGAGCCTGCTCGCCCCGGACCCGCTCGAGAGCCCCATGCTCCAGGCGTTCACGCAGTTCCCGGACGGCGTCTCCGAGCCGGAGCGGGAGCGCTTGCGCGACGAGGCCGTGACGGTCTTCCAGGAGCGGGTCGCCCCGGCCTATCGGAAGCTTCACGACTTCCTGGCCCGGACCTATGTCCCCGGCACCCGCGAGACCATCGCGGCGACGGCCCTGCCGGACGGCGAAGCGTGGTACGCCTACGACGTGAGACGGTCGACCACGACCGATCTCTCGCCCAGCGAGATCCACGAGATCGGGCGGCGGGAGGTGGCCCGGATCCGGGCCGAGATGGAGACGATCAAGGAAGAGACCGGCTTCGAAGGCGACCTCGCCGCCTTCAACGATTTCCTGCGGACCGATCCGCGGTTCTTCCACGACTCGGCCGAGGAACTCCTCGAGGGCTACCGCGACATCGCCAAGCGCGCCGACCCGGAGCTGGTTCGCCTCTTCGGGACCCTGCCTCGACTGCGTTACGGGGTGAAGCCCGTCCCAGCCTACTCGGAAAAGTCGCAGACGACGGCCTACTACCAGCCGGGATCGCCGGAAGCGGGGCGGCCGGGCTGGTTCTTCGCCAATATGTACGCCCTCGACACACGGCCGACGTGGGAGATGGAGGCGCTCACGCTTCACGAGGCGGTACCCGGACACCATCTGCAGATCGCGATAGCCCAGGAGCTCGAGGATCTCCCCGAGTTCCGTCGTCACGGCGGCTACACGGCGTTTGTCGAGGGCTGGGGCCTGTACGCCGAGAGCCTGGGCGAGGAGATGGGCTTCTATGAGGACTCCTACAGCAAGTACGGGCAGCTCACCTACGAGATGTGGCGCGCCGTCCGACTGGTCGTCGACACTGGAATGCACGAGCTGGGTTGGTCGCGCGAGCAGGCGATCGAGTTCTTCAAGGCCAACTCCAGCAAGTCACAGCACGACATCACGGTCGAGATCGACCGCTACATCGTCTGGCCGGGCCAGGCGCTGGCCTACAAGATCGGCGAGCTGAAGATCAAGGAGCTGCGGGCCCTGGCCGAGCGCGAGCTCGGCGAGCGATTCGACCGCCGCGCCTTTCACGATGCCGTGCTGGGCCAGGGGGCGCTGCCGCTCGACGTGCTCGAGGCACGGATCCGCGAGTGGATCGCCGCGCGGAGCGAGGCGGTCGCGGCGGCATCGCCGAGCCGCTGATCCACGCCCCGGTTTCCCATTCGGTCTAAGGCGGCGGAGGGCGTCCCTCCATGGAGTCCGGCGGATGTCCCTTGGTCCACTCCGATCGCGCTGTTTCTTCCGCGGACGACTGGCTTTTGGTCTGTCTCTCTCCAGAGCGGAGCGTGTCGATCTCCGTGCGATAGACTCGGCTGGTGGGGAACGCCAGCTCGATGCCGGGGGTCTCCCTCAGCAGCCGCAGCACCTTGCGGCTGATCTGGTCCCTCCGGTCCCGCCGCTGCCGCACGTGGGTCAGGTAGCGGAGCTTCAGGTTCACCCCGCCCGCGCTCGAGTTGATCGACGCGTAGACGATCGGCGTCGTGACTCCCTGCCGGAAGGCGTAACGCTCGCCAAGCCGTCGGAAGCCGGAGTCGATCTCGGCCTGATAGGGCTCCGTGACCTCCCGGCCCACCTGCACGATCATCTCGCGAGCCTGCTCCCAGTCGCTCTCGAAGGTGACGAGGAAGTCCATCTCGTCCCATACGAACGGGGTGCCGGGGGTGAAGAGGAAGACAGGATCCATGAGCACCTTGTAGTTCGGCACCGTCACCAGGCGCCCGCTCGACTGGTCTCCGACCCCATCCCCGCGCACCTCCACGAGTGTCAGCTTGAAGAGGCCGATGTCGATCACGTCGCCGCGCACGTTGCCGATCTCGATCCGGCTGCCGAGCGTGATGTTGCCCTGCGTGAGGATGTAGAACCAGGCCAGTATGGAAGCCAGGTACTCGCGCAGGGCGATCGCGATGCCGGCTGCGGCGAAGCCCAGCAGCGTGCCGAGCTCGCGGATCTTGTCGATGAACACAACGATGAGGACGATGAGCACGATCGTGCCCACCGCGTAGCGGAGGCGCTTGCGGTAGCGGTGGCGCTTCTCGGCGTCCGCGACCTGGTCGCCGATCCGGCGGGCGAGCAGGCGATACCCGATGTAGCCCAACAAGATCAGGACGAGGGCCGCGACCCAACCCCACGGAACCGCATCCACCCACGCGGGACGGGATGCCAGCTCGTTCACGCGAGGGAGCTTGCTGTTCGGAGGAGGGCGGTGCTACTCGAAGGCCGGCGCGAGCAGCGGGCACACCGAAGCGCGCTCCTCCAGGAACTGCATCCTGCGGCGCTCGACGGTGGCCAGTTCGCGCTGGTAGGTATCAATGCTCTCGAGCTGGTAGTTGTTGAACCCGATCCGGTCGACGAACAGAATCTGGAAATTGTACCGCTGGTAAGTCCAGACCTCGTAGGCCGACGATCCGGCCGGCACCGGTCGTTGAGCGATGTCGTCGGGCGGCCCGATGGTAATGTAGACCCGGCCCCGGTCGCTGAGGTACCCAGGCCGCAGCGCGCTCTTCCAATTGGCGTTTGCGACGAGGATCTTGCGGAAGTACTCAGCCATTCCCTCGTTGGTCGCCGTGGCCGGCACGGGGTCGCGGATCCGCCAGAAGCAGTTCCAAGCCTCGATGCGGGCCTGCTCGCCCTCGATGTCCTCGAGGAGGTCCATCTCGTCGCCCGTCGCTTCGTACCTGATGAGGGTCATGGCGTCGTCCCAGTTCTCGGCGATCCAGCCACCCGAGCCCGCTACCAGGATGGGCGTGGAAGAACTGGCGAGCGCGCTCCCGTCGGAGGACTCGAGCGTCACCTCCAGCCGGTACTCGCCGAACTGAGCGTCCTGGTTCTCGACCGTGCCGAAATATCGCAGGGTGCCATCCGCCTCGGACGTCAGGGCGCCCGACCATTGGCCGGCCGCGTCCCCTTCGTCCTGGGGGGAAACCTGCGCGACCAGCGTGTATGTGGCCGAGGGATCGAGCCCCTCGGCCTGCACCAGGTACTCGAAGTCCGAAGGGGCCGTCGTGTACGTGTGAGCGGGGTTTACCACGAACTCGCCTCCCGATTGGCCGGGGCGATATACGCGCAGCGGTACGGGCTCGCCGAGCACGGCTCCCCCGACGGCAGGGACGGACACCGGCAGTGTTCCGCGGGAGGCTTCGTCCGCGTTGCGATCGCGGACCGTGATCATCGCTTCGTACTCTCCGGGGAAGAGAGCGAGATCGGCCTGGAAGACGATCGTCTCGCCGGTGAGGAGAGTCTCGTCGAAGGTCGCCACCTGTACGCTCTTCTCCCAGCTATGCTCGGAAGGGGACTCGCCTTCCTCCGCCTCGAAGCCGACGATCACCTCGTAGTCCGCCTGCCAGCCTCCGTCCTCGGTGCGCACGAACTGCAGATCGGCGTTCGACAGCGAAACCCCGAGCAGCGCCCGCGCCGAGTCGGACGCGGCCGGCAGGACCCAGACATCGGCCAGGAACTCCACCTCGCCTTCGGTCTGCAGGATCCCCTGATCCCGGTAGAACTTGTCGTTGGACAGGAGCTCGTCGAGCGACAGCTCCTGGGCTCTCAGGTCGATGGCTCCCGGCATGGCCCATGCGAGAAGGGCGACCGGGACGAGCGCGATCCGACGGGGCATGGCTGGGCTCTCCTCGGGTGGAACATGAAGGATGGACGAGGGATATACAACTTTTCCAAGCTCTCGTCCGGATGGACAGTGGCGCGCTGCCCTGTAAAATACCCGCCCGATCCGGGCAGGTTGCATCCGGTCGCCGACGGACTCTAACCTTCGTGGTGCCCACGACTTTCATCCCAGGCCGCCTTGCGTCCATCCTCACGGCCGTGCTGCTCGTCGCCACCTGCACCCAGCACCGCCCCGTATCCTCGTACGGGCCCCCTCCAAGGGTCAGCGAGCCAACCCCTTCGTGGGAGGAAGAGCTGGCGCTGATCGTCGGGGACGAGCTCACCGAGCAGGAACAGATCGATCTGCGCGCGCTCCGCCTCGCCGAGTACCGCCCGCCCGATGGGGCCCAGCCACCCGAGCTCGATTCGGGCCTCGCGCAGCTGCTGGCCACGGAGGGGGAGAGCCTGATCCAGGAGGAGATCGGCTACGACATCCCGATCGTGCTCAACGATCGCGTGGAATGGTGGCTCGACTACTTCTCGCACGACATCCACGACTCCTTCGCGCGTTATCTGGCCCGATCGACGTTGTGGCTGCCCTATCTCAAGGAGCGGCTCCGCGAGGCCGGTCTCCCCGAGGATCTCGCGTACCTGGCGCTCATCGAGAGTGGATTCTCGACCCAGGCCGTCAGCCGGGCCGGCGCGGTCGGACCGTGGCAGTTCATGTCCTATACCGGGCGCGAGTACGGGCTGCGGATCGACCGCTGGGTGGACGAGCGCCGTGACTACGAGCGGTCGACCCAGGCCGCCATCGCCTACCTCTCGGACCTGCACGCGCTGTTCGGCTCGTGGTTTCTGGCCGCGGCGGGATACAACGGGGGCCAGGGGCGAGTGGGGCGATCCATGCTGCGCGACAACACGGCCAACTTCTGGGAGCTGACCGGGCTCCACAGTGAGACGAAAAACTATGTTCCCAAGCTGATCGCTGCGACGATCATCGCCAAGGAGCCGGAGAAGTACGGCTTCCGATGGGCCGGCAAGGTGGAGCCCATCGAGTGGGCCACGGTAACCGTCCCCAGCTCCACCGACGTCGAGGTGATTGCCGAAGTCGCCGGAGTCCCGTCGGACGTGATCCGTGGCCTCAATCCGCACCTGCTGCGTGGCCGTACCCCTCCGGGGGAGACGAACTTTCCGGTCAAGATCCCCCCCGAAGGCGTCGAGACGTTCCAGCGCAATTACGCCCGGCTGACGCCCGAAGAGCGGACGCGGCCCGCGCTCGTGCACCTGGTCCGGGCCGGTGAGACCCTGAACGGGATCGCCTCGGCCTACGACATCTCGCTGGCCGACCTGGCGCGCGAGAACGGGATCGGGGTACGGACCCGCCTCGAGGGAGGCGAGCGGCTGGTCATCCCCGGTCACACCGCGAGCTCGGGTTCGGGCTATCCGGAATTCGGGATCGAGAGCGTCCGCGAGCTGGATCCCGGTCTGGAGGGCGGGCCAGGTGCGGAAGAGGTGCCATCCGAGGCCCTGACGGCGCGCACCGAGGTGATCGGCGACGACGGGTCCGGCGGATCGTCGGAGCCGACGCCGCCGAGCGCGGCCGAGGCGCGGGTCGTCCACCGGGTGAGACCCGGAGACACGCTGGCGAGCATCGCGCGGCGCTACGGCGTGTCGGTGGGTGCGATCCGACGGTTCAACGGCCTGGAGGGCGACAGGATCATAGCCGGCAGCCGCCTCCGCATCCCCTAGGCGAATCGCTCAGACGCGGTAGCCGCGATCCGGCGGCCATCCTAGACTTCCTCCATGCTGCAGAAGGCGACGACCTCGGTGGGCGAGGCACGGCGCGCGATCCTCCGGCACGCTCCGCGGCTCCCTGCGGAGCGCGTCGCGGTGGTCCAGGCCCTGGGACGCGTGCTCGCCGAGCCCGTGATCTCCCGCCTCGATCTTCCCCCCTGGGACAACTCGGCCATGGACGGTTATGCGGTCCGGGCGGCCGATGTCCTCGACGGCAAGCGCCTTCCCATCGCTCTCGACGTCCCGGCGGGAGCGGTCGGCGGACGGGTCCTGCCCGAAGGGTCGGCGGCCCGCATCATGACGGGCGCGCCGCTTCCGCAGGAGGCCGATGCCATCGTGCCGGTCGAGTCCTCGGCCGGCCCGCGCGGTGCCGGGGCGTACGCGGATCTCGGCGAATGGGTCTCCTTCGAACGGGCGCCCGCGCCCGGCCACCATGTCCGGCGCAGGGGGGAGGATGTCCGCCGGGGGGAGATCGTGGTCGAAGCCGGCGACGTCTGCACGCCCCCCCGCATCGCCCTGGCGGCGTCCGTCGGTCGGGCTGCGGTCACCGTCTTCCGCCGGCCGAGGGTGTCGATCGTCTCCACCGGAGACGAGCTGGTCGATGTCGACGAGGCGGGGCATCCCGACCGTATCGTCAACGGCAACGCGTACGGGCTCGCGGCCATGGTCCTCGACGCGGGGGGCGTCCCGACGCTGCCGCCCATCGTGCCCGACGACGAAGAGGCCCTCCGAAGGGCCTTCGACCTGGCTCTTCAGAGCGATGCGGTCGTGACGGTCGGTGGCGTCTCGGCGGGAGCCCGGGACCTGGTCCTCCCGGCTCTGGGGGCGGCCGGCGTGGAGCTCGTCTTTCGGGGAGTGGCCCTGAAGCCTGGCGGTCCCATGGCCTTCGGGGTCCGGTCGGATGGCCGCTGCCTCTTCGCGCTGCCCGGAAACCCGGTCAGCGCGCTGGTCACCTTCGAGCTCTTCGTCCGCCCGGCACTTCTCTGGATGGCGGGACACCGTCGTTGCTTCCGCAGCCCCGTGCGGGCGCGGCTGGAGGAGGCGGTCGAGCCGGCGGCCGGCAAGGCGACCTATCTGCGGTGCCGGCTGGAACGCGACGATGGGCGATGGAAGGCGAGGCTCTCGGGCCCCCAGGGCTCGGGCGTTCTCTCGGCGCTCGCCCGCGCCGACGGGCTCCTGGCCGTCCCGGCGGACGCGGGGCGGCTCGAGCCCGGCTCCGAGATCGACGTCCTGCCATTGGACGAACGGCTTTTCCGGGAAGAGGGGCCGTGAAGGAGACGGCGCTGACGGAACGCAGCCAGGGGTACGGTCGGGCCATCGAGCTGCTCGAGACGGCCGACCGTCTCGTCCTCACCACGCATGTCCAGCCGGACGGCGACGGGATCGGCTCCGAGGTCGCGCTGGCGCTCCACCTGCGGTCGCTCGGCAAGACCGCCACGATCCTCAACCCGCATCCCACCCCGCGCCGGTTCGCCTTCCTGGAGCCAGACCCGTCGATCGTCCCGTACGATCAGACCGCGGCCGATCGGCACCTCGAGGCGGCCGATTTGCTGGTGGTCCTCGACATCTCGGTCCCCGATCGGCTGGGGCGGCTGGTCGAGCACGTCCGCCGGATCTCGCCGCCCACGCTGATCATCGATCACCACACCGGTCCGGCGACCATCCGCGGGTTCGATCTGCGGGACACCGACGCGGCGGCGACGGGCGTTCTGATCTACGAGCTGCTGGGGCGCTGGGGCGCCGAGCTGACCCCCGACATCGCGACCGCCCTCTACGCGGCGATCGCCTACGACACGGGCGGGTTCCGCTTCTCGAACACCCGCGAGCGGGCGCACCGGATCGCCGCCGAGCTGATCGGCCGGGGCGCCCGAGCCCTCGAGGTGAACCATCACCTCTTCGAATCCGTTTCGCTGCCGCGGATGCGGCTCCTGGCCCGGGTGCTCGATCGCTTCCGCCTGTCCCCGAACGGCCGGGTCGCCTCGGTTGTGCTGCCGGTCTCGGAGATGGAGCGCGCCGAAGCGACGGCGGAGGATGTGGAAGGGATCGTGGAGACGCTGCGCGCGATCGAGGGGGTGGAGGTGGCCATCCTGGTGAAGGAGGTGGGGCGGGAAGCGACCAAGGTTTCCTTCCGCTCGTCCGGACCTTACGATGTGGCGGGATTCGCCAGCCGCTACGGCGGGGGTGGCCATCGCAACGCGGCGGGGGCGTTCATCGCCTCCCCGATCGCCGATGTGGCGGAGCGGCTCATCCCCCAGGCGCACGCGGCGTTCGATGACGGCCCGATCGCCGGCATCCGGGACAGAGAGAGAGGGTGATGAGCAAGGACCGCTATCTGTCGGGGGCGTCGATCCGGCCCCGTCCGATCGAGCCGGGCGAGCGCGCCGCTGATCTCGTCGAGAACGCCTGCCTCGCCTACAACGCCGGCCGGCTGCGGGAGGCGTGCGAGCTGTTCGCGCGCCGTATGCTGGAGGAGGACGTCGTGGTCGGCCTCTCGCTGAGCGGGGCCATGACGCCGGCCGGTCTCGGCATGACGTGCCTGATCCCGCTGGTCGAGGCCGGGTTCATCGACTGGATCGTCTCGACGGGCGCCAACCTCTACCACGACACCCACTTCGGCCTGGGGCTCGAGATGCACCGCGGCCGGCCGAACCTGGACGACCGGGAGCTCTGGGAGGAAGGGGTCGTCCGAATCTACGACGTCCTGTTCGACTACGAAGTTCTGCTCGAGACCGACGCCTTCTTCCGCCGCGTCATGGCCGAGCCCGAGTTCCAGCGCGAGATGGGGACGGCCGAGTTCCACAACCTGGCGGGGAAGTACGTGGCGGAGCGCGAGGAGGCCCTCGGTGGGCGGAAGGCGTCGCTGCTGGCCGCGGCGTGGCGCTCTGGCTTGCCGGTCTTCACTTCCTCACCCGGCGACTCCTCGATCGGGATGAACATCGCCGAGATGGAGCTCCGCGGCTTCGACCTCCGCATCAACCCGTCGCGCGACGTCAACGACACCGCCGCCGTCGTCTGGGAGGCGAAGTCGAAGGGCGGGCGGAGCGCCGTCCTGATCCTGGGCGGCGGCTCGCCCAAGAACTTCGTCCTCCAGACCGAGCCCCAGATCAAGGAGGTCCTGGGCCTCGAAGAGGCCGGCCACGACTACTACCTGCAGATCACCGACTCCCGGCCGGACACGGGCGGGCTCTCGGGGGCGACCCCCGCCGAGGCGGTATCGTGGGGCAAGGTCGATCCCGACCGGCTGCCGGACGCGGTCGTCTGCTACTGCGACACCACGATCGCACTGCCGCTCTTGACCGCCTACGCGCTCGACCGCCACCCGCCGCGCCCCCTGCGCCGGCTTTACGACCGCCGCGAGGAGATCTACGACAGCCTCCGGCGGGCCCACGCCGAGGCGCGTGGGGAGGACGCCCCCGGCGCCGTGGTGGAGGTCCACCGCTGATCCTGCTGGCCGATCCGCTGGGACGACCCGGTACGGCTCGGGAGTTCCGCTGCACCGTCCACGGCCTGTGCTTCGAGAACCGCTACCAGCGGCTCGAGACCCTCCACGCGGGCGATCCCCTCGTTCTCCTGCGCGAGCCGGACAACGAGATCGGCGCCGACGCGATCCTGGTCCTCAACGAGCGCACGGAGACGCTCGGCTACGTCCCGCGCACGATCTCGCGCTGGCTGGCCCCCGCCATGGACGCCGGCTACCGGCCCCGCGCGACGGTGCTCAAGGTGCGCTCGGGTTGCCCCTACTACGAGCGGCTGGTGATGGAGGTGAGGGTCGGGCGGCGGGGGGTCTGAGCCAGGGGGTACGCGAGCGTGGCGAACTCCGCGGCGGAGACCGGCCAGCTGAAGTACGATCCCTGCGCCTCGTCGCATCCGCAGGCGCGCAGGAAGGCCACCTGGTCCTGCGTCTCGACCCCTTCGGCGATCACCTTGCGGCCGAGCTTGTGGCCCAGGCTGACCACGGCGTCGACGATCGTGTCGTCATCGCAGCCCGCCCCCACGCCATGCACGAAATCCATCGCGATCTTGAGCTTGCCCGCATCGAATTCGGTCAGGTAGCGCAGAGAGGAGTGGCCGGTCCCGAAGTCGTCGATCGTGAAACGCACCCCGCGGTTCTTCAGCATGCCGAAGAATTCGTGGAGCGACTCCGTGTTCCGCATGAGGACGCTCTCGGTCAGCTCGAGCTCCAGGAGATCCGGGGGAAGACCGGTCTCCTCCAGAACCTGGACGACATCCTGGCCGAATTCGGGATCTCTGAGCTGCACGGCGGAGACGTTGACCGCCATGACGAAATCCTTCTGACCGGACTCCCACCAGGTCCGCCGCTGGTGGCACGCCTCGCGGAGAACCCACAAACCGAGGGGCGCCATTAGACCCGACCGCTCGCAGATCATGATGAACCGGTCCGGGTACAGCAAGCCGAGGGTCGGGTGCCGCCACCGCAGCAGCGCCTCGACGCCGATGAGGTGGCCGTTCCCCAAGTCGATCTGCGGCTGGTATTCGAGGAAGAACTCCCCCCGTTCGAGGGCGCCGTGGAGATCCTGGTGCAGGATGGCGTGCTCCCGCACCTCTCGAGCGAGCTGCTCGTCGTGCAGCTGGAAGGTGTTCCGACCCGCCTCCTTGGCCTTGTAGAGCGCGATGTCGGCCTCGGTCATGATCTCCTCCGGACCCAGGCCCTCGAGCGAGACGGCGATCCCGACGCTGGTCGTGATGTGGATCTCCAATCCGTTGATGTGGAAGGCCGGGATGAGCGATTCCAGAAACTTGCGAGCCAGTGCCGAGATGGCTGTGATGTCCTTGGCGTTCCTCTGCAGGACGGCGAACTCGTCGCCACCGAGGCGAGCGAGGGTGTCCCCCTCGCGAACGATCTGGGAGAGTCTCCGAGCCACGGCGGCCAGCAGCTCGTCACCGACCCCGTGCCCGAACGTGTCGTTCACGCCCTTGAAGTTGTCGAGGTCCAGGCAGTACACGGCAAACCGCTCGTCCGATCGACGGGACTGGGCGAACGCCTGCTTCAGGCGATCCTCGAACAGGAGGCGGTTGGAGAGCTGGGTCAAGCCGTCGCGACGCGCCATGCTCTCGAGCTGGCTCTCGTACTCCTTTCGGTCGGTGATATCGGTCAGCGTGCCCTCGAAGTAGAGGAGCCGCCGCTGCTCGTCGAGCACGGTTCGGGCGTTGTCGATCGCGATGAGGCGGCCTCCGTCACGGCGTTTCAGGAGGATCTCGAAGTCGCGCAGGGCGCCCTCGCGTTCGATCCTCTTCACCCAGTCCTCCCGTCTCGTCGGATCGATGTACAGGTCGCGAACGTCCACCGAGCTGAGCTCCTGCTCGGAGGTGTACCCCAGCATCCGGACGAGGGCCGGGTTTGCCGCGAGGATGTGTCCCTCCCTCGTGGTCCGGTAGATCCCCTCCATGACGTTCTCGAACAGCTCCCGCAGGCTGGTCTCCGATTTCCGGAGCTCCCGTGCATTACGCTCCGACCGAACGAACAGCTCGTTCACATCCGCCAGCAGCCCGGCGAGGATGCATCCGTAGCTGCCTATCTTGAGCACGTGAGCGAGGCCGAACATGGCGTCGAACATGCGAGCCGAGTGCGCCATGAAGAGCCACTGAACCAAAGAGCCCAGAAGGAGCGAGAGGACGAGGCAGCGCTCCAGCAGGAGGTCCTGCCAGGCCCGCTTGTGCAGGTAACCGGCTAGAGCCGCCAGGAAGATTGCGCCGGCGAGAAGCTCGCCGGGGCGGTGCCAGAAGGAGTCGGAGGCGTAGGCGGTCGGGAGAGCCACGAAGCCGGGGAGCAGAAAGCTGACCATGGCCAGGAGAGCGGTCAGGCCATAGATCGCCCGCTCCCGGAACGGTTCGCAGGGCCCCAAACGATCGGGCTTCCGCGAGAACCACCAGCCGAGCAGCAGCATCGAAGCCAGATACG
>JBOHRW010000179.1:0-1704 GCA_050732935.1 Gemmatimonadota bacterium
TCTCCCGCCGCGCCGGCGACACGACCTCCCTCGTGGAGTGGCGACGTTGGGGCACGCCGGCCTTCTCGGCCGCTGCGTTGCTCGCCGCCGCGGCCATCGCGGCGCTCGTCCTCGTGGACGCGACGCCGCCGGTGGAGACGGGGCCCAACGTGGCGGACGCGGTGCTGCCTTCGGCCGCCCAGCGCCTTCTCGACCGCCCCGAGCCACCCGGCTTCGACGAGCTCCTCGGTATCGCTGGGGATGGCGCCTGATGGGCCGCCGATTGCGCCGATTTCTCGTCCCGGCCATGCTCGTCGCCGTGCTCGTGTCCGGCGTCCTGGCGGGCATGGCGATCGAGCGGGTCCGGATCGCCCACCGGATCGCTGATCGCTTTCCTCCCGCCGAAGGACGCCTCGAACGGCGGGAGCAGCTTTACGACGAGCTCGAGGTGACGCCCGCGCAGAGGGTGCGACTGGACCTCATCTTCGACCGGCGGGGGGCCCAGGCCCGAGTCACCTGGGAGGCCGCCCGCGGGGAGCTGGAAGCCATCGTCGATTCGGCCAGCTCGGAGATTCGCGCCGTCCTCGACACCGCCCAGCAGGAAGAGTACGACCGGATCACCGCCGAGCGCCGCGAGCGCTACGAACGGTGGAGGCGTCAGGCACCATCGGGCCAGGTACCTGAATAGCCCCGGAGGCTTTCTCACTGGAAGAGGCTTTCTCAGATTTTGACACGCGCCCCCGCCGGCCAGTTCTCGCCAGCGAGTCCTGAATGGCTGGTCCCACAGGTAGTTGTGGATCACACATGTACACTGTTGAGGGTGGTTCGGAGGTTGGGGGGGTATCTTCTATCAATCGAACTGCGGACCACAGTACACTGCGATCTGGAGAGTGGGTGGCCAACTCCAGACGTATAATGGCTCGTTTTTCTTCGGGCAAGCAGGAGGCGACCATTTCTGCAATGTTTTTCCGCAGGTTTACAGTTGCACTCACAATCCGGCTCCGTTCGAATGGTGCGAGGTTGACCCGTGCTGTGATGGCCCCCACGGCTATCATGAACAGGAGTACGGGAGCAGCTGCTAAAGCTGCCGTCCTCCAGTTGCCATGGCTGCTCTACCGCCCGCGGCGTTCACTTGAGCTTCAGACGGACCCTATGAAGGCGAGGGGTCGCTTCTTGCCGGTCACCCTCTATCGAGCGAGTGGGAACGTGACCCCCTTTCTGGCGGGCGGCGAGATCGTCTTCAACCGCACTTATCTGACGGAAGTCGAGGATCGGGTCCGGGAGGGGGAGCTGGATCGTGAAGTGTTCTCTCGTGGCGTCGCCGGCGTGGCAGCGCACGAGATGGGTCACCTTTTGGGCATCATTGGCCACTCATCGCAAGACGATGTTCTGATGGGGAGTTCGTTTCACGACGCCCCCACGGTTCCGGACGTCAATACACTTATCTACGCGTACTGTCGATGATCGGAGTTGATTCGATCGGGGCTACTTTCCCTGACCGTCAATGGCGGGGCACGAGTATGTCAATCAGCAAATTGTGCAAAGCGTAGCGCGGACATTACCCCTCGATCACGGAGCAGCCGGGCCGCCTCATCGAAGCCGGCCCAGGCGGCTTTCGCCAGAGCGCCACCCACGCTCACCCGCCGGACGCCGCGAGCGGCGAGATCCGCGACCCGAATGTCCGGATCGAACAGGAGTACGGGAGCAGCTGCTAAAGCTGCCGTC
>JBOHRW010000180.1:0-2555 GCA_050732935.1 Gemmatimonadota bacterium
AGGATGTCCACCGGATGGCGGAGGCCAACAAGGCCTTCGCGCACTACCGCTGGTAGTTTAGGAAGGCGCTCACGGCCCCCGACATGACGGGCGGCCCGCTGACGCGCATGGTTCGTCTCTTCAGCCCCGCGTCGGGGCGCGCCTCAAGGCGGCGCCGGCGGCGGGTTTCCAGCATAAGCGATTTATCGGTCGCGGGCCGGATCCCGGCTCACGACCGGCTGTGTCCGGAGCGCCATGCGCGCGCGAAGAAATCAACGCGGGAACGGATAGGGTTTTCGACACGATGGCAAGGCGAACACCACTCGAGAAGCTGCGCAACATCGGCATCATGGCCCATATCGATGCCGGGAAGACCACGACCACCGAGCGCATCCTCTACTACACGGGCCGCAGCCACAAGCTGGGGGAGGTCCACGAGGGGACGGCGACGATGGACTGGATGGAGCAGGAGCAGGAGCGCGGGATCACAATCACCTCCGCCGCGACGACCTGCTACTGGCGGGACCATCGCATCAACATCATCGACACG
Source organism: Gemmatimonadota bacterium (assembly GCA_050732935.1). Lineage (GTDB taxonomy): Bacteria > Gemmatimonadota > Gemmatimonadetes > JACCXV01 > JAHWKZ01 > DASRVA01. Next base: position 530 of record JBOHRW010000180.1, read on the forward strand.
CCCGGTCACGTGGACTTCACGGTCGAGGTGGAGCGTAGCCTGCGCGTGCTGGACGGCGCGATCGCGCTGTTCTGCGCGGTGGGCGGGGTCGAGCCGCAGTCGGAGACGGTCTGGCGCCAGGCCGACAAGTACGGGGTCCCCCGGATCGCGTTCGTCAACAAGATGGATCGGGTGGGCGCCGATTTCATGGGCGCGGTCGAGATGATGCGCGAGCGGCTGGGCGCGAAGGCCCATGCCGTCCAGATCCCGATGGGCGAGGGCGACATGTTCACCGGGATCATCGACGTCATCGCCCGCGAGGCCCTGATCTGGGACGACGACTCGCTGGGGGCCACGTTCACGCGCAACCCGCTGCCCGAGGCGTACAAGGAGCAGGTCGAGGAGCTCCGGCGGGAGTTGGTCGAGGCCGCGGTCGAGTACGACGACGAGCTGATCGAGAAGTACCTGGAGGGAGTCGAGCTGACGGACGACGAGATCCGGCACGCGGTCCGGGCGGCCACCGTCAAGGTGGGCATCACGCCCGTCCTCTGCGGCACGGCCTTCAAGAACAAGGGCGTCCAGCCGCTGCTCGATGCGGTCGTGGACTATCTGCCGTCGCCGCTCGACGTCCCACCGGTCACGGGCCACCACCCGTACAAGGACGACCATGTGGAGCGCGAGCCCAAGGACGACGGTCCGTTCGCGGCGCTGGCCTTCAAGATCATGACCGATCCGCACGTCGGGAAGCTGACCTTCGTTCGTGTCTACTCGGGGGTGCTCAAGAGCGGCTCCTACGTCTGGAACGCAAACAAGGACAAGAAGGAGCGGGTCGGCCGGATCCTCCAGATGCACGCCAACAAGCGCGAGGAGCGGGAGGATCTCTACACCGGCGACATCGCGGCGCTGGTGGGTCTCAAGGACACCCGCACGGGCGAGACCCTCTGCGACGAGGACCGTCCGGTGATCCTCGAGGCGATAACGTTCCCGGAGCCGGTGATCGACGTCGCCATCGAGCCGAAGACCAAGGCCGACCAGGACAAGCTCTCGGTGGCGTTGCAGAAGCTGGCCGAGGAGGATCCCACCTTCCGGGTCCATACCGACGAGGATACCGGGCAGACGATCATCTCCGGCATGGGCGAGCTGCACCTGGAGATCATCGTCGACCGGCTGCTGCGCGAGTTCAGGGTCGGGGCCAACATCGGCAAGCCCCAGGTCGCCTACCGCGAGACGATCCGCGCGACCGTCGAGGTCGAGGGGAAGTTCATCCGCCAGTCGGGCGGGCGTGGACAGTACGGGCACGTCAAGTGCCGGATCGGGCCCAACGGTCAAGGCGCGGGCTTCACGTTCGACAACCAGATCGTCGGCGGTTCGATCCCGCGGGAGTTCATCCCGGCCGTGGAGAACGGCATCCGCGAGGCGATGGAGAACGGTGTCCTGGCCGGCTATCCGATGGTCGACATCCGGGTCGAGCTCATCGACGGTTCGTACCACGACGTCGACTCCAGCGAGATCGCGTTCAAGATCGCCGGCTCGATGGCCCTGAAGGATGGCGCCCGGCAGGCCCGGCCGGTCCTGCTCGAGCCGATCATGGACGTTGAGGTCGTCACGCCCGAGGAGTATCTGGGCGACGTGATGGGAGACCTCTCGTCGCGTCGCGGGAAGATCGGCGGCATCCACCCGCGCCGGACCGCTCAGGTCGTCGGAGCGAGTGTCCCGCTGGCCGAGATGTTCGGGTACGCGACGTCGCTGCGCTCGCTGTCCCAGGGGCGCGCGGTCTACACGATGCAGTTCAGCCACTACGACGAGGTACCGAAGTCGAAGGCGGAGGAGATCATCAGCCGCATGCAGGGAGCGTAGAGAACCACGGACCGCTAGAGGAGACGTATGATGAGCAAGGCGAAGTTTGAGCGTACGAAGCCGCACGTGAACGTGGGGACGATCGGTCACGTGGATCACGGCAAGACGACGTTGACGGCGGCGATCACGGAGGTCCAGTCGAAGAAGGGGTTGGCGGAGTTCATCCCGTTTGACGCGATCGACAAGGCTC
>JBOHRW010000181.1:0-26785 GCA_050732935.1 Gemmatimonadota bacterium
AGATGTTCCGGAAGCTTTTGGACGAGGCCCAGGCGGGGGACAACGTGGGGCTGCTGTTGCGGGGGGTGGACAAGGACGAGGTGCAGCGCGGCATGGTGATCGCCAAGCCGGGGTCGATCACGCCGCATACGGAGTTCGAGGGCGAGGTGTACGTGTTGACGAAGGAGGAGGGCGGCCGTCACACGCCGTTTTTCCCGGGCTATCGTCCTCAGTTCTACTTCCGGACGACGGACGTGACGGGATCGATCGAGCTGCCGGAAGGTGTGGAGATGGTGATGCCGGGGGACAACATCACGTTGAAGGGCCAGCTGATCACACCGGTGGCGATGGACGAGGGGCTCCGGTTCGCGATCCGCGAGGGTGGGCGGACGGTCGGCGCCGGCGTCGTAACCAAGATCCTCGAGTAGGAGCGAAATGGCGAACAAGATCCGCATCCGGCTCAAGGCGTTCGACCACGCGATCATCGACAAGTCGACCCAGGACATCGTGCGGACGGCGCAGCGGACGGGGGCCATCGTCTCGGGTCCCGTCCCGCTGCCGACCCGGACGCAGGTGTTCACGGTGCTGCGCTCGCCGCACATCGACAAGAAGTCGCGCGAGCAATTCGAGATGAAGACCCACAAGCGGCTCATCGACATCCTGGACGCGAAGCCGCAGACGGTCGACGCGCTGATGAAGCTGGACCTTCCGGCGGGCGTCGACGTGGAGATCAAGGTTTGAGATGGCTGGATTGATCGGCAAGAAGCTGGGGATGACCCAGGCGTTCGACGACGAGGGCCGCGCGTATGCGGTCACCGTCATCAAGGCGGGTCCGAACTACGTGACCCAGGTCAAGACCACGGATGGCGACGGGTATCGAGCCGTTCAGCTCGGGTTCGGCGACACCACCGAGAAGCACGTGACCAGGCCCGTGCTGGGTCATCTGGCCAAGGCGGGCGTCGGTCCGGTCCGCGAGCTGGTCGAGTTCTCGCTTCTCGAGGACGCCGCGTTCGAGGCGGGGCAGACGCTGTCCCCGTCCGACATCCTGTCGCCCGGGGACCGGGTCGACGTGGTGGGTGTCTCCAAGGGGAAGGGTTTCCAGGGTGTCGTCAAGCGTCATGGCCACCACGGCTACGACGCCTCGCATGGCACCAAGACGCATCATCGCCGGCCGGGATCGATGGGCTCGGCGGCGTTCCCCTCCCGCTCTTTCAAGAACCGGGCGCTCCCCGGGCAGATGGGCGGGCGGCGCACGACGATCAAGAACCTCGAGGTGCTGAAGGTCGACGCCGAGCAGCAGCTCGTCTGGATCAAGGGCTCGGTCCCGGGCGCGCGCAACACCGTGTTGCAGCTCAGGAAGCGGGGGGCGTGATGACCGAGGCGACGGTCTACACGATGACCGGGATCTCCGAACGCCAGGTCGCCCTTCCCAAGGCGTGGTTCGGGGCCGAGATCAACCGTAACGCCCTCTATCAGGCGACGCGCGCCCAGCGGACCAACGACCGGGCCGGAACCGCCTCGACGCTGGGCCGGGCCGAGGTCCAGGGCGGCGGCGCCAAGCCGTGGCGCCAGAAGGGCACGGGCCGAGCGCGCGCCGGTTCGATCCGCTCGCCGCTGTGGACGGGTGGGGGCGTGATCCACGGTCCCCGGCCCAAGCGGTGGCGGGAGCGGGTGCCGCAGCGGGTGCGACAGATCGCGTTCGCGTCGGCGCTTACCGATCGCGCCGCGAACGGCATGATCCGCGTGGTGTCGCTGGAGGTGTTCGAGGCACCAAAGACGACGCGGCTGGCCAAGGCCGTCGGCGGCTGGGACACCGAGGGTGGCAAGGTCCTGGTCCTGACCTCCGGTTACGACGAGAACTTCGCCCTCTCCGGGCGCAACCTGCCGCGGGTCACGGTGAAGCAGTTCCGCGACGCCTCGGCCCTGGACGTCCTCCTCCACGAGATCGTCGCGGTCGAGGAGGGCGCCTGGGAGACACGGCCGGTCCCTGAGGCAGGCGACGCAGAGGATGAGAGCGATGGATAGGAAGCGCTACCGCGTGATCCAACGACCGCTCTTCACCGAGAAGTCCACGCGCATGCAGGACGAGCAGAACCAGTATGCCTTCGCGGTTGATCCGGGGGCCAACAAGCACGAGATCGCCGACGCCATAGAGAAGCTGTTCCAGGTCAAGGTGCGGAACGTCCGCACCCAGGGTCACATGGGAAAGGTCCGTCGCATGGGCCGCTTCGCCGGACGCAGGGCCGACTGGAAGAAGGCGATCGTGACGCTGGCCGAAGGCGATTCCATCGACCTGTACGAGAACATCTAGAGGGACTGGGGCGGAGTGTAGGATGGGTATCAAGAAGTTCAAGCCGGTGACACCCAGCGCGCGGTTCCGCACGGTCCATGACCGGAGCAAGCTGAGCAAGGGGGAGCCCGAGCGCTCGCTGCTCGAGCCGATCCGCAAGTCCGGCGGCCGCAACAGCGATGGCCACATCACGAGCCGGCGGCGGGGCGGCGGGCACAAGCGTCGCTACCGCCGGATCGACTTCAAGCGCGACAAGCTTGGCGTGCCGGGGAAGGTCGCCACGATCGAGTACGATCCCAACCGCTCCGCGAACATCGCGCTGATCCACTACGCGGACGGCGAGAAGCGGTATATCCTCGCGCCCAGCGGCCTGACCGAAGGCAACGTCATCGAGGCCGGCCCGGATTCCGACGTGAAGATCGGCAACTCGTTGCCGCTGTCGCGGATCCCGCTCGGGACGACGATCCACAATGTCGAGCTGAAGCCGGGCAAGGGCGGACAGCTCGCGCGGGCGGCGGGGGCGGGTGTCCAGCTCGTGGCGCGCGAAGGAAACTTCGTGCTCCTGCGCCTGCCGTCGACCGAGCTGCGGCGCGTCCACGGCGTGTGTCGGGCGACGATCGGCCAGGTGGGCAATCTGGATCATGAGAACGTCTCGCTGGGTAAGGCGGGGGCCAAGCGCTGGCGCGGACGGCGTCCCGAGGTGCGCGGCGTCGCGATGAACCCCGTGGACCATCCCCTGGGAGGCGGAGAGGGCAAGGCCTCGGGCGGTCGGCACCCCGTCACGCCCTGGGGCAAGCCGACCAAGGGATACAAAACCCGCAAGAAGCGCAAGGCGTCGTCCAGATACATCGTGCGCCGCCGCGGACAGAAGTAGGAGAGCAGACCAATGGCACGTTCGCTCAAGAAGGGACCCTTTGTCGAGGATCGACTTCTGGCCCGGGTCCACCACATGAACCAGAAGGGCGACAAGCGCGTGATCAAGACCTGGTCGCGGGCGTCGATGATCACACCCGACTTCGTCGGACACACGATCGCCGTGCACAATGGCAACAAGTTCATCCCGGTGTACATCACCGAGAACATGGTGGGACACAAGCTCGGCGAGTTCTCGCCGACCCGGATCTTTCGGGGCCACGGTGGTCGTCTGGCCTCGGAGAAGAAGGTGAAGCTCGTTTGATGGAAGCGCGCGCGATCAGCCGTCACGTCCGGGTCACTCCGCGCAAGGTGCGGCTCGTGATCGACCTCATCCGCGGAAAGTCCGTGGAGGAGGCGTACGCGACCCTGCAGTTCACGAAGAAGGGGGCGGCGATCCCGGTCCTCAAGACGCTGCGCTCGGCGGTCTCGAACGCCATGCAGACCGAGGGTGGCTATGGGCCGGAAGAGCTGGTCGTCAAGGAAGTATTCGCCGACCCCGGTCCGACCTGGAAGCGGATCCGCCCGCGGGCCATGGGCCGGGCGTATCGGGTTCGCAAGAGAACGAGCCACATCACCGTCGTCGTGGCGACGCGAGAGGAGTAAACGAGTGGGACAGAAGACTTCGCCGATCGGGTTCCGTCTAGGGATCGTCAAACCGTGGCGGTCGCGATGGTACAACCACAAGAACATGCCCGAATGGATCGCCGAGGATCAGATGATCCGGCGCTACCTGAAGAACCGGCTCTCGCACGCGGCCATCTCGCGGGTGGACATCGAGCGCACGCCGCAGCGGATCATCGTCATCGTCTTCACCGCGCGTCCGGGGGTCGTGATCGGCCGCAAGGGCTCCGAGGTCGACAAGCTCCGCGACGAGCTGGCGCGACTGACCGACGCCGATGTCTCCATCAAGGTCGAGGAGGTCAAGCGTCCCGAGCTGGACGCTCAGCTCGTGGCGGACAACATCGCCTTCCAGCTCGCCCAGCGGATCTCGCACCGGCGGGCCATGAAGAAGGCGGTCACCTCCGCGATGCGGATGGGGGCAGAGGGGATCAAGATCCAGTGCGGAGGCCGGCTGGGCGGGAACGAGATCTCCCGCAGCGAGGGCTATCACGAGGGACGCGTGCCCCTGCACACGCTGCGTGCCGACATCGACTTCGCGAAATCGACGTCCAAGACCACGTTCGGAACGATCGGCGTGAAGGTCTGGATCTTCAAGGGAGAAGTGCTCGGCGACGAGCGCGTGGGGTAGTGCCATGTTGATGCCGAAGAGGATCAAGTACCGCAAGCAGCACCGCGGTCGCCGGCGGGGTCACGCCACCCGCGGGAACAGCGTCGCGTTCGGGGAATGGGGTCTGCAGGCCATGGATCCGGCCTGGATCACCAACCGGCAGATCGAGGCCGCCCGCGTGGCGCTGACGCGCCACATCAAGCGCGGCGGCAAGGTCTGGATCCGGATCTTCCCGGACAAGCCGGTCACCAAGAAGCCAGCCGAGACGCGGATGGGAAAGGGGAAGGGCAACCCCGAGGGCTGGGTCGCGGTCGTACAACCCGGACGCGTGATGTTCGAGCTCGAGGGCGTGGACGAGAAGCTGGCCCGCGAGGCGCTGCGACTGGCTTCGGCCAAGCTGCCCATCAAGACGCGGGTCGTGAGCCGTCATGGAGGCGGTGAATGAAGACCGAGGAGATCCGCGAGTACGGGAACGAGGACCTGGCGGACCGGATCCTGGAGATGGAGGAGGAGCTGTTCCGTCTGCGGATCCAGAACGAGACCGGACAGCTCGACAACCCGCTCGTGATCCGCGCCCTGCGCAGGGATCTGGCGCGGTGCAAGACGATTCGCCGCCAACGCGAGCGGGAGGACCGGGCATGATCGATCGCAGCAACAATCGCAAGCTGCGCCAGGGGCGCGTGGTCAGCGATCGGATGGACAAGACCGTGGTCGTGGCCGTCGAGAGGCTGGTCCAGCATCCGCTTTACGGCAAGCGCCTGAAGCGGACCAAGAAGCTTCACGCGCACGACGAGCAGAACGACTGTCATGAGGGAGACCTGGTCGAGGTCATGGAAACGCGTCCGCTGTCGAAGACCAAGCGCTGGCGCGTGACCCGGGTCGTCGAGCGGGCGCGGTAGAGAGGATGATCCAGCAGGAATCGATCATCCGGATCGCCGACAACTCCGGCGCCAAGCGGGCCCTGGTGATCAAGGTGCTGGGCGGGACTCGCCGGCGCTATGCGGGGGTGGGGGACGTGGTGGTCGTGACCGTCAAGGACGCGCTGCCCGACGGCAATATCAAGAAGAGCGAGGTCGCCAAGGCGGTCATCGTGCGGACCAAGAAGGAGACGCGTCGCCGCGACGGGACGTACATCAAGTTCGACGAGAACGCGGGCGTGATCGTCAACGATGCCGGAGAGCCGCGCGGGACGCGCATCTTTGGCCCGGTGGCCCGCGAGCTCCGCGAGAAGCGATTCATGAAGATCGTGTCTCTGGCACCCGAAGTGTTGTAGGGGAAGGCTGACGCATGTCGAGAATCGTGACCGGTGACGAGGTGCTGGTGATCTCGGGCAACGACCGCGGCAAGACCGGCAAGGTCCTGACGGTCTTCCCCGGTCGGCAGCGGGTCATCGTGGAGGGCGTGAACTTCATCAAGCGCCACACTCGACCCTCCCAGAAGAATCCTCAGGGAGGGGTCGTGGAGCGCGAGGCGCCGATCCATCTCTCGAACGTGATGCCGTACGATTCCGGGGCCCGCCGCGGGACGCGCGTGCGGTCGCGGACCCTCAGCGACGGCAAGCGCGTCCGTGAGAGCGTGGCCAGCGGCGAGGTGCTCGAGAAGCCCAAGGGATAGACATGGCGAGACTTAAAGAGACCTACGAGACGTCGATCCGGCCGCAGCTCATGAAGGAGTTCGGCTACGCGAACCCTTATCAGGTGCCGCAGCTCCAGAAGATCGTCGTCAACGTCGGGATGGGAGAGGCGATCGACAATCCCAAGCTGCTCGACACGACCGTGGGGGAGCTGGCCGCCATCACCGGGCAGCGCCCGGCCGTAACACGGGCCAGGAAGTCGATCTCGAACTTCCGTCTTCGGGAGGACATGGCGATCGGCGCCAAAGTGACGCTTCGCGGCGACCGTATGTACGAGTTCATGGATCGCCTGATCAACGTGGCGATCCCTCGTATCCGAGACTTCCGCGGCGTGCCGACGCGGTCGTTCGACGGTCGCGGCAACTACACCATCGGGATCAAGGAGCAGCTCATCTTCCCCGAGGTGGATTACGACAAGGTGGACAAGGTCCACGGTATGGACATCACGATCGTGACCACGGCCGAGCGCGACGATGAAGCGTTCGCGCTGCTGTCGGCTTTTGGCATGCCGTTCCGTCGGCAGGCGGCGCGGCCGGTCGCGACGAACGTATAGGCCGGAGGAGGAAGACTTGGCCAAGAAGTCGTGGATCGCGAAGAACAAGAAGAAGCCGAAGTTCGAGGTGCGCAGAGTGAACCGTTGCAACCGCTGCGGCCGGGCCCGGGCCTTCCTGCGCCAGTTCGGGCTGTGCCGGATTTGCTTCCGGGAGCTCGCGCTGCGCGGAGAAATTCCCGGAGTCAGAAAAGCCAGCTGGTAGGAGATCGAATCATGGTGATGACGGACCCCGTCGCGGACTGCCTCACGCGCATTCGGAACGCTTGCCGAGCCCGGCAGAAGCGCGTGGACATCCCGGCGTCGAAAATCAAGGTGGAGATCGCCCGGATCCTGCTCGAGAACCACTACATCCAGAACTACAAGGTTCTGGATGACGGCAAGCAGGGCGTTCTGCGCGTCTACCTCAAGTATCACGAGGACCGGCCGGTCGTGCACGGCATCGAGCGCATCTCGCGGCCCGGCCTGAGGGTGTACAGGAAGCAGAACGAGCTGCCGCGCGTGCGGGGTGGACTCGGAACCGCCATCGTCTCTACATCGAAGGGCCTGCTGACCGACCGCGAGGCCCGCGAGGCGGGCGTTGGCGGCGAGGTCCTGGCCCGCGTCTGGTAGTCGAGGATGTCGCGCATCGGCCAGAAGCCCGTTCCCGTGCCTGACAAGGTCGAGGTCTCGATCGAGGGCCGGCAGGTGCGGGTCAAGGGCCCGAAGGGCCAGGTGACGACCCGGATCCCGGCCCGCATCCAGGCTGCTCTGGAGGACGGCCAGGTGGTCGTCACGCGGCCCACCGACCAGACCCGGGACAAGGCCCTCCACGGCCTCGCTCGGACGCTGGTGGCCAACATGGTGGAAGGCGTCACGGAGGGGTTCGCGCGTCGGCTCGAGATCGTCGGGGTCGGCTACCGTGCCGAGGGCGGCGGGCGCAAGGTCAAGCTGAGCCTCGGCTTCTCCCACCCGGTGGAATACGAGGCGCCGGAGGGGATCGAGATCACGACCCCGCAGCCCACGGTCATCGAGGTGCGGGGCGCGGACAAGCAGGTGGTGGGTCAGGTGGCCGCGGAGATCCGCGCCTACCGGACGGCCGAGCCCTACAAGGGGAAGGGCATCCGGTACGAGGGAGAGCATGTCCGCCGCAAGGCCGGAAAGACCGGCGTCTAGGCGGATCGACGGATACGGAGCATGTGATGAGCGGGAGCGAAGCACAGAGGCGCGAGCGGGTCCGGCAACGGCGGCATCGCCGAGTGCGGCGTCGCATCTCAGGCACGACGGAGCGGCCGCGCATGGTCGTACACCGGAGTCTGAAGAACATCGGCGCCCAGCTCGTCGACGACACCGTGGGCCGCACGATCGCGGGCGTGAGTTCGCTGTCGCTGCGCGAGCCGGGGACCAAGATCGAGCAGGCCCAGGCCACCGGAAAGCAGCTCGCGGAGCTGGCCCGGGAGCGCGGAATCACGCGGATCGTATTCGACCGCGGGGGCTATCTCTATCACGGCCGGGTGAAGGCCCTGGCCGAGGGCGCCCGCGAGGGCGGCCTGCAATTCTAGCGGAGGAGCATACTTGCCAAACGGTCGCAGCAGCAGAAGTGATTACACCGAGAACGTCATCTTCATCAACCGCGTCTCGAAGGTCGTGAAGGGCGGTCGGCGGTTCTCGTTCAACGCGCTGGTCGCCGTCGGCGACGGAGATGGCCAGGTCGGGATCGGCATGGGCAAGGCGAACGAGGTGGCGGACGCGATCCGGAAGGGGATCGAATCGGCCAAGAAGAACATGGTCCGGGTCGCTCGCGTGGGGACCACGATCCCCCACGAGATCCACGGCGAGTTCGGGGCCGGCCGGGTGCTCCTGAAGCCCGCCTCGCCCGGCACCGGCGTCATCGCCGGCGGACCGGTGCGCGCCGTGCTGGAGTGCGCCGGTATCGTCGACATCCTGACCAAGTCGCTCGGATCGAACAATCCGCACAACATGGTCAAGGCGACGATGAACGGGTTGAAGCGCCTGCGCACGCTGTCGGACGTCGCCCACGAGCGCGGCGTCGCCGTGGCGGAGCTGATCGGCCGGGTGCCCGCCCAGGAACAGGAAGCAGTGGCGGCGTCGCCGGTACCAGGCGAGGCCCCTGAGGCGGAGGCTCCCGAATCGGAGGCCCCCGAATCGGAGGCCCCCGAATCGGAGGCCCCCGAGGCGGAAGCCGCTCCGGTGGCGGCCGGCGAGGAGGAGTAACGGAGCCATGGCGAAGAAGGAGCGGACCCTCGTCATTCGGCAGGTCAGGAGCGCCAGCGGCTATCCCGAGCGCATCCGCCGGACGCTGCGCGCGCTGGGCCTGCGCGGCTATCAGAAGACCGTGGAGCAGAAGGACAGCCCCGCGATCCGCGGGATGATCAAAAAGGTGAGTCACATGGTCGAGGTCGAAGAGTCATGAAGATCCACGAGCTCAAGCCACCGGCGGGCGCTCACAAGTCCAAGAAGCGGGTCGGTCGTGGCAACGGCTCCGGTCACGGGACCTATTCGGGGCGAGGCACCAAGGGCCAGAAGGCCCGCAGCGGCGCCCGCATACCGGCCTGGTTCGAGGGTGGCCAGATGCCGCTCCAGCGGAGGCTCCCAAAGCGCGGCTTCAGCCGCGCCCGGTTCCGCGTCGAGGTCCAGAACGTCAACCTCTCCGACCTGGCGCGCTTCGGGGACGAGAATGAGTTCGACCGCGAGCGGATGGCGGCTTTCGGCATGATCGATCGGGACGGCGGCCCCGTCAAGATTCTCGGGCGCGGGAAGATCGAGCGCGCCGTGATCGTGCGGGCGGACGCCTTCAGCCAGGCGGCGCGGGCGGCCATCGAGGCGGCCGGCGGCACCGTGGAGACGCCGGAGGGCGGTAGCTGACGTGGCAGCACCCCAGATCCCGAACCTCTTCAAGATCCCCGAGCTCAGGAAGAAGATCCTCCTCACGCTCGGGATCCTGGTTCTGCTGCGCGTGGGCGCGCACATCACCGTTCCGGGCGTGGATCGGAACGCGCTCACCCTCGCCATCGGCGGGCAGAACAACCTCTTCGGGTTGCTGGACCTGTTCACCGGTGGGGCGCTCCAGCGGGCGACCGTCTTCGCGCTGGGCATCATGCCGTACATCTCGGCGTCCATCATCTTCCAGCTCCTCACCGCCGTCTTCCCGTATTTCGAGAAGCTGCAGAAGGAAGGCGAGGAGGGACGCCGCAAGATCACCCAGTACACCCGCTACGCCACGGTCGGTCTGAGCGTCGTCCAGGCGTACGGCTACGCGGTGTTCATCGAGAACCTGAGCCCGGAGGCGATCCTCTTCCCGGGCTTCCGGTTCAAGCTCCTGACCGTGCTCGTGCTGACCACGGGCGCGGTATTCATCATGTGGCTCGGCGAGCAGATCACCGAGAAGGGAATCGGCAACGGGATGAGCCTCATCATCACCTTCTCGATCATCGAGGCGTTCCCCGCAGCGGCGGCCCAGATCTGGACGCTGTGGCGGACGGACGTGGTCGGCCTGATCACGATCCTGGCCTTCCTGGCGATCATGGTCGGTATCATCGCCGGGGTCGTCGTGATGACGATGGCGGTGCGGAAGATCCCCATCCAGATCCCACGCAAGGTGGTGGGGAGAAACCGCATCCGGCAGGGTCAGAAGACCCATCTTCCGCTGCGGATCAACTCGGCCGGCGTCATGCCGATCATCTTCGCGCAGTCGATCATGTTCGTGCCGCCGACCATGGGCACGTTCTTTCCCGACATTCCGTGGATCCAGCGCTTCGCGGGGGCATTCCAGTTCGGCTCGGCATGGTACCTGATTCTGTTCGCCGCGCTGATCGTGTTCTTCACGTACTTCTACACGGCCATCATCTTCAACCCGATCGACCTGGCCGAGAACATGAAGAAGCAGGGGGGGTTCATCCCCGGCACGCGTCCGGGGGCCCGCACCGCCGAGTACATCGATCACGTGCTGACGCGGGTCACGCTCCCGGGCTCGTTCTTCCTGGCGGGGATCGCCATCGTGCCGATGATGATCTTCGCGTGGGGGCCCTTCCAGTCGATCCCCCAGTTCATCGGCGGGACCGGACTCCTGATCGTGGTCGGCGTGTCCCTCGACACCATCCAGCAGATCCAGTCGCACCTGATCCTGCGACATTACGAGGGCTTCATGGCGAAGGGCGGGCGGAAGATCCGGGGCCCGCGCTACCGCTGATGCCGGGCCGCTACGTGATCGTGATGGGCGCTCCGGGAGCCGGAAAGGGAACCCAGGCCTCGCGGGTGGCCTCCGACGAAGGCCTCTGCCGGATCGCCACCGGCGATCTCCTGCGAGCCGCGCAGGCCGCCGGGACCCCTCTGGGGGAGCAGGCCGAGTCGTACATGAAGGTCGGTGAGCTGGTGCCGGACGACGTCATCCTGAGCATGGTCGACGAGGAGCTCGACCGCCCGACCTGCGCGGCGGGGGCCGTGTTCGACGGCTTCCCGCGCACCGTGGAGCAGGCGCGGGGCCTGGGCGGTCTCCTCGCCGGCCGGAAATCGGGGGTGGATCGAGTGCTGGTGATCGAGGTCCCGGAAGAGGAGGTCGTCCGCCGTCTCTCGGGCCGCAGAGTTTGCCAAAACTGCGAAAAGTTGTATCATATGAGCTTCGATCCGCCCAAGGTCGAGGGGCGCTGTGACGCTTGCGGGGGCGATCTCGTCCAGCGGCCCGACGACCGGCCGGAGACGATCCGGCGACGCCTGGCGGTTTACCGCGAAGAGACCCAGCCGGTCATCGAGTTCTACGAACGCGACACCTCGGTTCCCGTGACGGAGATCGACGGCGATCGATCGATCGACGAGGTCGCCGACGCGATCCGCCAGCAGCTCGAAGAGGTCGAGGTCGAGTAGGTGCCGGCCGTGGTGACGCTCAAGAGCGCGCGCGAAGTCGAGCGCATGCGCGCCAGCGGTCGGATCGTAGCCCAGGTGCTGGGCGCGATGGCCGAGGCGGTGAGGCCGGGCGTTTCGACGGCCAGCCTGGACGAGCTGGCCGAGTCGATCATCTCGGGTCACGCGGGTGCCCGGCCGGCCTTCAAGGGATACGGCGGCTTTCCGGCGTCGATCTGCGCCAGCGTGAACGACGAGGTCGTGCACGGCATCCCGTCCCGGCATCGCCAGCTCGAGACGGGTGACATCATCGGCATCGACGTGGGCGTCCTGCTGGACGGCTACCACGCCGATGCCGCGCGTACGTTCGCGGTGGGCGAGGTCTCCGATGAGGCGCGTGGCCTGCTGCGCGCCACGCAGGCCGCGCTCGAGGCGGGCATCCGGGCGGCATGCCCGGGTGGCTTCCTGGGCGACATATCGAGTGCGATCCAGGAGGTCGCCGAAGAAGCGGGCTTTTCAGTCGTGCGCGACCTGGTCGGCCACGGGATCGGCCAGCATCTGCACGAGGATCCGCAGGTCCCGAACTTCGGGACGCCGGGGCGTGGCTTGGCCCTCGAGCCCGGGCTGGTCATCGCCATCGAGCCGATGGTGAACTGCGGATCGAGCACCGTGCGCACGCTCGAGGACGCGTGGACCATCGTGACCGTCGACGGTGGGCTCTCCGCGCATTTCGAACATACCGTGGCGATCACGGTGAAAGGGCCCGAGATCCTGACGCGGGCCGCCTGAGGAGGCGATTGGAATGAAGGTACGAAGCTCCGTCAAGCCGATCTGTGAGCACTGCAAGGTGGTCCGCCGGCGCGGCGTGGTGAGGGTGATATGCAAGAACCCCCGCCACAAACAGCGACAAGGGTAGGAGGCAGCATGGCACGTATCGCCGGAGTGGATCTGCCGCGCGAGAAGCGCGTCGAGATCGCGCTCACCTACATCTTCGGGATCGGACGTTCGTCGGCCGAGCGCATCCTGCGGCGGTCCGGCGTGGACCCGGACATCCGGGTGCACGATCTGTCGGATGCCGACGTCAACAAGCTGCGGCAGGTCATCGAGAAGGATTACCGCGTCGAGGGGAGCCTGCGGCAGGAAGTGAACATGAACATCAAGCGGCTGATGGACATCGGCTGTTATCGGGGGCTGCGTCATCGCCGTGGTCTGCCGGTCCGCGGGCAGCGGACGCACACCAACGCGCGAACCAAGAAGGGGCCGCGCAAGGCGATCCCGGGCAAGAAGAGAGCGACCGCCAAGAAGTAACCTGCAGCGAGCCGGGAGATCATGGCCAAGGGTGCGAAGAAGAAGAAGAGGGTTGTCGAATCCGAGGGCGTCGCCCATATCCAGGCGACGTTCAACAACACTCTGGTGTCGATCAGCGACATGCAGGGCAACGTGGTCGCGTGGGGATCGGCCGGGAAGAGCGGCTTCAAGGGTTCGAAGAAGTCGACCCCTTTCGCTGCCCAGATTGCGGCCGAGAACGCCGCCAAGGAGGCGTTGAACCTGGGTGTGAAGCGTGTTCATGTGCGGGTTCAGGGACCGGGCTCCGGTCGCGAATCGGCGATCCAGGCGCTGCAGGCGGCGGGGCTGGCGATCCGGTCGATCAAGGACGTCACTCCCATACCGCACAACGGATGCCGGCCGCCGAAGCGCCGTCGAGTCTGACGCCTTGACCCCGGACGTCTCGAGGAACCAAGTGGAGTTCAAGTGACCAAGAGGAGAGCGATCTAGAGAATGGCGAGATATACAGGACCTGTCTGCAAGCTGTGCCGGCGCGAGGGGCAGAAGCTGTTCCTCAAGGGCACGCGCTGCTACACCGAGAAGTGCGCGATCGAGCGCCGCGCCTACCCGCCTGGCCTCCATGGCCGGATGGCGGCCCGCCGACGCAAGCAGTCGGAGTACGCCACGCAGCTCCGCGAGAAGCAGAAGGTCCGGCGCATCTATGGTGTGCTGGAGTCCCAGTTCCGCAATTACTTCCAGAGTGCATCCGCCACTCCGGGCGTGACCGGCGAGAACCTCCTGATCATGCTGGAGCGACGCCTCGACAACATCGTCTATCGTCTCGGCCTCGCGCCGTCACGGAAGGCGGCGCGCCAGCTCGTCCGGCACCGTCACATCGACGTGAACGGCCGGATCGTGGACATCCCGTCCTTCCCGGTCACGCCGGGGGACGAGATCCGTGTCCGCGAGAAGAGCCGGGAGATGCCGCTCATCCTGGGAGCCATCGAGAGCCGGGGGAAGGAAGGCACGTTGCCCTGGCTCGAGGTCGACTTCAAGTCGATGACGGGCCGCATGCTCGAGCTGCCCACGCGCGAGACGATTCCGATCGCCGCCGAGGAGCAGCTCATCGTCGAGCTGTATTCGAAGTAAGAGCGTCCGCGCGAGTTCCATTCGAAGGCAGGAGGATCCAGGAGATGTCCATGAAGAGCTTCGTATTGCCACGACGGGTGAAGAAGTCCGAGAAGTCCACCGAGACCTATGGGGAGTTCAACGTCCAGCCTCTCGAGCGCGGCTTCGGCCTGACGCTGGGCAACGCCATGCGTCGGGTGCTCCTCTCCTCACTGGAAGGAGCCGCGGTGTGGGGTGTCAGGATCGACAGCGTGCTCCACGAGTTTTCGAACATTCCGGGCAGCGTCAACGACACCGCCGAGCTGGTCATGAACCTGAAGCGGCTCGTCCTGATTCTGGCCGACGACGTCGACGAGACGACGCTGCACTTGCGAACCAGCGAAAGCGGTGAGATTACGGCCACCGACTTCGAGGAGAACCCGCAGGTCGAGATCCTCAACCCGGATCTCTATCTGCTGACCCTCGATCAGAAGCGGAAGTTTGCCATGGAGGTCTTCGTGAAGCGCGGTCGGGGCTACGTCCCCGCCGATCAGCATGACGACGAACGTGGCAAGGAGATCGGCTTCATCGCCGTCGACTCGATTTTCAGCCCGGTGATCAGGGCGAACTTCATCGTCGAGAACACCCGCGTCGGTCGACGGACGGACTACGACCGGCTGACCCTGCAGGTGACGACCAACGGTGCCGCCGACCCCGAGGACGCCCTTGCCGACGCGGCCGAGATTCTGCGCGCTCACTTCGAGTACTTCCTCACGATCGAGGAAGGGTCGGGGGAATTCGACAGCGAGCTCGAGGTGAAGCACGACCGGTTGAAAGCGCTGTTCCTCCGTCCGGTCGACAAGCTCGAGCTCTCGGTGCGTTCGAGCAACTGCCTCAAGGCGTCGAACATCCGGACGCTCGGCGACCTGGTGCAGAAGAGCGAGCCCGAGATGCTCCAGTTCCGGAACTTCGGACAGAAGTCGCTCGAGGAGATCGCCGAGATCCTGCAACGGCACGGCCTCCACTTCGGGATGGATGTGGAGGGGAGCCCGGAATCCGGTTACGTGCTCAAGGATCGGGAGGAGCTGCGGAGCCTGCCGGAGGTCGCCTTCGAGTTCGACGAGACCGAAGAGGAGGCCGCCGAGGCCGGGACCACCGACGGGTCCGGCGAAACCAGAACCGCCGAGGACGAGGAATAAGTCGATGCGGCACCGCAAGAAGGGCAAGAAGCTGGGTCGCGATGCCGCCCATCGCCTGGCGCTGACGCGGAACATGGTCACCAGCCTCTTCGAGCATGGCCGCATCGAGACGACGCTGGCCAAGGCGAAGGGCGTCCGTCCGACTGCGGAGAAGCTGGTCACGCTCGCCAAGCGTGGCGATCTGCACGCCCGGCGCCAGGCCGCGCGCTACATCAAGAGCCCCCGCGTGCTGCAGGGTCTGTTCGACCACTGGGCTACGATGTACGCCGATCGCAATGGCGGGTACACGCGGATCCTTAAAGGTGACTTTCGCCACGGAGACGGTGCGGACGTGGCTTATCTGGAGCTGGTGGGACCCGATGGGGGCACGGCGCCGCCCCCGCGACCGACGGCGTCGGTCGAAGAGGGGTAGGGCAGCCTTCCCTCCTGATCGGTGTGCCGGGCGCCCGCCTGCGCGCTTAGCTTCGGACGTTGATGCGATTCCCCCATCCAGCCCTTCTCGCCCTGGCGCTGCTGTCGCAGGCCGCAATCTCCGCACCGGTGCGCGCCCAGACCGACGCGCTGGCCGCTCCGGCCGCTCCCGCCCGCGGGAGCTCGGATCCCCTGGTCACGATCGTCGAGTTCAGCGACTTCGAGTGCCCCTACTGCGCGCTGGCGGTGCCGGTGATCGACTCGCTCATGGCGCTGCACGGGGACGAGGTTCGTATCGAGTACCGTCACTATCCCCTCCCCATGCACGCCCACGCCGAGCGGGCCGCCCAGGCCGCGGTCGAGGCCCAGCGTCAAGGAGCGTTCTGGGACTACTACGAGCTGCTGTTCCGGAACCGCGAGCGTCTGGCGGATGTCGACCTCGTGGGGTACGCCGACTCGCTCGGTCTGGAATCCGAGGCTTTCGCCGCCGCGCTGGCCGACAACCGCCACGCCGAGCGCGTGGAAGAGGACGTGTCGCTTGGGTACGCCCTGGCCGTGACCGGGACGCCGACCTTCTTCGTGAACGGCTACCGGATCACCGGCGTGCCGCCGCTCTGGGTGTTCGATCTGGCGCTGGAGGCGTTTCGGGAGGGTCGGGTGGAGCGTCGTCCGCTCGAGCCGCCCCGCCCGCCCCGGGAGGACGGGCGGAACGGCCGCTGAGCGCTATGCGGCGTCGGACTTCTCCTCTTCGGGATCGGGCTGACGCACGGTGCGGGCCTCCGCGCAATGGGGGCTCAGGAAGATCTGCCGCACCTCGTCCCGGTTGGTGCAGATCTGGAGGCGGAAATCACCCGTGTCGCGCACCTTGTAGGTCACGATCGTCCCCGCCCGGTAATCCGGTTGGCGCTTGAGGAGGCGGCTCAGGAGGACCCGCATGTTGCGGGTCCTGTACTGATCCTGGAGCGCCGAGAGATCAAAATTGGGCATGTTGGGCTCCCTTTGACTATGGAGTTTCCGGAAGCCCTTAATTTAACCCCTTTTAGGCCCGCCGTCCACACTGGTCGGCAGGCCGGGCGTCGCCGAGGTGTCCTCTCTTGAGGCCGAAACACCGGGTCCCTGTCATGGGGGCTGTCCTGGCTGCCTTGCTGGCGGCTCCTGCAGCCGGCACCGAGCCGTCCTCGACCTCTCGGGGCGCCGCTCTTTCCGGGCCGCCCGCGGACAGGTCGGGCGCGGACCCCGACTGCGCCGTCTGGATCGTCCGCAACGCCCTCTCACGCCCGTCCGCGTGGTCCGCCGCCCTGGACGCGGTCGAGCGCGTCGGATGCGGGCGCGTCTATCTCCAAGTGTCGGGGCGCTGGGACGCCTACTACCCGAGCCGGGTCTTCGAGCCGCCTGCGACCAGCCCGTTCGGCCCCGCCTGGGAGGACCCCTTCGGGCAGGCGGTCGCGGACGCTCGCGCGCGGGGGCTGGAGGTCCATGCCTGGGTCAACGCGATGCTCGCCTGGTCGGCCGAGGAGCCGCCCTCGCCCGACCACGTGTTTCGTCACCATCCGGACTGGTTCGTGACCGATTCCCAGGGCCGCTCCATGCGGAGCCTCTCGCGGGCCGAGCTCGATCGGAGGGGGCTCAACGGCGAGGGATGGTTCCTCGACCCCGCCGTCCTGGAGGTCCGGACCGAGCTCCGCCGGTTCATCCTGGAGCTGGTCCTGCGCTACCCCGTGGCCGGGGTCCATCTCGACTACATCCGTTACCCGAGCGGCTGGGCGCCGGCCGGGGGGCCGGAGACCGTCACCTACCTGGTGGGGCTGATCCACGACGACCTGACCCAGGTGCGTCCCGAGGTCCGGCTGTCGGCCGCAGTCCTGCCGGTGCCGGCGGAGGCCCGTCGGACATTCGGTCAGGACTGGTCGGCCTGGCTGGAGCGGGGGATCGTCGACGAGGCCGTCCCGATGGTCTACCGGCGGGACACCGCCACCGTCCTGGAGATCGTCGAGGACTACCCGGAGACGATCCCGCGGGCGCGGGTCCGGGTGGGCGTCCGGCTCGATCTGATCCTCCCCGGCGAGGTGCGCCGGGCGGCCGAGGAGCTGGAGGACCAGGGCTTCGGGGGGATCGCCCTCTTCAGCCACAATCTTCTCATGGAGGACCGCCCCTGGCGGGGCGTAAGCGAGCTGCTCAGGGGAATCGGCGGGCCCTGAAGCCCCACGGGGCTCAGCGCGCCTTGACGACCTTGTCCGCCCGGATGCAGCTCGCGCATACCTGGATCCGGCGCGGCGCGCCCTCGACCATCGCGCGCACGGTCTGCAGGTTGGGCTCGAACCGCCGGCGGCTCTTGTTGTGGGCGTGGCTCACGGTGTTGCCCGACTGGGCGGACTTGCCGCAGATGAAGCACTCTCTAGCCATGGTGCGTCTCCGGATGAATGAGCTATGGATGCCACGGATTCGGAGTTCTAATTTAGGCTGGAGCAGGTACCGCAGCCAGCGCGCAGGCTGGGCCAAGATCGAAGGAGGATCGTGATCGGGCAGACGAGAGCGACGACGGAGCGGCGACTGACCATCGAGGAGTTCGAGCGGCTGCCGGAGAGGGAGCTGCGGACCGAGCTCGTCCGCGGCAGGGTCGTGCGCGAACCACCCGCAGCGGGAGACCATGGACATCTGTGCGCCGATGTCGCCTATCATCTGAAGCGTTACACCGAGGAGCACGGCGGCGGGATCGTTTTCGGTGCCGAGACGGGGTTCGTGCTTTTCGAGGATCCGCCGACCGTGCGGGCCCCGGACGCGGCGTTCGTGGCCGCGGAGCGGGCGCCGCCGCGGGAGCTTCGGACCGGATTCTGGCGGCTGGCGCCCGATCTCGCTGTGGAGATCGTCTCTCCCTCGAGCACGCGCGCGGAAATGGAAGCGAAGGTGTCGGACTATCTCGAGGCCGGTACGCGCCTGGTCTGGATCCTCGACCAACGGGCCCGGACGGTCACCGTTCACAGGCCAGGAGAGGAGATCCGCCTGCTCACCGGGACGCAGGTCCTGGATGGAGGCGACATCCTGGCCGGGTTCCGTCTCCCACTCCCCGATCTGTTCGGTTCTTCGCTTTAGCGAGGGCCGTCGCCCTCCTTTCGACCGCCTCGGGAGCGAGCATGGACGAGACCGCCAGCCGGGACGCCGGAAAGACGCCTGAGATCGAACGCGGTGCGCCCACGAGCGAGCCCCATCGTCCGCGGCGCGTGCTGGTCACCGGTGGCGCCGGCTTCATCGGCTCGCACGTCGCCGATCGCTACCTGGCCGAAGGCTGCGAGGTCACGATCGTCGACGACCTGTCCTCCGGCCGCCGCGAACTGGTGCCGGAGGGCGTCGACTTCGTCCAGATGGACGCCGCCGACCCCGCCCTGGAGGACGTCTTCGCCGAGGGCGGCTTCGACCTCGTCAACCACCACGCGGCCCAGATCGACGTTCGCGTCTCGGTGGCCGACCCCGCGCGCGATGCCCGCACGAACGTGCTGGGACTTCTGAACCTCCTCGAGCGGGCGCGGAGCCACGCGGTGTCGCGCGTCGTCTACATCTCCTCGGGCGGCGTGGTCTACGGCGAGCCCGCGGATATCCCGACCGACGAGCGCCACGCGCTGCTTCCGCTGTCGCCGTACGGGGTCACCAAGCTGGCGGGGGAGCAGTACCTGCACTATTACGCCCGCATCCATGGTCTCGAGTATATCGCGCTCCGGTACAGCAACGTCTACGGGCCGCGGCAGTCTCCGCACGGAGAGGCGGGGGTCGTGGCGATCTTCGGGTCGCGCATTCTCGGGGGTGAGCCGATCACGATCTTCGGCGACGGGACCCAGGAGCGAGATTACGTCTACGTGGGCGACGTGGCGGAAGCCAACTGGCTGGCCAGCACGCGGGCATTGGCCGCGGCCGATGATCTCACGTCCCGAGCGTGGAACATCGGCACCGGGCGGGGTACGAGCGTGAACGAGCTGGCCGAGCGGATGATGAGGATCGCCGGGCGCGAGGTCGAGAGCAGCCACGCCCCGGCCCGGACCGGCGAGCTCTACCGGAGCGTCCTCGACGCCTCGCGCGCCGCGGCCGACCTGGGCTGGCGTCCGGGGGTCACCCTCGACGAGGGGCTCGGACGCACCCTGGAGCATCTCGAACGGATCCTGCGAGCCGATACCGTGCCTATGGAGAAGAGCCGATGACAGCGCTGCTTCAGGCCGGCACGCGCGACCTGGCCGCCGACCCGACCATCTGGAACATGGTCATGACGAGCGACTGGTTCATTAAGATCATCCTGCTGATCCTGCTCGTCTTTTCCATCGTCTCGTGGGCCATCATTTTCAAGAAGCTGGTGGCGTTCCGAGGGCTTCGCAGCAAGCGGACGCAGTTCTTCCACGCCTTCGAGCACCGGGCGAGCCTGGCCGAGGCGTACCAGACCGCGCTCGCCATCCCGGCGAATCCCCTCACCGAGGTTTTCAAGGCGGGGATCCGGGAGCTGAAGCACCTGAGCCGGCGTCCGACCGGCGCCGAAGCCGACGACGGGCTGGGGGGCGTGGCCGCCCCGCCGCGCGGGTCGACGGCGATCACGATCCTCGAGAAGGAATCGGTCCACATGGCGCTCGAGCGCGAGGCGGCGCAGCAGGTGGAGGTGCTCGAGGAAGGGCTGCCGTTTCTGGCCACGACCGGCAGCGTGGCGCCTTTCTTCGGCCTCCTGGGGACGGTCTGGGGCGTCATGGACGCCTTCCTCCAGATCGGGCTCCGCGGGTCGGGGAACATCAACGTTGTGGCGCCAGGCGTGGCCGAGGCGCTGATCACGACGGTTTGCGGGCTCGCAGTCGCGATCCCGGCCGTACTCGCCTACAACTACTTCGTCAACCAGATCAAGGAAGTCGACAACGAGCTCTCCCACTTCTCGAGCGAGCTCATCAACCTGATCGTGCGGGAGAGGCGGGGATAGCCATGCCGACTCCCTTGAGGCGGGGACACACCCTGATGTCCGAGATCAACGTGACATCTCTCGTCGATGTCGCGACGATGCTCCTCATCATGTTCATGATCATCGCGCCGATCTCGATGGCCGGGCTCGAGGTCAGGGTGCCGCAGACCGAGAGCGCTCCTCTCCCCCAGTCGGAGGCGATCGTGGTCTCGGTGGATGCCGAAGGGCGCGTGTTCGTCGATCGGGCCGAGGTCCGGCCCGAAGCGCTCGGGGACGTGCTGGCCCAGGTCCGCCAGAGCCGCGGCCTGGCCCGGGTCTACGTCCGGGCCGACGAGTCCAACACCTACGGCCGGGTGATGCAGGTCATGGGTCAGCTCCAGGGGGCCGGCTTCGAGAACGTCGGGCTCGTCACCGAGCCGCCGCCCGTGGAGCTGGAGTAGCCGGCGGGTCTCCGGCATGCCGAGCGCGCCCGGCCTCCGTCGCTGGATCCTGGGATCGGCCGGCCTTCACCTCGCGGCTGGCCTGGTCGCCTTCCTGCTCGCCTTCCGCGGACCCAGCCGCGAGCTCCCGCCCGTCTACCAGGTGAACCTCGTCCAGGCGGCCGAGCTGGCCTCCCAGCCGCGCCGGCCGGAGCCCGAGGAGGTCGAGTCCGAGCCCCTCGAGCTGGAGCCGGAGGAGGTGGAGAAGATCCCGGACCCCGAGGAGGAGCCGCCCGAGGAGACGTCCCGGGAAGAGCCGCGAGAGGATCCGGGTCCCGACACGACCGAGCGGGAAACGGCCGAGGGCGACAACCTGCCCGTCACCCTGGAGGGCCGACCCTTCCAGTTCCCGTGGTACCTGGAGGAGATGGTGCGGAAGGTCCAGCGCAACTGGCGCCCGCCGGGGACGACCTCGCTCAAGACCACGATCTACTTCCGGATCGAGCGGACCGGCCGGATCACCGACATGCGGGTCGAGACCTCGAGCGGCCACTTCACGTTCGACCAGGCCGCCCAGCGCGCCATCCAGGCCGCCTCCCCCATGCCGCCCCTCCCTGGCGAGTACTCGAGCGACTACCTGGGCGTCTACTTCGATTTCGACGCGGCAGTCAGGCCGTCGGGGTAGGGCCCTACGCCTCCGCCATCTTCCGGAGCCGTGACCAACATCTCCAGGCGTTCCGCGACGCCCGCGATGGCCGCCGGCAACTGCCCTTCCACCGCCACTGCCCGCCGAGGTTGTTCAACGGGGTAGGCAAGAATGGATATGTCAACGCCGCGCGGAAGCGAGCCTTCACTTCAAACTGTGGCCGCAGGTGCGGGCAGGCGGTCGTGCATCAGTGGGTCAGGAGAGCGTTGATGAGGTTGAACTGCTCGTCTGTGACGATCGTGGTAAAGTGCGTTCCCAGCGGATAGTCCCCCACTATGTACCGCTCCCCCAACTGGAAGAAGGCCGCAGTAGGCCCGGAAAGCGGCGGATACCCCAGCCCTATGCCATCCCATATCTGTTGACAGAGGGAGTCGTCAGTAATCAACTGGAGCTGGCTCGGATCCGCTTGGGAAAGCCCGACTTCACTTCTCCACTCCACCGCGCCCGGACTTGGGTCAGTCAGAATCCCTTCAAGGATGCCTCTCTTTTCTTCTGTCGGATCGGAGTAGCAATGGACGATCGGGACAGCGAGGGTTGCAGGGAAGCGATGGGCTGGGTGGCGTCCTGGTTGTCGGGGCCGGAATCGTCCCAGGCGCTGACCGGGTCGCCGTCGTCAAGGGCCATGATGGCGTCGGCCTTGAACCAGGCGACGTACCCCGGGGCAGGCCGTCCATCCGGACCTGGCGAAACCGGGCCCGTCCGCTCGCCTCCGAGGAGACCACTCCAGAGGACGAGCGGGAGGAGGGCGAGGATGAGAGGTCGTCCTGGCACGGCGTCTATCTATGTGGCAAGAACGAGACCGGTCGTCAACGCGGCATGGCGACAGGGGAACCCGGTGGAGCGGGCGGCGGTACTACTCCCGAGCGCACCCCATCCGAACACCGGGAATCCGTCGACGGCAGTCCTATCGTGCACAGGGGGTCATCGTGATCGGGTTGCGACCTAGGAGCCGGCCGCTCCACCGTCCAGAAGGGGCGCGAATCCGCGCTGCATGCAAGCCGCGCCGCCCGGCGCATCCATCGATTCTCGCGCTGGCGGCTCTCGCCGCCCTCGCCCTCGGTCCCGCCACCGCCAGCGCCCAGCAGGATGTCCGGGTCGGGATCGCGGGCTACGTGGACGAGAAGATCAACATCGCCATCGACGACGTGGCGCCGGGCACGGAAGCGGCCCGCACGGTGGCCGAGATCCTGGCCTTCGACCTCGAGTTCTCGCTCCGCTTCAACGTGCTGGAGGGCCGGGCCACGGCCGGCGTCGTCCGCACGGCCAGCGGGATCGACTACGAATCGTGGGCGATCTTCGGGACCGAGTACCTGGTCAAGGCCTCGCTCGCCCCGGGCGGCGCCGGGTACGCGGTCAGCGCCGACCTCCACAACGTGCCCTTCCAGCGCGAGATCGCCTCGCTCTCGTTCGCCCTGCCGGACGCTGGCTCGGAGAACTTCCGCGCCGCCGTCCACCAGATCTCCAACACGATTATCAAGGAGCTGACCGGCGAGGACGGGATCGCCAACACGCGGATCGCCTTCGCCAGCCGGCGGCGGGGGGACAAGGAGATCTTCGTGATCGATTACGACGGCCAGAACCCCTATCGGGTGACCAGCCTGGACACGATCTCGATGACCCCCGACTGGCACCCGGGCGGATCGGAGATCTGCTTCACCACGTTCGCGCGGGGGAACGCCGACCTCTACTGCGCATCGGCCGGCGGCGGCCAGGCGCAGCCGCTCTCGACCCATAACGGCCTCAACATGGCTCCCGCCTGGTCTCCCGACGGCGGGCGGCTCGCGCTCACGCTGACCAAGGACGGAAACGCCGAGATCTACTCCCTGGATCGTTCGGGCCGGAGCCTCGACCGCCTCACCTTCAACATCGGCATCGACACCTCGCCCACCTGGTCGCCCAACGGCCGCCAGATCGCCTTCGAGTCGGACCGCACCGGGGTGCCGCAGATCTACGTGATGGACGCCGAGGGGGCCAACGTCCGCCAGCTCAGTCGGGGCGGCGAGGCTCACTCGCCGGCCTGGTCGCCGATCGGGGACCGGATCGCCTACGTCGAACGGGTGAGCGGGGGATTCCAGATCGTGACGATCGATGCCGACGGGGGCGGCCGACAGGTCCTGACCTCGTCGGGGAGCAACGAGGATCCCTCCTGGTCGCCGGACGGGCTCCACATCGCCTTCTCGTCGACCCGGGCCGGGGGCTCCGATATCTACACCATGGACTGGGACGGCCAGCACATCCGGCGGGTCACCCGCGGGGGCGGCTTCCAGAGCCCGAGCTGGAGCCCGCGGCTGGGCGAGCGCTAGGACCTTCTCAGGCCGCCTGGCTGCTCCGGTCGCTGCCGTTTCGGAGGACTCGCCGGAGCTCCGCGGGGCGGACGAGCAGGCCCCGCGGCTTCACCCGCTGGATGGCGCCTCTCTTCTCGATCTCGCCCAGCAGCATGCTCGTGTGGGGACGGCTCGCGCCGATGATCTGGGCCATGGTTTCGTGCGTGGGCGTATGGCTCAGGGTAAGGCTCGCGAGCTCCGTCTCATCACTCGGCACGAGATCCAGGAGCAGGCGGGCCAGTCGCTGGATGGCGTCGCTGGACGTCATCTCCAGCATCGAGGACGCGAGCCGATCGAGTTGGTGCCGAAGGACGCGGGTCATCAGCTGGAAGACTTCCGCATGCTCGCGCGCGGCGGCGAGGAAATCGCGATTCGAGATGGCGAACGAGCGCACGTGCCCCATGGCCACGACCTGGAACGCCGACGGCAGCTTCTCCTTCATGAGCATGTGCAGGCCGACGATCTCGCCCGGCCGATAGATGTACAGGATGCGCTCCTTCCCGTCGGTGGTCACACCGGTCAGCTTGGCGAGTCCCTCCTCGAGGATCAGAAGCCGGCACGAGATGTCCATCAAGGAGATGAGTCTCTCCTCAGGGCCGAAGGAGATCTCTCGACCCGCCCCGGTCAGGCGATCGCGAGCCCCTTGCGGCAGCTTTATCAGGATCGAGGGGGGGACGGAGGCAAAGGGCATGGCCCGGCTCAGTCGACCCGGATCTCGCCCAGGTCGGCCAGCGGCTTGCCCATGGAGAGCGACAGGAACGTCTCGAACTCGTGGCGGAGCTTGTGGTCGTCGACGGGAATGAGGGCCGTGTGGGCCAAGGAGCTTTCCGGGTCGGAGTCGGAGACGGTCAGGAGCAGGCTCTCTTCGAGACCGCGCCTGCCAATCCAGACATCCCGGAGGATGGCTGTGCGCGGGTCATTCGGAGGACCGGCGAGCGACCAAGTCCAGGACGACACCGGCAAACGAAGCCGAATCATCCCCAGGACCCGGACGGCGATATCGTTGCGGAGGACACGCAGTCAGTCTTATTCGGCCCCCCGGAGCCCTACCATCCATCGAGATATAGAGGTGGGTTCAGAGGGATATGGAGGATGGGTTCAGAAAGACCGTGCCGTCAGGAGCGGTAGCCCTCCTGAAACGCGGAGAGCTGCTCGGCCTGCCGGTGCTCCTCCATGAGCGACTGCTGGAGAGGCGTCACGATGTCGAGGTAGCCCAGCATGATGGCCCAGTGCCTCGCCGCCTGATACGCGGCGATCTTGTACCGGGTCAGGAACTGGACCGCCACGACTGTGCCGGATTCCTGGAGGCCGGGCCCGAGGTATGTCTCCCACCTTGCCGATTCCGCCGGTGGCAGGCTCTCGGTAGAGAGGTCCTCGGGTCGGGCCCGAAGAATCGCCCGCAGACGATCGACCTGGTCCCGGTTCTGGCCCAGCCAGGAGTTCATCGTGGCCCGCATATCGGCCGCGGGCGTCATGTCGAGCAGGGACTCGAGCGCGCGGCGTGTGGCGTTCTCGGAGGCACGGAGGTCCTCGAGGTGGGACCAGAAGAGCGTGTGCATCGTATTTTTCTCATTCATCGTAAAAAGTCTCGCGGCACGAGTCGCGGCCGCCCATCCATCCAGGTCGAAAGAGGGGATAGAGAATGGCCCGACCCCGGCCCGCGTGTATATTCTCTTCAAGGCTGGTCAGCTCTGTTTTCCAAACTTTTTGCATGAGTATGTCGATCATGCCGAGCCGGAAGCACCGCCTCTGCGTTCTCATGTCCAACGCCCTCGAGGCCAAGCTGTTCCTCCAAGCCCTCGAGGCAGAGTTCGACGTGGTCACCTTCGAAGCGGTCGGCGACGAGCTGCTGAAGGCGATCCCGGAGTGTGATCTCCTGCTCATGCGGGAAAGCGATTCCCCAAAAAACCGGCTCGCGTTCCTCCGGCGGGCGCTGGACGCCAATCCGGACCTGAAGGTTGTGGTGATCGAGGCGAGCGAGTCGATGGGGCCGCTCGTCTACCTGGAAAGCGGCGCTGCCGGATTCGTCGAACGGGAAGCGTCCGTCAACAGCCTGATCGACCAGATTCATTCGGCGGAAAAGGGAGAGATCCATTTGAGCGGCCAAGCGGGCGGCGCCCTGCTCCGTCGGGTCCAGGAACTCGCCGAGCTCCTGGTGGACAGGGAGGTGGATCTCTCGCGCTGCCGCGACCTAACCGATCGGGAGCGCGAGGTGGCCCGTCTTCTCGATCGCCGTCACAGCAACGAAGAGATCGCCGGGGAGCTGGGGATCGCGCTGGGGACGGCCAAGAGCCACGTCCACAACATCCTCGGGAAGCTGGACGTCGACAGCCGCGCGCTGGCCGGACTCTACTGGCGGATCTACAGCCAGGAGCAGGAGCCGACCCCCCCTCCCGGGCACACCTCACGCCCTCAGGGGTAATTCCGCCATCCAGGCAGGCCCCCCCCAAGGGGCGGCTGGAACCCGGCAGCCTTTCGGGTATCTTCTGGGATAATGGGCGATTCAGGATTCCAAGGATCAGGCCATTCCATTGGCGACAACGTGAACCCACCAGCCCTCCAAGGAGGTTCCTGATGATGACGACGATGAGGTGGACCACGGCGCTGGCGCCGGTCCTGGCCGTCCTCGTCGCGACGACGGGGTGCTCCAAGAAAGAGGTCCAGACGACCCCTGACCGGGATCGCACGGACCCCGTAGTCGCGACCGATTCCCCGACCGACGACACCATGGACGACACCGCGGGCGTCCCGACCCGGGAAGAGGCCATGGCCATGATCGGCGACATGATCTTTTTCGACTTTGACCGCTCGGAGCTACGTGCCGAGTCCCGCACGACGCTCCAGCAGAAGTCCGAGATCATGCGGCAGTACCCGGACATCCGGGTGCGGATCGAGGGCCACGCCGACGAGCGCGGCACCGTCGAGTACAACCTCGCCCTGGGGGAGCGGCGCGCCGACGCGGCGCGGACCTATCTGATCGATCTCGGGATCGAGCCCGACC
>JBOHRW010000182.1:0-4183 GCA_050732935.1 Gemmatimonadota bacterium
GCCGCTCTTGACGGCCCCGCCGGCTCCCCCATCTTCGGCTGCGTCATCGCGGTGTCGCCTTTCCGTTGGCGGGCTCAGCGCCCGCGGGTGATTGTCGTCACCCGGGAAGGTGGCACCGCCTTTCAGCTATTCCCACACCCTTCGGGGGAACCTCTGGGAACGTCGCCCGTATGGGCGCAAGAGGAGGGCATAGTAACGTGTGCTATGCTCAACTCCGCTTACGAGGGCGACGAGACACCGTACATCTACATGGGCGTTGGCCAGCTTTCCGCTATAGACGCTTTGAGAAAGCTGGAGATGGAAGCTAGGCACGAAAGCACGGCCACCCTTGTAAAGAGGCTGGTATCTGACGTCATGGCCGGCGACTTGAAGTTGCGGATTCAAGCATTCTGTCGCGAGAGTCCTGAGATGGATATTAGAGAAGCAAGCATGCTAGGGCTGTTGGATGTGGTCGGGGCCAGAGCCAGACTCGTGAAGGAGATGAGAGAACAAACTGAGGCGCAGGATGACCCGTAAGCTACCGCCATCTAGGAGAAAGAGCCCCTTTTGGAGGCCTGTCGTTGCAAGGATCAAGGCTTCAGGTCGAGTCCTGGACCGGGGTCTCGGGCAGCGGCAGTTCAGCGTGCGTGAAGAGCAGGAACTGGCGATCGCTTGCCGCCGCGCTCCTGGGTCCCGGACCACGGACTCCCGGTCGTACTTCAAGGCATAACCGAGGAACTTGAGGAAGGACTCCTCCCGCTGGCTTGGGGTCAGCTCGATCCCCGTTTTGTCGTCCCGCTGAGGGTACCCACCATGGGACCCCGTTCGGCTCGAGATGTAGCGCTACCTCGGGCCAGTGGTTGGGGTCGGCAGGGTTGAGGGCCGGCCCGGCAGTCCTCCTCGGTCAGCCAGTCGGTCACGTAGCCCCACATACATTTCCCGGAGGACCCAGTTCGGTAGCGGCTTCTGAGCGCTCACGGCTCGACCTCCTCGATTGCCAGTCTACTACTACCGTGCGACGTCGACGCCTCATCCGCCGTCGATAGGCTCCGCATTCCCATCAGTCACCGTTTGTCACCGGGCAGAACCGTGGACTCGCAATCACACATGCCAAGTTGTACGCGATCGCTGTGACCCGCCGCTGCCGATGACACCGATGACGGCGAGTGCATACGTTTCCAAGCCGCACCCGAGGTGGGCTGCCACCCGAGATCGGTCCGCACATGCCGCCAGGTGAGGCGGTTAGGCGGATTGAGCCGATGATCTCCCCGGGTGGGAGGCTGAGCAGCCTTGACGGGCACCCGATCCCACGGGACCAGGGAGGTCGACGAAGCCCTCTGGGCCCCTTTTTTGTGCTCACGCGCAAGGCGAGGAGATCGAGATGTGGGAGGGGGGGTCGATAAACGGAAGCCGGGCCGGGTCGCGCGCGGTTCCTCCTGCCTTCCGCATCGCCGGTCGCCGAGCGCGGCGTCGCGTCACGGGCTCGACACGCCAGCTCTCTCGTTCCGTCTCGAGCTCCGCGCTGGTGGGACGAACGTTCGGACCCCCCAAGTCGCGTCGGCCGGGGTCGCGGCCTCGGCCAGAGCGGGGCGTTGTGGATGCCAGGAAGGCCACGACGCCCGCATCGCGGCTGAAGGCGTCTCCGTGTACAGTCCCACGACCCGATCGACGGCCCAGAGGGGCGTCTCGGGCGGCGTGGCGTACCTCACGGCCTCGTGCAGGCCCTCGTGATGGGAGGCGTCTACGGAAGGGTCGCGCACGGGCGGTACGATGACCTCGATCAGGCGCGTCGGCAATGTCCGGTCCTGGATGGACCTGCCGGGGGTCGTCGTCAGCTTCGAGGTCGAGGAAGGACGACCTCGAGTCGCCGGCGATCCTGTAATCATTTGAGGCAGTGCGCGAGTGGGCGCATCATCATTCACCACGGTTGGCGATTCGGCCACCACAGCGAGGGGTTTCTGGTGGACTGGACGCCGCAGTCGCAGGCTCGATTTCAGGGCCAGTCAGGCCGCGGAGGAGCTTGATCGGTTCCGACCGTGGACCCCGGGCAGTATGTTTCGGGTGGATCGGGTTCAGGCTCCACGACTCTGAGGCAAGGGGGACACGCATGGGGCCGATCGGACGACCGACGAAGTTGAACAAAGCGGTGGCGGCGAAGATCCTGAAGGAGCTGGAGCGCGGGCCCCGATCGAAGCCGCCGGGCCCCTAGCCGGGATCGGTCGCCGCACTTTCTACGACTGGATGTACCGCGGCGCTCGGGCATCCGCTGCTGAAGAGGCCGGGAAAGAGGTCCCGGAGGAGGAGAAGCCTTTCATGGAGTTCTACATGGCCGTGGAGAAGGTGCGGAGCGAGTGGGAGACTCGGCGGCTCGAGACGATTGACGCGGCGAGCAAAGCCGGGCCCCAGTACTGGACAGCGGCGGCCTGGCAGCTCGAGCGCCGGATGCCCGAGAAGTACGCCCTGAAGGCCCGCGTGGACCACCGGCACGAGCTCCGCATCGAGATTGGTCAGGGACCGGAGCAGATCGAGGGGGAGGTCCTGGACGAGAGGTCGACGAGGGGCGTCCTGTCGTCCGGCAACGGGCATGCTCCCGCGGGCCCCGCGAGGGGCGGTGAGGTCTTCGGTCCGCTCGTCCGCGGGCCCCGCCAGGAAGGTTGATTTGGCCCTCTACCTGCGCAGCGAACCGTGACAGCCGATCGTGACCACGTTGGGAGGCAACAGGTTGCGCCGACCGCCAACCTGCATGCCGAGCAGGTCGAGCCTTTGTTACCCGGCAGGGTGTGCATTCCATGGAGGAGCACATTTATGATCCCGACACGAGTAGCCACCAGATCACGGATGTCGACGGATCCATCTTGGTTGTCTTGAAACGTTGTTTCTTGAGTGTATCCCATAGGGAGCGAAAAAAGCTTGAACGTGGTTTGGAAGGATTGATTCGGGTATGAGCATTCTCTTCCGAAAAGGCCACGCCGCTCCCGTGCGGCTCGACGAAACCACCTTCGGGAGCGAAGCATTGCTACAGGAATACATTTACCAGAACCCGGAGACGGTGCCCTTGTACGAAATAGACAAGAACGTTCAGCTACTTGTTGTCGCTCGCGAGTTCCCGACGAACAGCGGCCCTATAGATGCCTTGGCGATCGATTCTGAGGGCGAGCTGTACATTGTAGAGACAAAGCTCTTCAAGAACCCCGACAAGCGTGTCGTCATTGCCCAGGCCCTAGATTACGGTGCCGCCCTATGGAAGAATGTGGGGAATTTCAGCGATTTCTTGACAATCCTTGATCAGCGCGCTCAGAAGACCTGGGAGAAGAGCCTAAGCCAGAAGCTCGGAGAGTATTTCTCTCTCGATGAAGTCGCAACTGCTAGGCTTCTGGAGATCGCCCGTGAAAATCTGGCTAGTGGGATCCTCCGCTTCGTCGTTCTCATGGACCGCGTCGATGAGCGGTTGAAGGATCTAGTTCTTTATGTCAACCAAAACAGTCAGTTTGATGTGTACGCTGTCGAGCTGGAATGCTACCGATACGAGGATAACGAGATCGTGATTCCCCGGGTCTACGGAACGGAGGTCAAAAAGGACCTGGGAGTGAGAGGTCCTGGTTCCTCAAGGCGGAAATGGACGGAGCAGGAAACGCAAGAGGATGCTAGGAAAAATTTGTTGGCTCGCGAGTATGATGCATTCATGAAGCTATACGACTTTGCGAGGAACCATGCAGACAGAGTGACCCTAGGCACGGGAGTCACTCAGGGGTCTTTCGGACCGGTCTATGAGGACGTTTGCCCGCGTTCAGTATTTACTCTCCGTACAAACGGGATGTTCAGCTGGAACTGGCGCTGGCTCGGCCGGTCAGAGCGAGAGGTCGTTTTTCGATCGCTGCTTTTGGAAAGTATGCGAGAGCAATTCGATTTGTCCGACGCAGACATGAACTCATACTTACAATATGAACCGGATAAGTGGGTACCGCGGGTGGATACTGTGATCGAAGGTCTAAGTCGTGCAATTCGTGCATACCGTTCTCAAGCTTGACGGATAGGGGACAGGCCAACGCCCGAACGTCGTCGCGTCCGGGACACTCACCCAGTCCTAAAGGTGAGGTGGAATCATCGACTTGAGGCGGACCTCGATAGGCAGGTCATCTTAGGGCATGTGACATAATAACTGATTGATATGGAGTCGGCGTCGATGTAGCTTTGGGGCATGGAC
>JBOHRW010000183.1:0-17338 GCA_050732935.1 Gemmatimonadota bacterium
GGCGTCGGCCGCGGCCCCCGCCGCGGCGTGGTCGCCGTCGATCCCGAGCCCCGCGGGCGCCTCGGCGACCCGCTCCTGGGCGATCCGCGTGAGATAGACCGCCTCGGTCAGGGCCTCGGCCAGATCGGCGGCCGCCGGCCGGCCCCCGATCGTCTCCATCAGCGCGGTCAGCGCCCGTTCGAGTCCGCCCGTGACGACCCGCTGGCGGGCCACCCGGTCCGCCTGCTCGCCGGTATCCCGGGCGGGGGCCTCCATCCGCTCGAGCAGCTCCTGCTCGCGCTCGGCCAGGAAGAGCACCGCGCCTCCGGCACGGTCTAGGGCGGCTCGGTTTCGGGCCCGCTCCTCGGCCTCGGCTCCCAGCGAGGCCTCGGCCTGCTGGGCGACGCTCGACAGCGCCATGGCGGCATCCTGCTGGGCCTGGGCCGCTACGCCGGGGTCACCCGATCGAACGCCCTCCGCCGCTTGCTGGAGGGCCAGGTCGACGCTCTCCTCGAGCCGATCCGGCAGGGAGGCCGCGGCCTCCCGCGCCGATTCCGCGAGCGCGTCCTGCGACTCCGCGATCTCGTCGGACAGCTCCCCGGGCGCGGCTCCTCGGGTCCGCTCCGCCAAACCCATCTCGGCGTCCGCGATCCGGTTCAGCGAATCGACGCCCGCCTTGACGGCGAGCAGCGAGTCGATCTCCGCCAGGCCGCGACGGATGGCCTCGAGGACCGATGCGCGCGCGGCCGCCTCGCCCGTCGGATCGGGAGCGACACCGGGCGGCGGGGCGAGCTGCGCCCGCGAGGCTCCTTCCAGGAGCCTGCGGTAGCCCTCCATGCGCTCGGCCAGATCGGGCGGGAGCCCGGGGTCGGCCAGGGTCCGGTCGAGCGCCGACGCCAGGCTGTCGGCCGCTTGACGGAGCCGCTCGTCGATCCGATCGTCGGGCCGCTCACTGGCCCTCTCGCCGGTCCTCTCACCCGGGGGCTCCCCCGCCCGCTCACCGGAGCGGTCCGCGGCTCCCGCTTCCCGCCGCTGCCGCCCCGCGGTCTCGTCGATGATGTCGGCCATGCGGTCCGCAGCGGCCTGCCGCTTCGCCCGCGCCTCCTCGGCGAGCCGGGAGCGATCAGCGACGATCGCGGTCCGCCAGGCGCTCGAAGCGCGCCTGCCGGCAAGGTCGAGGACGGCCACGCGGTAGCTGAGCGTCTCCCCGGGCGCGGCATCCTGCGCCAATGGTACGGCACCCGAGAGCGTGGTGTCGCGCGCTCCGGACGGATCTCCGAGCGTGCCCGAGCGGCCGTCGTCCGTCTCCCACCGCACCTGGCCGAGGCCCGCGGCCGACCCGGCTCTCGCCTCGACCCAGGCGCGGACGGCCGACAGGACGACCGGGTCCTCGGCGGGGAGGACGACGTCCACCCACGTGGCCCCTTCGGCGGCGATCTGGAAGGGCTCGCTGGAAACCGTGGCGCCATCGGCGTCTCGCACGACGACACGCGCGGATCCGGAGGGCGGGACGACGGCGCCCGAGAAGGACGCCCCGCCGATCTCCAGATCCACCCGGCGGCCCTCTCCAACCTCGAGGGCCGCGTCCGTCAGCGGCCGGTTCGACTCCCCCCTCAGCTCGAGCCGCGTCCCACCCGGGACGGTCCGTCCGACGAGCGGGAACCACGGGCCTTCCGGCGTCCGTCCCTCGAGCCGCACGACCGCGAGCGGAGCGCGTACCGACACGCGGTGGACAGCGCTCGTGAACGGGCCGTATCGGACGCGGTACTCCGCGTCGGCGACGACGACGTCCCAGTGCCAGGAGCCCCAAGGACCCGAGGCCAGGGTTTCGGCCGACCAGCTTCCTGTGGCGGGTCGGAGATCGAGGATGAGAGCGGCATCCATGGCGGGGCCGGCGAACCGGACCTCCCCATCGAGCGCGGCTCCGCGCTCGATCTCGACGTCACCGGGGGCGATCCACCATGCGACGGCGGGGGCCCGCCAGATGGAAGATGGGGCACCGAGAGCGGCCGTCACCCTGCGCGCGGCATCGGGCGCCGTCAGGGCCGCAAGGGCGGCCAGACCGGCGAGCGCGAGAGCCACCCGCCGACGCCCTGCCGCCATGCGCCGCTCCTCCTCGCCCAGCGCCTCGTCCAGGCGTGCCTCGCCCCGCCTCGTCATCCAGCTGCGGATCGCCACCTGGCGCTGGCGGCCGAGCGACCCGGCCGCCGACGCTTCGAGCCCGACCGTCCCACCGCGGGTCTGGGGGAACAGGCGGTCGATGCGGCGGGCGAGCTCGCGTGCCGACGGCCCGTCGCTCCAGCGACGGGCGATCGCACCCGCTCCGATCAGCAGGCCGACCGCGCCAGTCGCGTAGCCCACCGGCCGCCACGCCGACACGGGCCCGACGAGGCCCTCCCAGCCGATCATCACGACCGCGGCGGCAGGCACCAGGGCCAGGGCCGTCCAGGCCAGCGTTCGGCGACGGCGCCCACGCGCCGCCGTGGTGAGGTTCAGCAGCTCGTTCTCCATGACGAATGCATTCGCGGCCGGACCGTGGCTCGGCGCGTCTCCAGGAGAGAAACGCGCGCGACGGGTCCGACGCTCAACGGGGCCGGATCAGGGTCGGTAGTTCATGCCGATCGAATACACGTTCTTCGTGTAGAAATCGTTGAGAGTGATCGACTCGTTGCGATACCTCCCGTACCGCACCTCGATCGAGTAGTCGGGCATTATGTCCTTGACCAGTCGCACCAGAAACACGTTGTCGGCGGTCGCGTCGCCGGTGTTGATGGAGCCCGCGCCCTCCAGGTTGGGCACGGGCTCGCTGAACGTCTTCAGGTCGACCCGTCCGTAGAACTGCAGAAGCATCTCCCACGGCAGCCGCCGCAAAACCTGCAGGCCCATCGAGTGACTCAGGTACGAGAATCCGAACGAGTTCGAGTCGTTGTAACGGAAACGGTAGTCCGCCTGAATGGACACGTCGCCCAGCCATGTCAGCTCCAGCCCGAGCTGGTGCAGCTGATCCGCCTGCCGCTCGCGGGTGGGGCTTAGGAACACGTTGCTCGGGATGGGGTCCGTGGGCTCGATTACGGCCCGCCCTGGATAGCGGTACCGGTCGAGCGAGTACGTCCATGTCGCCTGCAGGTCGGCCCCGAACTCCTTGGCCAGCGAGGCGAAGCCGCCCACGCCGTCGCTGCCGAAGACCGCATCCAGGTTCTCGAAGTCGACCGTGCTGGCCCGCGCGCCCATCTCGAGCCGCGCGGCGTGATCCTCGGCCAGCGGTTGCAGGTCGATGATCGCGTTCGCGCTGCCCATGAAGCGCGTGAAGCCATCCTCGTTGAAGAGGAAGAATTCGTCGGTCCACTTGCGGTTCTTGACCCCGAGCTGGCCGCCGAACGCCACGCTCTCGCCGACGCGGCGCAGATACCCCACGCTCCCCTCGTTCACGAACTGGTTCCCCAGCTCGAAATCGTCCCGGTCCACGAATCCGAAGTGGCGCTTGAAGCCGCCCTGGTACGACAAGGTGAGCCGCTGGTGCCCGCTCGCGCCCCAGCGCAGGTCCCCACGATAAGCGACGCGCGCCACCTGCGAGCGAACGGGATCGTCCAGCTGCTCGTTGACGTTGTCGTCGAACTCGTACGTGAAACGGAGGTCCTGCTCGTACTCCCAGGCGCTCTGCGCCCGCACCGACCCCGGGACTACGGCCACCCCCAGCATCAGCATCGCCGCGGCCACCCGGAATCCGGCCCGGGGTGGCCGGCCTCGCGTCGACGAACAACCTTTCATGACGGCTCCCTCCTGCGGACTAAGGATAAAACTCCTCCAATCGCTGTGCGAACAGTCGTTCCAAGTTCTGATAGCCGGTGCGCCGCTCGTTGAGCTCGATGCGCTGGCGCTGGAGCTGACGGATGCTGGCGTCGGGGTCCTCGAACGCCGCCCCCAGCTCGCCGGCGCCGGCGCTACGGTCCTCGAGGATCGCGTCGAGCTGCCGGCCACTTCCCCCGCGGTCGTCCCACAGATCGATGTCCTCCCTCAGCCGACGGAACTCCTCCATGTCGCGCTTGCGCTGCTCGGCGCGGACGATCTTGTTGTCGATCGTCGAGATGCGCTGGTCGATGCGCTCGATCAGGTCCCGCGCGATCGCCAGCTTGACCCTGAGCTCGGACGGATCGTCGCGAGCATCGAAGGTGAGATCCAGGAGCAGCAGATCCTCCTCCCCCGACTCCCGCGCCATGATGATCTCGTCGCGGGCTGTGACGTACTCCTCGAGCCGGCCGACGAGCCGGCTGATCTCGGCGGCGCTCTCATCGGTTCGGGGGCGGCCGGTCAGCTCATCGATCCGCTGGCGGGCCACGGCGATCTCGCGGCTGTAGGCGAGAAGAAGGTCGGCCTGAAGGTCCTGGACCTGCTCGTAGAGCACGCGCAGCCTTCGCGCGAGCCCAGTGATCTCCCGCGAGACGTCGAGAATCTGGTTGGACAGCGACTCGAAGCGCGCGCTCCCCGGACGGGCGTCACGCTTGGCCCGGCTCAACGAGTCGGCGCGATCCTCGTAGGAGCGGAGCCGAGCCTGGAGCTGTGCGATGTCGGTCTCACGCTCGTCGATCAGGCGTCGCAGCTCGGGGATCCCGGGCCCCTGCGCCTGGACGGGGGGCGCCCACCCGCCCGCCAGCCCCATCGCCAGGAGCACCATGCCGAGCCGCCGCGCGGGCCCATTATGAAGAAGGGCGCTCATCTTCAGCGTCCTTCAGTCGTTGGTGGTGATGCCATACTTCTCCAGCTTGTAATACAACGCGCTCGTCTTGATCCCCAGCAGCTCGGCCGTCTTTGTCTTGACCCCACCCGCCTGCTCCAGCGCGCGCTCGAGCATCGAGCGCTCGAGCCGCTCGAGCGCCGCGTCCAGCGGAACGGTCCCCACCGGGGGAGCCACGAAGGAGGTTTCCGAAGCGCGTGGGGCGAGCCGGTCGTCCAGCGGGAACGAATCGGGCCCCAGGACGCGGCCGTCGCACAGCACGATGGCACGCTCCAGCATGTTCTCGAGCTCGCGGATGTTCCCGGGCCAATCGTAGTTGTGCAGAAGCTCGAGCCCGCGCTCGCCGATCCCGTCGATCGGCTTTCCCATCTCGCTCGAGATCGATGCGATGAAATGCTGCACCAGCGGCAGGATATCCTCCTTCCGCGCGCGAAGCGGAGGGACCTCGATGGGAATGATGTGAAGGCGGTAGAACAGGTCCTCGCGGAAGGCTCCGCTCTCCACGAGCGGTCGGAGGTTCTGGTTCGTCGCGCTGATGATCCGGACGTCGACCTGGATCGTCTCCTCGCCGCCGACGCGCTCGATCTCCTTTTCCTGCAGCACGCGCAGCAGCTTGACCTGGACCGAGGGCGGGATGTCCGCGATCTCGTCGAGGAAGAGCGTACCCCGATGCGCCAGTTCGAACCGGCCCTTGCGCTCCTTGATCGCCCCCGTGAAGGCCCCCTTCTCGTGTCCGAAGAGCTCCGACTCCAGGAGGCTCTCGGCCAGCGCCGAGCAGTTGACCTTGATGAAGGGTCCTTCCCGACGCGGGCTTTCCCGATGGATGGCTCGAGCGATCAGCTCCTTGCCAGTGCCGCTCTCACCGTAGATGTAGACCGACGACGGGGTCTCGGCGACCTTCCGCACCTGCTGGAAGATGTCGCGCATGGCGGCGGAGACCCCCACGATATCGCCGAAGTGGTGCTCCACCTCCTGTCGCAGGTACTCCGTCTCCGCGCGGAGCTGGTCGCGCTCGTGCCGCAGGTCCCGGGTCTCGAGCACACGGTTCACCTTGACGCGCAGCTCGCCCGTGTCGAACGGTTTGGTGATAAAGTCGGCGGCTCCTCGCTTCATCGCCTCGACCGCGATGTCGATGGTCCCGAAGGCGGTGATCAGCATCACGTCGGGATGGCCGGGCAGCGGGCCCTGCCGGATCGCGTCCAGGAGTTCGAGACCGGTCATGCCGTCCATCTTGTAATCGGTGATCACCAGATCGAAGGGTTGCCCGCGGCAAAGCCCCATCGCGTGGTCTCCTCCGGGCGCGACGGCGACCATGTGCCCGCCGCGGGTGAGCATCTGCTCGAGCCCCTCGCGCATGGT
This sequence comes from Gemmatimonadota bacterium, assembly GCA_050732935.1. Classification (GTDB taxonomy): domain Bacteria; phylum Gemmatimonadota; class Gemmatimonadetes; order JACCXV01; family JAHWKZ01; genus DASRVA01. The sequence continues at coordinate 6,071 of JBOHRW010000183.1, forward strand.
CGGGTTGTCCTCCACGATCAGGATCCGGGCCATGTCCACCTCCCTCAGCCGCCCACGGCCGCGGACGGCTCCGCCGCGCGGAACCGGGACGCGGCGGCGCTGGCGGCGGGTAGCACGACGAAGAAGATCGTCTTCTCGCCCGGCACGCTCTCGACCCAGATCTCGCCTTCGTTCTCCTCGATGATGGAGCGGACGATCGACAGTCCCAGTCCGGCCCCCGCGCCCTTCGTCGTGAAGAACGGATCGAAGATCTGCTTGATGCGGTCGGACGGGATGCCGGGCCCGTAGTCCCGGATCACGATCCGGATCCGTTCGCTTGCCTCGTGGGCCTCGATCTCCACCCGACCGCCCTTCGGCGAGGCTTGGATGGCGTTCTTGACGAGGTTGACGAGGGCTCGCTTGATCTGGTCGACGTCGGCGTAGACGCGCAGGTCGTCATCGGCCAGCTCGACCTCGATCCGGACCTCCCTGGCCTGTCCCTCCCCGGCCAGGAGAAAGCTGATGTCGTCCAGGGCCTCGCGCAGGACAAAGGGCTCGAGGACGGGACGGCGCGGCCGGGCGTAGACGAGGAACTCGTTGACGATCGTCTTCAGGTTCTGGACCTCGCGGATGATCTTGTCGAGATGCCCCCGCCGCCCATCCTGCTCCGGGAGGTCGTCGCGCAGGAGACCGGCGAAGATCTCGATGCCACCAAGCGGATTGCGGATCTCGTGCGCCACCCCGGCCAGCATGGTCCTCAGATGCCGGTCACGGCGGACGATCCCGCGCCGCATGTTCTCCATGGCGTCGCCCAGGTAGCCGATCTCGTCGCGCGAGTCGACCCTCACCTGCTCGCTCATCTCGCCGCGCTCCATCCGCTCAGCCGACCGGACCAGCTCGCCGATGGGTCGCGACAGCGAGCGGGCGAAGAGAAACCCTACCAGGATCGTGAGACCGATGGCGACCGCCGTCAGCAGGATGGTCATGCGCCGGAAGTCGTTGAAGACGTCGAGGAACTCGACCGGCAGGTCCACCCCCAGCACGGCTACGACCTCGCGGCGGGCCCCCTGCGGATCCACGAACCCGATCAGCGGCGCCATCGCCGTCTGGTAGACGTTCCCCTCCGGGTCACGGAACGGCACGGTGATGACCGCCTCGCCGGCCAGGGCGCGCTCGATCTCGGGGGCGTAGTTCTCGAGCGCCGGATATACCGACCCGACGTCCATGCGGGTCGTGTCGGTGGTGGCCCGGATGCGCAGCTCGCGGTCGAAGATGTAGGCCGCGTCGACCCCGAAACGGTCGCGGATCCGCTGCAGCTCCTCCTGGGCGATGGCCCGGGTGTTGGGCCCGAGATCCGCCACGACCGCCTGGATGAGGCCGGGGTCGTTGAGGACGATGCCGCCGGCCTGGGCCACGGCCTGGAGACGGTTCTCCATCTCCCGCCGCACGTGCTGGGTAGCGACCCGGTACCAGATCATGGCGCTGAGGACGATCAGCCCCGTCACCAGCGCGATGAAGGTGACGATGAGCTTGGTCCGGATCCGGTTTCGGCGCTCCATAGGACGACCTATCCCAAAGACCAAGCTACGGTTAGGTGATGGTATATGTCAAAGCACATTAATCGCCCTCTTCCCCGCAGGCGATCGGATGCACGACCCGCGCCCGCGACAAGCCCGTTGAAAGAGCGCGGGCTGTTCAACAGCCTGCCTAGTGGGTGAGGGCGTAAGCGATCACATTCGCTCCCATCTCCAACGCCTGTCTGCGTACCGCGGCCGGATCCCCGTGGACGTCCGGATCCTCCCATCCATCCCCCAGGTCGGTGTTGAAGGTGTAGTACACCACCAGCCTCCCGTCGTGGAATACCCCGTACCCGTGCGGGGGTCCGCCGGCGTGCTCGTGGATCTTGGGAAGTCCGTCGGGGAAAGGGAATGCGATCCGGTAGATCGGGTGATCGACGGGCAGCTCGACCAAGGGCTCGTCGGGAAAGATCCGGGAGATCTCGCGGCGGAGCGACTCGTCGATCCCGAAGTTGTCGTCGGCATGGAGCATGCCTCCGGAGGTCAGGTAGCGACGCAGCGCCGCGACCTCTTCGTCCGACAGCCGGATCTCGCCGTGGCCGGTCAGATAGAGGAGCGGATAGCGGTCGAGCTCCGGATCGGTCGCCTGCACGACGGCCTCCCGATCGGCGACCGGGAACCCGAGCTCCTCGCGCACGAACTGCAGCAGATTGGGAAGCGAGGTCGGGTTGGCGTACCAGTCGCCCGGACCGTATCGGAGCCGGGCCACGGTGAGCGCCGTCTCGGGCCGGGTGTCGAGTCGCCCCGCTGGCCCCTGCCCCCGCGCTCCCAGAGGCGTCGCCAGGAGCACCAGGGCGAGGCACGTCATCGCCTTCTTTGTGGGGGATCCTCCGCTCATGACCGGGCCTCCCGCGCCGCGTGCGCAGCCGCGTAGATGGCGTTCCGCTCGCCGGGGTACAGCGTCGACAGGACCTCCACCAGATCCCGCCGGGAGAGCGACCGGCCAACCTCGAGCGACCGCAGCCGGTCGAGGGCGTCGGGCCATGGGACGGCCGATACGCGGGGGGCCTCGTTCCCCCGGATGACGACCACGCACTCCCCCCGCAGAGGCTCCTCGCGGGACTCGATCTCCGCCCGGACCTCCTCGGCCGTGCCGTCGACGAACTCCTCATGGATCTTCGTCAGCTCGCGAGCCAGGACCACCGGGCGCCGGGGATCCACGGCGGCGATCGCCGCCAGGGTGGCCGCCACCCGGCGCGGCGATTCGTAAACCACGATCGTCTCGCTCCGGCCGAGCGACTCGCCCCACCAGACCTCGCGCCCCCGCCGGGGCGCGAATCCGAGGTATGCGAAACGGTCGGTCGGGAGCCCGCTCGCGGCGAGCGCGAGCAGGAGGGCCGAAGGACCCGGCACCGGCACGACGGCGAAGCCGCGCCGTCGCGCCTCGCTCACCAGGCGGTATCCGGGATCCTGGATCGCCGGCATCCCGGCCTCGGAAACGAGCGCCACGTCCTCACCTTCCTCGAGACGTTCCAGCACGCGCGGCGTGGCGCGCTCCGCCGAATGATCCTCATAGACGAGGAGCTCGGGGACCGGGAGCTCCAGCCACGCGAAGAGCTTCCGGCAGGTCCGCGTGTCCTCGCATGCGACCACCGGGACCTTCGCGAGCACGGAGCGCGCCCTTTCCGACATGTCCTCCCGATGGCCGATCGGAGTGCCCACGAGATAGAGCGTGCCTCCACTGCGCGCCTTCAATCGGTTTCTCTCCGGATCGACGCGCCCAGCGCCCGGAGCCGCTCGTCGATCCGCTCGTACCCCCGGTCGATCTGTCCAACGTTCTGGATCACCGACTCCCCGCGTGCAGCCAAGGCCGCGATCAGCAGCGCCATCCCCGCCCGGATGTCCGGGCTCGAGATCAGCGCGCCGACAAGCGGGGTGGGCCCGCTCACGACTACCCGGTGCGGGTCGCACAGGATGATGCGCGCACCCATCCGCTGTAGCTGATCGACGAAGAAGAGCCGGCTCTCGAACATCTTCTCGTGGATCAGGATCGTCCCCCGGGCCTGCGTCGCGACGACCACCATGATCGAGATGAGGTCGGCCGGGAACCCCGGCCAGGGGGCGTCATCGAGCTTGGGCACTGCGCCGCCAGCATCGTCGATGACCCCGAGTTCGACCCCCAGCGGCACCCGGACATCGTCCCCCTCGATCACGAGCTCGAGCCCCAGACGCTCGAACCCGAGCCGAATCATCGACAGGTTCAGGACGCCCGCGCCCCGGATCACCAGCTCGCCACCCGTCGCCGCCGCCAGGCCGAGGAGGGAGCCGACCTCGATGTGATCCGGTCCCAGGCGATGGGTCGCCCCCTCGAGGCCCTCGACGCCGTCGATCTCGAGCCGGTTGGACCCGACCCCGCGGATCCGTGCGCCCATCGCGTTCAGCATCCGGCACAGACCCTGGACGTGCGGTTCGGAGGCGGCGTTGGCGATCCGCGTGGTACCGCGCGCGAGAACGGCCGCCAGGAGCGCATTCTCGGTCGCCATCACGCTGGTCTCGTCGAGGAAGACGTCCGCACCCACGAGGCCGTCAGGGGCGCGCAGGACGTACTCCCGCTCCCGGACCTCGAACTCCGCCCCAAGCGCCCGGAAGGCCAGCAGGTGGGTGTCGACCCGCCGGCGGCCGATCCGATCCCCACCGGGCATGGGCAGGTGGGCCTCCCCCCGCCGCGTGAGGAGCGGGCCCGCCAGCAGGAAGGAGCCCCGGATCCGACGCGCCAGGTCGAAGCCCGGCTCCCCGTCGAAGCCGGGCCGCACGACGCGGGTGTGCGGGTCCGGGCGCTCCACGCCGCATCCCAGCCCCTCCAGCAGCTCGAACATCGTCCCGATGTCGCTCACGTCGGGCACGTTTTCGAGGGTGACCGGCGCATCGGCGAGGAGGCTGGCCGCCAGGCACGGGAGCGCCTCGTTCTTGTTGCCGGCCGGCGTCGTCTCGCCGCCGATCGGCCGCCCGCCTTCGACGATGAAGCGTTCCATTCTCAGCGCTCGCGCACGGCGAGGATCCCGCGTTCGATGCCCGCATGGTCCCTGTACGTCGACACGTACCGCAGCCCCGGCACCGCTTGCACCAGGCTGCGGGCGCGCTCGGCCTGTCCCAGCCCGACCTCGAACGCCAGCAGTCCGGCCGGACGGAGACGGCCCGGAGCCGCCTCGACCAGCCGGCGGATCGCCTCCTCGCCGGTCGGGCCCGCGAAGAGCGCATCCGGCGGCTCCCACCGCGCCACCTCGGGGGCGAGCGAGTCCCGCTCGCCGTCGGCAAGGTACGGCGGGTTGGCGACGATCGCATCCACTTCTGTCCCGGGGCGCAGCGCTTCGAACAGGTCGGCCGCCAGCCAGAGCGTTTGTTCCGCTCCCGCACGCCGGGCATTGGAGCGGGCGAGAGCGACGGCCGCGGGGCTCGCATCGATTCCCAGGACCCGCTCCACGCCCTCGAGCTCCACCGCCAGCGCGCACGCGATGGCCCCCGAGCCCGTCCCCACATCGACCATGCGCCAGCCGGCCCCGGGCCTGGCCCCGCGGGCCGCCTCCGCGCGCGCCCACTCCAGCACGTGGCCCACCAGCAGCTCGGTCTCGGGCCGCGGGACGAGCACGCGCCGATCCACGTCGAGCTCGAGATCGCGGAATCCCACCCGGCCGACGATGTAGGCCACCGGTTCTCCCGTCAGCCGGCGCTTCACCAGCCTCCGGTACGCGTCCAGCTCGTCGGGCTCCAGCGGGCGGTCGAAGTCGAGATAGAGCTGCAGCCTTCCCATCCCCAGGACGTGGCCGAGGAGGTGCTCCGCCGAGAGACGGGGCTCGGAAGCGCCCCGTTCCTCCAGGAATCGGGTGGTCGTCCGGAGGAGCGTCAGGACGGTCCAGTGGCGGGCGGTACCGGGCCGGCTAATGCTTGACCGCCAGGACGGCGTCCTCGTCCCCGTCTTCATCCTGGAGGATCCATTCGATGGTCAGAGGGTGGTCCGGGTCGCCGTTGACGTACGCCTCCACCGGCGGCACCTGGTCGGCATCGAGCTGGAGCGCGACCAGCCCTCCCGGACGCAGCCGGGGAGCCGCTTCGTCCAGGATGCGAAGCAGGAGCTCGGTGCCCGAGGGCGATCCGAAGAACGTCTCCAGCGGCTCCCATCGCAGGGTCTCCTCGGAGAGCCAGCGCTCGTCCTCGGGATTCAGATAAGGGGGTACGGCCACGACGATGTCGAGGCAGGGTTCAGGCCTGATCATCTCGAGCCAGTCCCCCGCCAGGGCCTGCACCCGATCGGCCACCCCGTGTCTGATCGCGTTGCGGCCGGCGAGGTCGAGCGCCGCCGGGGCGATATCCACCGCCCACACGCGGCGCGGCCGGAGACGCCCGAGCGCGAGCGAGACCGCGATGGCCCCGCACCCCGTGCCCAGATCGGCGATGCGCCATCCACCCGCGCGACGCCGCTTCCCCGCCCAGGCCTCGATCTCGTCGCACATGCGTTCCGACTGGAGACGCGGAAGGAAGACGTCGTGGGTGACCTCCATCAAGACTCCGCGGAAGTCCGCCACCCCGACGATGTACTGGTATGGCTCGTGGGCCTCACGCCGGGTAACGAGCTCCTGAAAGTGCTGCTCGGCCTTCGGCGTGACGCGCTCGTCGCCCCGCTCCTCCAGCTCGTCGGGGTCTTCGACGGCCATCGCGTGCGCCAGCAACCACAGCGCGCTGGCGTCGGGGAACTCGACCGCCTTCGCCTCCAGCCGGTGCTCGGCCTCCGCCAGGAGCTCGCCCACCGTCCGGCGATCGAGGCTCGCCTTCAACTCGCGATGCGCTCCGCCTGCGCGGCCAGCGACAGGGCGTCGACCAGCTCCTCGAGATCGCCGCCCAGGATCTCGTCGAGTCGATAGAGGGTCAGGTTGATGCGATGGTCGGTCACCCGGCTCTGAGGGAAGTTGTAGGTGCGGATCTTGGCGCTCCGATCCCCCGTTCCGACCTGCGCCTTCCGATCGGCGGCCCGCTCGGCCTGCTGCTCGGCGAGCCGCATGTCGAGGAGTCGGCTGCGCAGGACCTTGAGCGCCTTAGCCTTGTTCTTGTGCTGGCTCTTCTCGTCCTGGCACACGACGACCAGCCCGGTCGGCAGGTGCGTGACCCGCACCGCGCTGTCGGTCGTGTTGACGCTCTGCCCGCCTGGACCCGAGCTCCGGAAGACGTCGATCTTGAGGTCGCCTTCGTCGATCTCCACGTCGACGTCTTCGGCCTCGGGAAGCACGGCCACCGTCGCCGCCGAGGTGTGGATCCGGCCCTGGGACTCGGTCTCGGGAACGCGCTGGACGCGATGGACGCCGCTCTCGTGGCGCAACACTCCGAAGGCGCCCGCGCCGTGCACGATCACGATCGCTTCACGGATACCTCGCGTGTCCGAGGCGGAGACGTCGATCAGCTCCACCGACCAGCCGCGACGTTCCGCGTAGCGGGTGTACATCCGGAGGATCTCACCCGCGAAGAGGCCCGCCTCCTCCCCACCCGTGCCCGCACGCACCTCGAGCACGGCGTCCTTCTCGTCCATGGGATCGCGCGGTACCAGAAGCCGCTTCAGCTCCCCTTCGCGACTTCCGAGCTCGACTTCCAGCTCGGAGATCTCTGCCCCCGCGAGCTCGCGGAGATCGGGATCGTCGCTCTCCTGGAGGACTTCCCGGTCCTCCGCCAGCCGTCGGCGCGTCTCGTCCCAGCTCGTGGCCGCCTTCACGATCGGCTCCAGCCGCGAGTGCTCCTTCGCCAGCTCCCGCAAGCGGTCGGGGTCGCGGGCCACACCAGGATCGGCGAGCGCCGTTTCCAGCTCGGCGTGCCGCGCTCGGATCTCTTCGATGCGTTCGCTCAGTTCCATGTCTTGTGGTGGCTCCGGAAACACGAAGAGCAGGGTCGTGGGCCCTGCTCTCGCTCTCCGCCCGGATGGGGTCGTTAGGCCTCGGCTGTCGCCTCGGCCTCCGCCTCGATGGCCTCGTCTTCCGCCGTCGCGCCCGTCTCCTGGTCATCCTGATCGAGGCCGTACTTGGCGCGGAACTTCTCCACGCGTCCGGCCGTGTCGATCAGCTTCTGCTTGCCGGTGAAGAAGGGATGGCAGCTCGAGCAGATCTCGACGTGGATCTCCGGCACCGTCGACCGGGTCTCGATGATGTTGCCGCACGCGCAAACGATCCGCGCATCGACGTAGTCGGGATGGATGTCTTTCTTCATGGTTTCTCCCTACGTATCGGTTGCCATGAAAACTGCCATGAAAACCAGATGTTGAAGTTACGTGTGGACCGGCTCGCGGACAACAGCGGCCCGTTCTCCGGGCGACGCTCCGGTTGGACGACGCGAGCGCCCGCCGAGCAGGAGCAGCCCTGCCCACAACGCAAGCGCCCCCAACGGCGCCCAGTTTCCCCAGCGCGTGTAGAGGGTGGTGATCCCGGGCATCGGCAGGTCCGCCACCACGATCGCGGGCTCGTAGAGAGGCGTGCGCTCGCGGTACCGGCCGAGCGGATCCACCCATCCCGAGATCCCCGTGTTGGCCGAGCGCAGGTACGAGATGCGGTGCTCTACCGAGCGCAGCGTGAGGTGGCTCGCATGCTGGTATGGCGCGGCGGTGGGTCCGAACCAGGCGTCGTTGGTGATGTTCACCAGGAAGTCCGCGCCTTCCCTCACCAGCGCGCGGCTCACGTTCGGAAAGACCGACTCGTAGCAGATCGTGGCGCTGAACTCGAATCCCTCGACCGACCAGACCGGCCAGGTCCGGCCTGGCGTGAACTGGCCGGTCCAGGCCGAGAGCTCCTCGAAAAAACCGGTCGCCAGATCGGGGACGAACGGGACGCGCTCGGCCACCGGGACCAGTCGGCGCTTGGCGTAGCGGCCTTCGGCCAGGCCGTCCGCCCGTACCAGGTAGGCCGCGTTGTAGACCCGGTAATCGCCCGCGGCCCGCCCGCTCCTGCCGTCCAGCGTGTCGGCGTCGTTCGTGCCGGTGAAGATCGGCTCGCCGATCTCGGCCGCGAGGGCCGGCACCAGCGCCGCCGCCCTGGCGTCGTAGCGCAGATAGACCGGCACCGCGCTTTCCGGCCACACCACGAGCGCCGGGTCCTCGCGCTCGGCTCGGCGGGTCAGCGCGACCAGACGACGGAAGGTCTCGTCCACGAACGCGTCGTTCCACTTGACGTCCTGCGGCACATTGGGCTGGATCGCGGCCACCCGGAGCCGTGGCCATTCCTCCGCTGCGAGCTCCAGCTGGCTCAGCCGGACGACGCCATAGACGGGGACGGCCGCGGCCAGGAGGACGACCGCGCCGGCGGTGACGGTCCGCCGGCTCCGCGGGGTCGGCCGGAGCAGCCGGTACATCCCCGCCGAAAGCGCCATGAGCCACAGGGAGAGCAGGTACGCGCCGCCGAGCTCCGCCGGCTGAATCAGCAGCGGGTACGCGGCCAGGACGTCCCCGACCAGGGCCCAGGTGAACCCCAGGTCGCCGAACGACCGCAGCCATTCCACGGCTGTCCAAGCCAGCGGGAAGGACAGCGCCACCGAGATCCCGCGACGCCGCCCCAGCGCGACCATCAAACCGGTGAGCCCGGCGTTCGCCGCCAGGATCAGGACCGACGCGAGATAGGCCGGGACGGCCAGGGCGCTGAAGCCGCTGAGACCCGCGATCCAGTACAGGACCGCGCCGAAGTGGGCGAGCCCGAACAGATAGCCGCCCAGGAACGCCCGCCCCGGCCGCATCCCCTCGTCGGTCTCCAGGAAAGCCAGCAGAGGCCAGGGCGCGATCAGCGCCAGGGGCAGCAGGTCGAGGGGCGGGTAGGCGATGGCCAGCAGAAAACCGCCCGCCGGAGGCCACCACCAGTGGGAGGCGACCGCCGGACGAAGCCGGCTCATGCCGCCGGTCCGCCGCCCGCCGGGGCGACCTCGACCTCGCGTCCCTCCTCCGCGGAGCGCCGGGTCGCGTCGAGCAGCCGCGCCAGGGCCAGCTGCTCGGACAGGGGTGGCGGTTCCTCGCGCCCCATGACGACTTCCGCGAAGAAGGCGATCTCGCGCTCGTACGACTCCATGTACAGATTCCTGCCCCGGCGGGGCGAGGTCGGGGTCACGTTCACCAGGTTGCCGTGCATGCGCTGGTACACCCGGATGGGATCGAGGAGCCCCGATCCCTCCGTTCCCACCAGGGTGAAGAAATGGTCGCGCTCGCCCAGAACCGCCTGTTTGCGGTCCCAGATCTGGTTCCAGGAGGTCTCGACCGAGATCGCGAGCCCGCCCGCGCAGCGCACCGACACGAGCGCGGTGTCTTCCACGTCCACACCGAGGTGATGGTAGAACGACGCGCTGACGCGCTCGGGCGCCGGATAGTCGCAGAGCCACAGCGCCAGGTCCAGCATCGGGGCGCCAAGGTCCATGACGACGCCGCCGCCGGCGCGGCCGACCTGGTAGTACCACGTTTCCGGACGCGCGGCCTCCCGACGCTTGTGCCAGCGCGCCCGGGCGTAGTAGACATCTCCGAGCGAACCCTGCTCGACCGCCTCCTTGAGCAGGATCGAGTCGTCGCGGTAGCGGTTGTTCATCCCCACCAGCACGACCTTCCCGCTTCGCTCGCAGGCGGCGATCACGTCGGCGACCTCTTCCGCGGTCAGGCCGAGCGGCTTCTCACACAGGACATGCTTCCCCGCCTCCAGGCAGCGGACGACCGTGTCGCGGTGGAGATCGCTCGGCAGACAGACATCGATGGCCTCGACCTCGTCGATCGCCAGAAGCTCCTCGATCGTCCCCACAGCATGGTCGACTCCCGCACGCTCGCGGAGGGCCCGACGCTTGGACGCTTCGTGCTCGCAGATCGCGACCAGCCGGGCTGTCCTCAGGCGCCGATAGGCGGGCAGGTGGGCCACCTGGGCGATGGCGCCTCCGCCCAGGAGACCCACCCGAACCGGCTCCTTCCTCCCGGCGGTCTTGGAAAGAGAGGGCGCGGGACGGGGACGAACGGTCGAATCGACCATCGACGTCAACCGTCAGAATGGCGAGCGGAAATGCAGCGGCCCTCGAGTGGTGGAGGATTTCACGCCCCTAGAGCTCCGACTCGATCTTCTCGATCAGCGCGTCCACCAGCTCCTCTTCGGGGATGGTATGCTCCTTCTGGCCCTTGAGATAGAGGAGCCCCTTCTTCGTGCCGCCGGCGATCCCGATGTCGGCCTCGCGGCTCTCGCCGGGACCGTTCACCGCGCAGCCCATCACCGCGATCGTGATGTTCTTGTCGAGGTGGGCGGTCCTCCGCTCGACCTCGGCCGCCAGCTTGTGGACGTCCACGTCCGCGCGCCCGCAGGACGGACACGCGATGACGTTGATCCCGCTCGGTCGAAGATCCAGCACCTGAAGCAGCTTCCTGGCCACCCGGGTCTCGATCAGGGGGTCGTCGGCGAGCGAGATCCGGATCGTGTCGCCGATCCCATCCGTGAGGAGCGAGCCGATACCGGCGCAGGACTTGATCGTGCCCGCCTCGACCGGGCCCGCCTCGGTGACACCGAGATGCAGCGGATAGTCACGCTCGTCGGCGAAACGGCGGTAGGCCTCGATCATCCGCGGGACGTGGGACGATTTCAGCGAGACGACGATGTCCCGGAAGTCCATCCGCTCCAGAATCTCGCAGTGTCGTAGCGCCGACTCGACCATCCCCTGCGCGGTCGGGCCCCCGTCGCGCTCGAGAATGTCCTGCTCGAGCGACCCCGAGTTCACGCCGATCCGGATCGGCGTACCC
>JBOHRW010000184.1:0-11062 GCA_050732935.1 Gemmatimonadota bacterium
CTGGCCCGTCCGGGGAGCGCAGGTGCTCCAGCAGCCTGTCGCGCGAGGCAGGGTCGTCCACAAACAGGGTGCGGAAGGCGCTTCGCCATGGATCGGCCGAAAGGACGTAGTTGCGCCAGGCCGGCACGTAGTAGGTCGGCGCCACGATCTCCGACAGGTCGACCCGGTGCCACCAGTTGCCGAGCGTCCCCGGATCGCCGTCGGCTACCCGACCCGCCAGCCAGAAACACGCGTTCCAGGCGCCGATCGAGGAGGCGGCGATCATCCGCACGTTGCCGAGGGCCCCGCGGTCTTCGAGAAAGCGATGCAACGCGCGCAATGCGCCGGCTTGATAGGCTCCCTTGGCCCCGCCCCCCGCTAGGATGATGCCGATCCGCTGGTGGCGGCCGAGCGGGCCGGTCGCGGGGGAGGGCGCCGGGGAACCGGGTGCGCCCGGCCGGAACCAGGCCACCGGTCGTGGAGGGAGCAAGCGGTAGGCGGCCGTCCCGATCCAGAGCGCGATGAGAAGCCCCGCACCCGCCAGCGCCAGCGTGAGTGCCGCCGACAGCACGGTTCCGAGGCTGAGGGCGTCCCAGATCTCCGCGATCACCGGCCCGGGGGGAGCCGAGACGAGTGGGGCCAGGCGCTCCACGAGCCACGGGAAGGGGAAGACGAGCCAGGCCAGAAAGGCCAGGACGGTCGGAACGCTGAAGCGTGGCGAGAGGCGCAGGAGGAGCCACTGATAGGCGAGACCGGACGTCATTTCGAGAACTGTGCCGCGGTCGTGGACCGCGCTAGGTTCCGGATGCCCGCGACCGGGACGGGATCCCCCGTTCCGCGCGGGTCACGAACCCGACATCGCTCCACGACCTGAGAGAAGGAGGAACGAATGGGCATCCTCGCATGGATCGTGCTGGGGCTCGTGGCCGGTGTGCTGGCCAAGTTCATCATGCCAGGCAGCCAGCGCGGCGGCTGCATCCTCACGACCCTTCTGGGTGTGGCCGGAGCCCTGGTCGGAGGGTTCATCGGGCAGGCGCTCGGCTTCGGCGGGGTCGAGACCTTCTCGTGGGGCAGCCTGCTGTGGGCGATCCTGGGAGCGCTTCTGCTGCTCCTGGTGTTCGGGTTCTTCTTCAACAAGAAGTAGCTCAGTCGGCCGGGCCGGGAGGCGCCGCACCGGTCGCGGAGGCCTGGCCACCCACGCGCTCGAGCAGGAGCCGGCCGACGGCGGCATTGGTGCGGATGCCCGCGAAAGTCTCCGCCCCCGGGCCGATCGCAAAGAGGGGCACGAGCTCCAGCGAGTGCCCGGTCGTCACGTACTTGGCCTCGAGCGCGCCGGTCGAGTCGGGGATCACGGCCAGCCCGCCCGTCTCGTGGTCGCCGGTCACGACGATCAGGGTCTCGGGATGCCGCGCGCGGTAATCGAGCGCGACCCGGATCGCCCGGTCGATGTCCGCCACCTCGGCCTGGATCGCGGCCAGCGGCGCGTTGTCGTGGGCGCGGTGGTCGGTGTGCTCGTTCTCGACCAGCAGGAAGAACCCGTCGGGGTCGCGATCCAGGATCGCGAGCGCGGTCCCGGTCATCTCAGCGAGCGAGGGCGCGCGGCGGTTTGGGTCGGCCACCCGGTCGATGTCGAAGAGTCCCAGGAGGCGCGACACGCGGTCGACGTCGACCGAGCGGAGCTCCCGGGGGGTCGTGACGACGGTGTAGCGCTCCGGGATCGGAAGGCTGTCGAACCAGGCCAGCCCGTCCCCCATCAACACCTCGATTCCCTGATCCAGCATCTGGCGGGCGATCTTCGCCCATTGGTTCCGGCTGGAGACGTGCGCGGCGAAGGCGGCCGGCGTCGCATCGAGAAGATAGGTCGTGGTGACGAGCCCGGTCGCGAGCCCGCCGTTTTCGGCGACCTCCAGGACGGTCGGCCGCGGCTCCTGGTCGGGACCGACACCGATCGCCCCGTAGGTCGTGCGCTCGCCGATCGCGAAGGCGGTCGCGGACGAGGCGCTCTCGACATGGCTCCCGGTGGTGTTCCCAGGATCGACGAGGCCGACGACGGGGAACGCGGCGACTGCGAGGCTGTCCCCCCCGAGCCAAACGGCGCTCCAGTGCGCCACCCCGGCGCCGTCGGCGACGAAGAGGATCGTCCGCGAGGCTGGTTGCTCCGGCTGTGCCCGGGTGGTCGGGACCTCCGTTCCGCAACCGATCGTCACCGCCACCAGGAGGTGGACTCCGGTCATGAGAGGGAAGTCCCGCATCGGGGCCCTATCATAGCACGTGCCTGGGCGTGCGACCGCCGACGGACGGGGTCGCGGGACGGCGATCGCGTTCGACGCCTCCCCGCCACCGCGCGCGCGATCTAAGATTGACGATCATGAACCCTGCCGACCCGCGACCCGACGACCCGCAGCCTGATGAAGCCGACCGGGAGCACGAGCATCCGCGTCCCGATCTCGGCCGGCTGCTCGAGTTCTTCTCGGGCCCCGTCGACATCCGCTCGATCGCGCTCAGCGGGATCTTCGTCCTGCTCGTTTTCTACACGCTCTATTTCGCGCGCGACTTCGTCCTTCCCGTTGTGCTGGCGCTCCTGCTCACCTTTCTGCTGGCGCCGGTCGTGCGGGGCCTCAACCGGCTCCGGGTGCCGGAAACGATCGCCGCCGGGATGGTGATCCTGGGGCTCCTCAGCACAGTCGTGTACGGGACCTACTCGCTCTCAGGGCCGGCCGCCGGGTGGATCGAGCGGGCGCCACAGGGGATGCGCCGCGTCGAGCAGCGGATCCGCGAGATCCAGCGGCCTGTCGAGGAGGTGCGGCAGGCGGCGGAGCAGGTCGAGAAGAAGGTGGAGGAGATCGCCGGGGGAGGTGCCCGGCAGCCCCGGGCGGTGCAGGTCGAAGGCCAGACGCTGACCGGCGTGGTCCTCAGCCAGACCCAGGCCTTTCTGGCTGGCGCCGTGATCATGGTCATCCTCCTCTTCTTCCTGCTGGCTTCAGGGGATCTCTTCCTGCGCAAGCTCGTCCGCGTCCTGCCCAGGCTCAGCGACAAGAAGGCGGCGATCGAGATCGCGCGCGCCACCGAGGAGCACATCTCGAGGTACCTGGTCACCGTGACGCTGATCAATGCCGGGCTGGGCATGGCCGTGGGGTTCGCCATGAAGCTCACGGGCATGCCGAACCCCGTTCTGTGGGGGGTGGCGGCGGGCCTCATGAACTTCGTGCCGTACCTCGGGGCGCTCGCCACCCTGGGGATGATCACGCTCGTCTCGCTGCTCACCTTCGAGGGGATCGGTCGGGCGCTGGTCGCGCCGGGCGTATACCTCGGGCTGAACGCCCTCGAGGGGTATCTGATCACGCCCATGCTGCTCGGCCGGCGGCTGCTCCTCAACCCGGTCGTGATCTTCCTCGGCATCATCTTCTGGGGATGGCTGTGGGGGATCCCGGGAGCGCTGCTGGCGGTGCCCCTCATGGCGACCTTCAAGATCTTCTGCGACCACATCGAGCCCTTGTCGCCGATCGGGGAGTTCCTCGGGCGGTGAGCGGGGTCGCGAGCGGGCTCGCGGCGTCCGTCGAAGCGGCATCTCCAACTTTTCCCCTAACCCAGAAACTCCACGTACAGAAAGAGCCCGGCCGCAGCGGTCGCGCAGAAGATCCCCGCGATCGCCCAGATCCGGAGCGCCCTCCCCGGTCGAAGCTCCGGTCGAGACGTGCCCAGACCGACCGCGGATCGCGGGCCGGCTCCCCGGGGCCGTCGCCGGCGGCTAGGTTAGCGGGCATGGTCGAAGCGGCCGAGATCCGCGAGCGCTGGCGCACCGCCGCCCCGGGATGGGTAACGTACGGTGGCTTCGTCCGCGAGATGACCGAGCCCGTCTCCCGGGCGATGCTCGAGCGGGCGGCCCCCGCCTCCGGCGAACGTTGGCTCGATGTGGCGGGCGGGGTGGGCGACCCCGCGCTCTACGTCGCTCGCGCCCTCGGGGACGCCGGGCGGGTGGTCGTGACCGACCTCGTCCCGGAGATGGCCGCCGGGGCTCTGGGGGCGATTCGCGCGGCCGTGGCCGGGACCCGGGTCGACGCCGTCGCGGCGGCCGGCGAATGGATGCCGTTCGCAGGCGCCTTCGACGGCCTCACCTGTCGCTTCGGAGTCATGTTCTTCCCTGAGCCCTCACAGGCGCTGGTCTCGCTCCGCGAAGCTCTGGCCCCCGGTGGTCGCGCCGTGTTCGCCGTCTGGGCCGAGCGCGAGCGGAATGCCTTCTTCCGGGAGGTGAACGCGGTCGTCCGCGCCAGATTCCCGGATGCCCCCGAGCCCGATCCCGAGGAGCCCCACCCGTTCCGCTTCTCGGCGGCTGGCGAGCTGCCGGAGGCCCTGCGCCGGTCGGGCTGGCGCCGCGTGGGTGAGGCCCGCCTCCCCTTCGTCATGGAGTCGGTTTTGACGCTCGACCGATTCTGGGATCACCTGATCGGCCTCAGCGGCGAGCTCAGTCGGCTCGCGAGCGGGCTGCCGGAGGAAGAGGCTCGCGCGCTCCGCGAGGAGATCGAGGACCGGGTGGCGCCGTTCTTCAAAAGCGGCTCGATGCAGTTCCCGGCCGAGGCCCGTCTCGCGTGGGGGTGGGCTCCCCGAGGGATTCGCGGAGCAACATAGACCGGAGTCTCAGCAGGACGGGAAGGGCTGGTATCCCGCCCGGGGCCGCAGCGGCTCACGCGGCCCTCTCTCGCGCGAGCCAGCCCGGCCCGAACGTCCTCGCGACGACCCACGCCAGCGAGGCCAGCCAGGCCAGATAGACGCCGACGCGGACCGGATGGTATGCGATCGTCGTCACGACATCACCGGTCATGCCGAGCCCGTGCTCGAGGACGAGGCGCGAGATCTGCTCCGCCGTGAACCATCCCCACAGGAAGATCGACCAGTACATCCCGAGGAGCTTCCAGCGCGGCATCCGCAGGCCGGGAGGCAAGTGACGGGTGTTCATGATCACGATCACCGCCGTGAAGAGATACATCGAAGCGATCGTGAACGGTCCGGCGACGAGGACCAGGAAGTCGGGCTGGAGGGCACCCAGGCTCTCGCCCCCCGCCCAGGAGAGGACGATGACCCCCATGCTGGCGAGGGCGAAGGCGGTGAGCAGGAACAGGAACGTCCGCTTCAGCGTGAGCGTAGGCCGCCTCCGTCCCACGCGCTCGTAGAGGATGTCTCCAGTGATGCGGGTCACCGTGTCGACGATCCCGACCTGGGTCGAGAAGAGGACCAGGGCGCCGCCGAGGAGGAACACGATCTCGAGCCAGGCGCCACCCTGCCGACGGAGGATCTCGGCCTGCTCGAGGACCATCCCGGTCAGGTTGCCGGCCAGGTCGGTCCGGCCGGTCCCCACTGTCTCGGCGACCAGCAGGGTCGTGATCACGACGCTGAAGATGATCAGGACGACGAACGTCACGAACAGCTCGCGCTCCGCCAGGCCCATCCAGCGGCGGAAGCGGGCGAGCGCGGTCGGATGATCCGCGGAGAAGGCGAAGCCGCGCTCGCTCACCGGCTCGTTCCGGCCGCGGATCCCGGCGATCCGTCCCTGGTAGGCTCCCATCCCGAACCCCTTGTCGCGGATCCATAGCGACTGGGCTAGGAGGAGCGTCCCGCCGGTTCCCGCGTAGGCCACGGCGATCAGGAGGGTCGGAAACTGATCCCCTGACAGGAGGTCGCGCGGTACGCTGCCCAACGACACCGCCCCCTTCGCCAGCTCCGCCACGTCACCCGGAAGCACCCCGACCGCCACCAGCGCGATGAAGAGGAGCGGGAAGAAGACGATCACGAGGACGATCTCGAACCTCTCCAGCGCGTTGTAAACGACCCGCGAGATCGCCAGCGCGCACCAGATGAAGATCAGCATCGCGAGCGCGAGGGGCTGCCAGTCGGCGATCACCTCGCGGCCTGCCAACAGGTTGATGCTGACCCGCGTGAAGTCGGCCGACTCGGCCGCCCAGCCCGGCCAGAAGAAGGAGACCAGCGTGGCGATCAGGAAGAACCAGGGCCAGAAGGGCTTTCGGGTGAGACGCGCCATGCCGTTGAACACCGACTCCCCGGTGGCCATCGTCCAGCGCTCGATCTCGCTGATCACGATGAACTGGCTGAGGACGCCGACCCAGAACAGCCACCAGATCGAGAACCCGTTGACGGCGATCAGGTTCGGCCAGAGCAGGAACTCGCCCGCGCCCAGGCCGATCCCCAGCGCGATCACCGACGGCCCCACCACGTCGCGCAGCTTCGGGACGCGGGGGACGTCATCGACCCGGTGAAAGGGCGGGCCGGTGCCGGGGTCGGGGAAGTCCGGTGTCTCGGGAGCGTCGGGAAGGGCGGTTGTGTCGAGCGGCCGGTAGATGCCGTTGCGATAGAGGAGGCCCTCCTCGGGAGGGCAGATTATGTCGGGATCGTGCGGCACGACGGCGCTCTACCCTAACCGTGAGGAACGACGGGATGCAAGCAGCCGAGACTGCGGATCGCCCGGGGCGCGCCGCCCTGGCGACTCAGCGCTCCTATGGCGAGGAATGGGCGCCGGGCGCGAAATCCGGGATCCGGTAGGCGACGACGGTCGGGACGCCGAGCGAGTCGTAGTGGGTCGCGTAGGCCACCCGAAGTTCGCGAATCCGCCGGTTCTCCCGCGTGTTCACGCCCCGCATTCTTTCACCGTGAGGCGTCTTCATGCAACTCGATGGGTTCAGGAAAACAGGCCCGCACGATGACGATCGTCTTGAAGCCGAGTTGCGCGATGTCAGGGGCTCGGTTGACCGCCACAGCCATCCCTGGCAGCTTCCTGCAGGAGGACGAAAGGACGAGATCATCATGAGAGACTGTCTCGCAACGGAGCTTCCCGGGCTGGTCGAGCGCCTGCGGACCGAGCTCGGCTCCACGCTGGTCACCGTCTGTCTCTTCGGCTCCCAGGTGGAGCGCTTCCAGCCGGATCGCGACGTGGACCTGATCGTGGTCTGGGAGGGGGCACCCGAGCGGCGAAGGGGGCGGAGTGAGAGGATCCGGGCGGCGGCCCGTTGGGTGAGCCCCGATCTCGAAGCTTGGCTCTCCCCGATCGTGCTGACTCCCGAAGAGGCTCGACGGTTCAAGCCCTACTATCTGGGACTTCTCGGCTGCCACCTGCTGCTCTACGACCGCGGCGG
Source organism: Gemmatimonadota bacterium (assembly GCA_050732935.1). Classification (GTDB taxonomy): domain Bacteria; phylum Gemmatimonadota; class Gemmatimonadetes; order JACCXV01; family JAHWKZ01; genus DASRVA01. The sequence goes on from JBOHRW010000184.1 coordinate 7,122, forward strand.
CTTCTTCGCCGGCGTCCTGGACCGCCTCCGGGCGCGACTGGATGAGCTCGGAGCCCGCCGCCTCATCGACCCGGACGGGTACGAGTACTGGGACCTGGCTCCCGATTGGCAACCCGGTGACGAGGTCATTGTTTGAACTTCTCGGATCTCGCGCGGGACTATCTGCGGCGAGCCGATTCCCGAAGGGCGGCCCTGACGACGCTCCATTCGGGCAGTGCATATGCAGATGTCGTGCGCGAATGCCAGGAGGTGACGGAGCTTCTCCTCAAGGGAGCGCTCCGCTTCGTTGGGGTCGATCCGCCAAAGCGGCACGACGTGGGACCGGCGCTGAAGCGTCATCTCGATCGATTCCCGCAGTCGTGGCAGGACGCGATCGACCGGATCGTGCGCCATTCGGCCTGGTTGCTGGAACTGCGCAGCCTGGCCTTCTACGGAGACGAGGAGACGGGACGCCCGGCTTCGGAGCTCTTCGATCGTGAGGAGGCCGAGAAGGCGATGGGGGGGTTGGATGAGCTTCTCGATCTCTATCGTGAATTGGTCGCGGGTGAGAAAAGTCCGGCTCCTGGTCCCCCGGATCCGCCTCCCCAGCTTGACGTCGGAGAGTGAGGCGACGGGGGCCAGGGATATGAAAGCCTAAGCGGCCTCGGCTGCGCTCTGCCTGACGCTCGGCTGAATGCCTGGGCCTTCCGGTAGCCTAGCCGTCGCCCCGGACGGCACGCTTCACATCCTCGATTATGCGTCAGGAGATCCTGACGGTCGCTCCGGACGGCAGTATCCACCCGCTTGCCGGTGGCGAGGGGGGCGGTCCGAGGGAGTTCCGGCGTCCGGCGGTCTTCGCTCTGTTGGAAGACACGTTCCGGGTCGTAGACGCCGGCAACCGTCGTCCCGGAGGGGGGCGTCGTCTATCTCACCGTTTCCGGTGAGCCGATTATCGTTGCGGGGCGGTTGGCTCCCGCCAAGTAGGAGAATGCGTCCACCGCTGCGGGGGCGACCTCGTTATTTCCTTCCTGTAGTAGATCAATGATAACGGAATAATAACGCCCGCCTTGTAGACTTCATAGTGCCAGCCGTGCGGATGTTTGGCAGAGAGGATCCATTTATCCCGGATCCTGCACTGGTGTGATCTGAGGGGATGAAAGAACCGTCCGAATGCCATACGTTATGAGGACTTTCTGGAGAGAAAACCCTCAGCCACGGAGGCACCCGGACGGTGAACGCTCATCGTATCGCTTCGCGGCCGCATGTGCAAGGTTGTGCGGCCCCGCTTCGCGTTCGTCACAGCACGCATTCGTTGACCGACGCCGCCGGTCTGGTGGTATTCCGCCGGTTGTGGGATCATCTCGGCGTGGGGAGCTGGCTGGACCGCGAGGCCTCGGCGGTGGGTGGCTGGTATCGGCCGTCGCTGATGGTCGAGGTGTGGGTGGCGCTTCTGTTGTACGGTGGCGAGCGGCTGGACGATCTGGATCTTCTGAGGTCGCGCGCGGTGGCGCGGTTGTTCGGCTGGGTGAGTGTCCCGGACGCGACGACGTTCGGGCGTTGGCTCAGGCGCGGCGGCGCGGCTCTGGCGGTGGTGCTGGACGTGGACTTGACCCGCAACTCCAACCCGGTCCAGCGCTGCCGGGCGCACAAGGTCCGCAACGTCAGCGAGCGGTTGCCCAAGGAGAAGCGGGGCGACGTCAAGAAGGCGATGCGGGCCGCCTTCCGGCTGGAGGCCGACGAGGGGATCGCCCGGCTCGCGACGCTGGCCTTGTGGCTCGAGCGCGATCACTATCCCGACGCCGCCGCCAGTCTGCGCGAGGGGCTCGACGAGATGTTTACCTTGCAGCGGCTGGGACTGCCCAGCGCGCTCACGCGCTGCCTGGCGACGACCAACATCATCGAAAGCCCGCAAGGCGGGGTCCGGGCGCGCAGTGGCCGGGTGACCCACTGGCGTGATCCGGAGATGATCCTGCGCTGGTGCGGGGCGGCATTCCTGGAATGTGAGAAGCGCTTCCGAAGAATCGACGGCTATCAGCACCTGTGGGTTCTGGAGGGCAAGCTGCGTGAGATCCAGCAACGGCGCGAGAGCCCGGATCGCGCGGCATAGAGATGATCACGCCGCCTCAACCTTCAACTGCAGATGGGACACCCCCGTCCTCGCAACTGTCTATGGTTCATCTCTCCCTACTCAAACTCCTTCCTTTCTTCCTGCTCGCACCGACTGCATGTAAGTGTCCTGGTGGAGATGAGGACTCGATGAGCATAGGCTTCTCGATCGACACTCTTCCCAACGGGGGAGTTCATGTTCGCAACTCTCCGATTGGCTCATGGGGACAAGAGCCTTGGACCCTGGTGGAGGAGCTGAGGATAGGAAGCGTCCACGCATCAGGTCCGGCGCTCTTTGGCGAAGTTGCCGGAATCGAGGTTGATGGTTACAGTCGAATTCATGCCCTGGAGCGGCACGCAAAGGAGATTCGCGTGTTCGATTCAACGGGATCGCACATTCGCACCTATGCCCGACAAGGAGGGGGCCCGGGCGAACTTAAGGATCCAATTGGGATCGTGAGCGGCCCCGATGAAGAGCTCTGGATTGTTGATCCGGGGAACGGTCGCTACGCGGTCTTCGATAGCGCCGGGAACTTTCAGAGATCCTACCCACGACGAATCGGTACTTATTCGGTTCCTTGGACCGGTGGATTCGATGGTGCAGGAAATCTTTACGAGATCGTAACGCTGTTTGTGAGGCAAGAGGGGGGTTTTCAGACACGACACGCGGTCCTACGCTTCGACGACCAACTACAGATCCGCGATACTCTGCTCTTGCCAGTGCACAATAATGAGACCTTCACGCTCGAGAATAGCAGTTCTCAAATTAGCGCCACGGTCCCGTTCACCCCAGAGATCGTCTATGCCGTCAGTCCGGACGGAGACCCGTGGGTGGCGGTCAACGATGAGTTCAAGGTTGCGAAACTGAAGCCCGATGGTGACACGCTCCTCCTCATTGAGCGCAAGTACGAATTCATCCCCGTCACGGGCGAGGAGAGAGAAGAGGCCATCGCGGATCTGGAGTGGTTCACCCGGCAAGGCGGAAGAGTCGACGCCGCCCGTATCCCCGACACGAAGCCAGCGTTCAGCCGATTTGCTGTGGACCTCAAGGGCCGCCTTTGGGTTGTCCCGAATGCAAGCCAAGAAAGCGGAACTCTATTCGACGTCTTTGACGCTGGGGGTCGCTACCTCGGGCGACTCCATTCACCGGCCGCCTTTTGGCCCAGGCCCCTCTTCCGTGGCGACTATCTCTACGGGCAGGACGTTGACAGCCTGGGCGTTACATACATTGTCCGAGCTCGAATCGTTCGTTGATGAGCGGGAAGAGGTTTGGGTGGATCCGACCGTCAGCGCCGAGGCAATGAACAGTGCGAGTTTTCCCCGAGACCGGCGGGACGATCGACCCCAGGGAGTTTAACGGCACGATTTACGGCATCGTGAAGGACTAGAGGTATTCAGCGTCGTCGTCTTGAAGGTCGAGATGCCGTCTCACGACTTTGCGAATGCCGGCTCCATGTAGTAACTGGATTTCCGACACCGGCCGATGAACCCCGTACCCCTGCGCGGGGTTTCGTGTAACGGGCCTGGCGAGATCGCGTACACTGCACGATTCTTGCTTTGGGGGCATTCGTGAGGCGGTCTCTATTCAATGAAGTTTCGGCGCACAATGGCTAGTGCGGGAGAAGCATGACCAGCTCCGCTCCCCAAGTCGGACGGGGGTGGATGTGGATCAGCCTCGCACTTCTGGCCTTCCTGTTGATCGCCGCCACCTGGTGGCGTCTGAACGCGGATGGCGGGGGCGAGGAGGGGCAGAACGTTGCGGCCGGCGCGGCTGGCGAGCCCATACCGGGCGCCGCGGCCGCGGTCGGCGCAACAGGGAACAGAAGCAACCTCGCCATCCCCGTCGCCATCGACAC
>JBOHRW010000185.1:0-4381 GCA_050732935.1 Gemmatimonadota bacterium
GGACAAGTGTGGGTTCAAGGGGGGGAACGCATGACGCGTGTGTTGGTGACCGGGGCGGGTGGCTTCATTGGCCATCACCTCGTGACTTATCTCAAGGAGCGCGGGTACTGGGTCCGCGGTATCGACATCAAGGAGCCGGAGTACACGGCGATCGATGCCGACGAGTTCGAGCTGCTGGACATGCGCCGCAAGGACGACGCACTGCAGGCGATGCGCGGTGTCGACCACGTCTACGCGCTGGCCGCCGACATGGGTGGGATGGGCTTCATCTCGAAATACCACGCCCAGATCCTGCACAACAACCTGCTCATCAGCACCCACACGCTCGAGGCCGCCCGGGCCAGCGGGGCGGAGCGCTACCTGTTCTCGTCGTCGGCCTGCATCTATCCCGAGTACCGGCAGGAGGAAACCCAGGTCACGCCGCTCAAGGAGGAGGATGCCTACCCGGCCCAGCCGCAGGACGCCTACGGCTGGGAGAAGTTGGTCACGGAGCGGCTCGCCATGCATTACCACGACGAATACGAGCTGGAGACCCGGGTGGTGCGCTTCCACAACATCTTCGGTCCTCTCGGGTCGTGGGACGGTGGACGGGAGAAGGCGCCCGCTGCGCTGTGCCGCAAGGTGGCCACGGCGAAGCTCACGGGGAGCCACGAGATCGAGATCTGGGGCGACGGGGAGCAAACCCGCTCGTTCTGCTACGTCGACGATTGCGTGGAAGGGATCCATCGGCTCATGGAGTCCACTCACGCCGATCCCTTGAACCTGGGCCAGGATCGCCTGGTCACCATCAACGAGCTGGTCGATATCATCGCGGGGATCGCGAACATCGACGTCGCTCGCAAGCATGTACCCGGCCCCCAGGGCGTCCGCGGCCGCAACTCGGACAACACGCGCCTCGAGCAGGTCCTGGGGTGGCAGCCGCAGGTTTCCCTCGAGGAAGGCCTCGCGAAGACGTACGCCTGGATCGAGGACCAGGTTCGCGCTCGGGCCCGGAGCGATGAGCCCGCCGTGCCGAGCCGGCGGACCGGCTGACCCCTTGTCAGATCGCGGCCGCCCCGCGTCCGAAGCCGATGGCCGGATGTCCGGTGCGGTCCACCCGCCGCGGGTGCCCATCCTGGGCGTCCACGTCAGCGCAATCGACATCCCTACCGCCCTTGCCACCATCGAGGAATGGATCGCCGTCGGACACCGCGACTACGTATGTGTGAGCGGTGTCCACGGCGTCATGGAGAGTAGCCGGGATCCCGCGCTACTGGACATCCACAATGCGGCGGGGCTGGTGACACCGGACGGGATGCCGCTGGTGTGGATCTGCCACTGGCGGGGTCATCCTGAAGTGCAGCGGGTCTACGGTCCGGATCTCATGCTCCGGCTCTGCGAGCGGTCGGAGGGGCAGGGCTACCGACACTTCCTGTACGGTGGCGCCGAAGGTGTGGCGGATTTGCTCGCCGAGAGGCTGAAAGAACGCTTCCCGGGGCTCGAGATCGTGGGGACCTTCTGTCCGCCATTCCGACCGCTGACCCCTGACGAAGACGCCGAAGTCGTGGAGCGGATCCGGACTTCGCGACCGCACGTCGTCTGGGTGGGTCTCAGCACGCCGAAACAGGAGCGCTGGATGCACGCCCACGTAGATCTCCTGGAAGGGCCTGTGCTGATCGGCGTGGGGGCCGCCTTCGATTTCCACGCCGGCTTGAAACGACAGGCACCGGGCTGGATGCAGCGGACCGGCCTAGAGTGGCTCTTTCGCCTTCTCTCGGAGCCTCGCCGACTCGGTCGGCGCTATCTGGTGAACAACCCGCTCTTCATCTGGAGCGTCCTGCGTGAGCAGTTCGCCTCCCCGAGGTCGGGCGGGCGGACTGAGCAATGAGCGACCAGGGGACCCGGCAGGTCGACTCCACGATCGCCGATACGGTCGGGCGGAAGGCCGTGATGGCGATCGGTGTTTCCTCGATCGGATTCGGGGTCGGGTTCGTCGGCGCCGTCGTGGTGGCGCGACTCCTGGGCGCCGAGGGAAAGGGGACCTTCAGCCTCTTCATGGCGACGGTCAGCGGCATCATGACCTTCGCAGGATTGGGTATCGATAAAGGGCAGATGTTCTACGCTGCTCGCGATCCGAGGAAGCTCGCTCACTTCCTCGCCAACGGAGTCGTGGTTTCGCTGGTCCTTGGAGGAGGCGGCGCTCTGATCTACTTCCTCCTCGGTCATTATGCCGACCTGCGGATAACCTCGATGGGCAGGTTCGGCACGATCGCCGGGATCCTCCTCGTCCCGATCGTCTCCATTCAGAAATTTCAGAAGCAGTATTTGATCACGGTCCACCACTACGTTCTATCGAGGACCAGCCTGGCGGTCCAGCAGTCGCTACCGCTTCTCGCGGTGCTCGCTCTATTCCCATTCATCGAGGTGACGGTCGACGCCCTGATCATCGCGGTGACCGCGTCGACCTTGGCCCAGCTCGTCATTCTGGACGTCTTCATGCGCAAGGTGGTGGCCGCCCCACCTCGCCTTTCCCCAACCCACTTCTCCTTCTCGTTCGCTCGCGATTCGCTGGGCTTCGGGATGCGTCGGTATCTAAGCGATGTCACCCTGTTCCTGACCAAGCGGATGGACTTCTTCCTCGTGGCTTGGCTCCTCGACCGTTCGGCCCTCGGTGTTTACAGCGTCGCGGTTGCACTGTCCGAGGTCGTGCTGAGGATCCCGCGCGAGCTGGGCGTGATACTATTCCCGGTCTTCGCGTCCGACAGCCTGCGAAAAGGTCAGGCGGCCTCCTTTCTTCGCCGGATGAACGTCATCGCCCTGCTGATGGCCGCCGGCATCGCGGTTGTGGCGAAGCCTCTCATCCTGTTCATGTTCGGGCCGGAGTTCGCCGGGTCGGCGGAGCCCTTCCTTTGGCTCCTGCCGGGCACCATCGCCTGGAGCACGATCCAGGTGACTTACAATCGTGTGTCCGCCGGCGGGCGGCCGGGTCTCGGGGTGCCCATTTTTGGTGCGGCCGCCGCGATCGATGCCGGCCTGAATGTCCTCCTGGACCCGGTGATGGGGGTCGCGGGAGCGGCCGTGGCCGCCACCTGCTCGTACCTGTTCGCAGCGATCATCTTTCTGCGCCTGTTTTGCCGGAGCGAAGAATGCGGGATAGCCGAGGCGCTTCTGCCACGCATGGAGGATCTGCGTGTCATCGGCCAGACCACAGTCGGATTGCTGCGAAGGAGGAAATGGGGTGCGGCTGACGGGGTGGTCGACTCCGAGATCGAGATGGAAGGTCCCGCGTGAGGGCGGGAGTGGCCATGCGCGCTGCCTGGGTAACAAGGAAGATCCGATCGAAGGATACCTCGTATCTCGTGCGACGTCTTTCCTATGCCCTACGAAGGCGTGCCGTCGAGAGGTGGTTCCCCTGGCCGAAGGCGAATCAGCGCGCCGATTTCCACCCCACTGGATCCGCGAGTGTGCGGGGTCGCTTGCTCGACCGGGACGACACGCCCCGGTGGCACTTTCATCCCTCCGAGATCCCGGATATCGTGGCTCGGATTCCGCCGTGGATTCGGAGCCGGACAACGGCCGACGCGGAGAGGATCGTCGGGAGGCGTTTCGACCATTGCGGACATGGCCCGGTTGCCCTCGATCCTGTTGACTGGGACTACGCGCATCTCGGCGATATCGCCTGGACACGTGATCTGAATCGGCATGGCGCTTTCGAGTCGCTCGGCTTTGCGTATCACTACACGTCCGATGAACGATTTGCCAGAACCTTTGTCGAGCTCGCGGATTCCTGGATCGCGTGGAATTCGCACCGTATCGGCAGGATCGAATGGGACGGCCCCTTTGAGGCCGCGCGCAGGATCAATGCCTGGATCTGGGCCTATTTCATGTTCATGGATTGGGAAGGATGGAGCCAGAGTCAGCGTCGTTCCTTCCTTGGCACTCTGGGCTTGCTCTCTGAATATCTGTATCAGACTCTGGAGTATCACAGCCCGGGAAACCACATCCTGCTCGAGGCGAAATCGCTGGCGATGTGCGCGCACCTGTTTCCGGAATACGTGGGAGCCGGTCGTTGGGGGGCGAGGGCGTGGGATGTCCTGGATCGGGAGATCAAGTCTCAGGTCTGCGGGGATGGCGTGCATGCGGAACGGTCGACGATGTACCACCGGATCATAGCTGGAGAGTTGTCCGAGCTATGGCTGCTGTGCGAGGCTGGTGCGCTGCCCCGAGCGACCCGGCTGCGTGAAGTTGTTGGCAGGATGGCTGGCTTCCAGAGATCGATCGATCTTGGCCGAGGATGCTATCCGCTGCTTGGTGATTCTCGAGCCCGCGACAGCTACTACCGGTTCTCGGCGCCGGCAATCGTGGCTGCCGACGAGGGAGCTCGAATGGAGCTGGAAGATGG
>JBOHRW010000186.1:0-5666 GCA_050732935.1 Gemmatimonadota bacterium
AGCGCCCAGGCGCGCTCATCGCGCAGGGCGCGGGCCAGATCGGGAGCCGGCATGGGGACGATGAGGGTGACGTGCGCCCGGAGAAGGGGCGGCAGGAAGACGCCCATGACCTGCCCGTAGAGGTGGGAGAGCGGCAGCTGGACGGCGAGGCGGAGAGCTGGCAGGAGCCGTAGCGCCCAGCGGTATTCCTCGATCCCGGCCCCCAGCCCGTCCAGAACCGAGCGGAGATTGGCGTGCGTTACAGGCACAGCCTTGGGCGCGCCGCCCGTCCCCGAGGTGAGCACGATCTCCGCGATCCGGTCGGGGTCGTCCGGCGGCCAGGGCAGATCTCCGGCGCCGAACGGCAGCGGTCGTCGCCAGTCGAGGTCGACACGCGAAAGGGGCAGGTCGAGCCGGGGGACCTCGCGCTCGGTGCACCAGGCGGCCAGGCCGAGCTCGGCGGCGAGCTCCGCCAGAAGCTCGGGCTCGAAGGCCACGTCGAGCGGCACGGCGATCGCGCCTGCCCGCAGCACGCCGAAGAAGGCGGCGTGCCAGAGCGGCCCGTCGTTCAGGTAGAGGGCGACGCGATCGCCCGCTTCGACCCCGGACGCCGCCAGCGCGCCCGCCACGGCCTCGGCCTCCCTGGCCACCGAACTTCCGGACCAGCCGCGCCGCCGCCACCGCTCGGCCTGCCCGATCCTCCGGTTCGACCGGGCGATCCGGCCGAGAAAGGCGAGCAGATCGGAGCGCTCCGTCACATGGATGGCTTCCCGCTCGTCGCGCATGGGACCGGATCAAGGTAGCGTCCGCGGGCGACGACGCGTCATGATGGATGTATGATGACCGAGGAAATCCATGAACGAACACCACCCCCATTCGCATCCCGCACCGGCGCGTTCGGATGAGGAGGCCCAGGTAGAGCATGGGCATCCCGAGCCGCCGGAGGCTGGCGCGCAGGGCCAGGGACGCGGCGGGCATGAAGCCCATGCGGGCCACGACAAGCATGCGGGTCACAGCGTCGAGATGTTCCGCGACAGGTTCTGGCTGTCCCTCGCGCTCACGATCCCGACCATCATCTGGGGGCACATGCTGCCCCAGCTCATCGGCTGGCATGCGCCGGCGTTTCCCGGATCGGAATGGATCGCACCCATCTTCGGCACGGTGGTCTTCCTCTACGGCGGCCGCGTGTTCCTGCAGGGGGCTGTCCGCGAGCTGAAGGATCGTCTCCCCGGCATGATGACGCTGATCGCGCTCGCGATCTGCGTGGCCTTCGTATTCAGCGCGGCCGTGACGCTGGGGTTCCCGGGCATGCCGCTCTGGGAGGAGCTGGCCACCCTGGTGACGGTGATGCTGCTAGGCCACTGGATCGAGATGCGCTCGATCTTCCAGGCCCAGGGAGCGCTGAAGGAGCTGGCCAAGCTGCTGCCGGCCACTGCCGAGCGGCTCGTCGGCGAGCGAACCGAGGAAGTTCCGGTGGACCAGCTTCGTGACGGCGACGTCGTGCTCATCCGGCCGGGTGCGGGCATCCCGGCAGACGGCATCGTTCGAAGCGGCAGGAGCTCCGTCAACGAATCGATGATCACCGGTGAGTCGCGTCCCGTACGGAAGGAGGAAGGCGATGAGGTGATCGCGGGCACGTCCAATGGGGAAGGATCGTTGCGTGTCGAGGTCACGAAGACGGGCGAGGATACGGCCCTGGCCGGCATCATGAGGCTGGTCGAGGAGGCGCAGACGTCGCGCTCGCGGTCTCAGGCGCTTGCTGACCGGGCCGCGTTCTTTTTGACCCTGGTGGCGGTGGCCGCGGGCGTGATCACGGCGGTGGCGTGGCTCACGCTCGGTGCGGAAGCATCGTTTGTCGTCCAGCGGGTGGTCTCGACGCTCGTCGTCGCGTGTCCGCACGCGCTCGGCCTCGCGATTCCACTCGTCATCGCGATCTCCACCACGCTGGGTGCTCGCAACGGACTCCTCGTCCGCGACCGCCGCGGGCTGGAGGAAGCGAGAAAGCTGGACGCGGTCGTATTCGACAAGACGGGGACGCTCACGCTCGGCGAGCACCGCGTCGTATCGATGCGCGCGGTAACGGGCGTGGATGAGACGGATGCGCTGCGACTCGCCGCGGCCGTCGAGGGCGACTCCGAGCATCCCATCGCCAGGGCCATCCTCGCCGGTGCCGAAGATCGAGAGATCCAGGTGCCGTCCGCGGACGGTTTCGAGGCGATTCCCGGACACGGGGTCCGTGCTCGCGTCGACGGACGTGTGTTGAAGGTCGGGGGACCCAACCTGCTCCGGCAGCTTGGTGTCTCGCCCGCGCAGGAGCTGGCCGACGCGGCGTCGGACGCAGCTTCGAAGGGTCGATCGGCGGTCTATCTCGTCGAAGACGACCGCGCTCTCGCCGTGTTCGTCATCGCCGACGCGATCCGCCCGGAGTCCGTCGAGGCGGTGCGGCGGCTGCACGAGAACGGTATCGAGGTCGTGATGCTGACGGGTGACTCGCGCGCCGTCGCCGACGCCGTGGCGCAGGAGCTCGGCATCGACACCGTCTTCGCGGAGGTGCTCCCCGAAGACAAGGTGAAGAAGATCGAGGAGCTGCAGAGTCAAGGGAAGCGCGTCGCCATGGTGGGGGATGGCGTGAACGACGCTCCGGCTCTGGTCGCGGCGAATGTCGGTCTGGCCATTGGCGCGGGGACCGATGTCGCGGTCGAGGCGGGCGACGTCGTGCTCGTCCGAAGTGACCCGCGCGACGTCGCGCGAATCGTCGAGCTCAGCAAGGCGAGCTACCGCAAGATGGTCCAGAACCTGTGGTGGGCGGCGGGCTACAATATTGTCGCCATCCCGCTCGCCGCCGGTGTTCTGGCGGGCTACGGCATTCTGCTGGCGCCCGCCGTCGCCGCGGTCCTCATGTCGGCGAGCACGGTGATCGTCGCCCTCAACGCGCAGCTCCTGCGTCGGCTGCGGATCTGAAGCGCCACCGCCTCGAGGACTTCGTACGGCACGGCCTGACCGACCCCGCGGCACGCCCGGAGCGTCTCCGGCATCTGGTGCCGGGCGCCCTCCCGAGCGGCGAGCCGGTGCACCTGTTCCAGTTTGGCTTCGGAAACTGAGTGCCGGGTCACCGCCGGGTCACCGCGACCAGCTTGCGGAAGCCTTTCTCAAGAAGGGAAGTAGTCGGCGATCTCGACGCCCGGCACGCGTCGGAAGTGCTCGGCATTCTTCGTCACGACCGGCATGGCATTGGCGAGTGCGGTGGCGGCGATCCAGAGGTCGTTGGTGCCGATCAGCATACCGTTGGCCTGCAGGTGTCGAAAGGTCGCTCCGTATCTCCAGCAGACCTCCCGGGTCGCGGACAGGATATGAAAGGGTGCCAGGAAATCGGACCATGCCTCACGATTCCCAAGGCTCTTCCCGGCCGCCAGCTCACCGGCCACCGTGAAAGTGATGAACAACCGCTGCCCGGCGTGAACCTCGAGAAAGACGTGCGCGGGACCCTCCTCGCCGCGCCCTCGTTCCCGTTCCAGGTCGATCAGGAAGGTCGTCTCGAGAATCAGTCGGCCTTCCACTTGTCCTCGGGTGGCCGCTCCTCTCTCTTGCCGCGCTCGATCCGGTCGAGCTCTTCCTCGGTGAAGAACGGCTCTTTCTTCCGGTAACGATCAAGGAGTTCGGCTCCGGTCACGGTCTCCTCCGGCCAGCTTGCCCGAAGCACGATCTCGCTGAAGGATTCGCCCGGGTAACGCCGGACGCCCTTGAGCTTCTCGTATGCCTCGAGTCGCAGGGAGATCGTCTTGGAAGCCATGCACAGAAAATGCATATTGCATGTATCGGAAGTCAAGTCGAGCACAGCGCCCTGGATCCGGAGCCTGTATCGGCGAGGGCGCGACTGGCCAGCGGCCTGAGCCGTAAGAAATCCGCTGGTCGGGGATGATGGAAGACAGGTAAGGTCCCGTTACGAGACCTTATCCGAATGACATTGCGAAAGAGCGATGTGGACGGAAGAACGCCATGGCCAGCAACGGAAGCAACTTGCACAGGATCAGGGAAATCGTCTCCATTTTCGAGAAGCGACCCGGGCTCACCCGCGTTCTTGGGGTCGCTGAAGCGGCGTTCGGCGTCTGGTGGGCAAACCGCCTGGTCGCCCGCTGAGGGTCTCTCTATGAGCGCGGACACCCTCGAGGAGTACCGCCGAAAGCGCGACTTCCGGAAGACGAAGGAGCCCCGTGGTGGGAAGAAGGGGAAGCCTAGGCGCCGCTTCGTCATCCAGAAGCACGCCGCCTCCTCCCTCCACTATGATTTCCGCCTCGAGGCCGACGGCGTCCTGAAGTCCTGGGCCGTCCCCAAGGGTCCCTCCACCGATCCGCGAGACAAGCGACTGGCTATGCCGACCGAGGACCATCCGCTGGACTATCACGACTTCGAAGGTGTGATTCCGGAGGGGGAGTACGGTGCAGGTGCGGTGATCGTCTGGGATAGGGGGACTTATCGGAACCTGACGGACGATGATGGAGATGAGGTCCCGGTCGCCAGGGCGATCGACGCGGGCCATCTCAAGATCTGGCTGGACGGCGAAAAGCTGTGCGGCGGCTACGCGCTGACGAGGCTCGGCAAGGGCAAGGACGAGCGGTGGCTTCTCGTGAAGATGGATGACGACGAGGCGGACGCCCGCCGCAACCCGGCCAGCACTCAGCCCGAATCCGTACTCTCCGGCCGTACGGTGGAGGAGGTCGCCGAGGCGGAGGGCGAATGAAGGACCCGTTCGCACGGCTCTCCGACGACGCGCGGGGCAAGCTTCGGAAGCGGAAGCATCCAGGCTGGGTCGAGCCGATGCTGGCGACCTTGACCGACGAGCCGTTCTCCGACGACGGCTGGATCTACGAGCGCAAGCTGGACGGCATCCGATGCCTCGCCTTCCGCAACGGCGACCGTGTGCGGCTCCTCTCGCGCAACGAGAAGGGCCAGAACGCCACCTACCCCGAGCTGGTCGACGCGATCGCCGCCCAGGAGACGTGCGACTTCATCGCCGACGGCGAGATCGTTGCCTTCGAAGGGGGCGTGACGAGCTTCTCCCGCCTCCAGGGGCGGATGAAGATCGCAGACGCCGAGAAGGCCCGTCGGTCGGGCGTGGCCGTGTACTACTATCTCTTCGATCTCGTCCACCTGAACGGTCGGGACACCACGCGGCTTCCCCTGCGGGACCGGAAGTCCCTGCTCGAGCGCGCGATCCGGTTCGAGGATCCGCTCCGCTTCTCCGCCCACCGGAACGCCGAGGGCGAGGCATATTTGGAGGAGGCCTGCCGCAAGGGTTGGGAGGGGCTGATCGCCAAGCGCGCGGACTCGACCTACGTCCACCGTCGCTCCCGGGACTGGCTCAAGCTCAAGTGCGTGGCGCGCCAGGAGTTCGTGGTAGGCGGATGGACCGAGCCGCGAGGGAGTCGAGTCGGACTGGGCGCTCTGCTGGTCGGCACCTACGACGACGGCGAGCTCCGGTATGCGGGAAAGGTCGGTACCGGGTACGACGACGAGACGCTGCGCGATCTCAGCGAGCGGCTGTCGTCCATGGAACGGAAGACACCGCCTTTCGGCGACCCGATCGGCATCTCCAGGAAGGGCGTCCACTGGGCCTCCCCCAGGCTCGTCGCGGAGGTCGGCTTCACCGAGTGGACGTCCGACGGGAAGCTCCGCCATCCGCGCTTCCT
>JBOHRW010000187.1:0-4072 GCA_050732935.1 Gemmatimonadota bacterium
GACGGTCTCGAGGTCCGGCTGTCGACCCGCAGGAACCGCATGGTGACGCTGAGCGAGCTCATGGACGACATCGGCGTCGACGTCGCGCGTTACTTTCTCCTGATGCGGAAGGGCGACACGCACATGACCTTCGATCTCGACCTGGCGCGGCGACAGTCCGAGGAGAACCCCGTCTACTACGTGCAGTACGCGCACGCCCGAATCGCCGGCGTGTTCGATCGGCTGGAGGAGCGATGGTGGGATCCGCGGGCGAGCGGCGTTCCCGAGACCCTCGACCGGCTTCAGGCCGAGACCGAGATGGACGTCCTGCGGGCGCTCGACGACTATCCGGACGTCGTGGCCGACGCCGCCGATGCGCTGGAGCCCCATCGGATCACCGATTACCTGGAGGGCCTCGCCCGGCGCTTCCATCTCTGGTATCACGGCGAGCGCTTCCTCGTCGAGGAGGAGGGCCTCGCGCGGGCCCGGCTGGCCCTGGCACGAGCGGTGCAGTCCGTGCTGGGCAACGGGTTGAGTCTCCTGGGGGTGACCGCCCCCGAGTCGATGTAGACCACGCATGATGGCCCATTCCTCCCTACTTTGGAGCGTCCCTTGTCACTGCTGGTAGTCGGATCGGTCGCGCTGGACGAAATCAGGACGCCGTTCGGCGAGCGGGAGGACGTGCTGGGGGGCGCCGCCGTCTATTTCGGCCTCGCCGCGTCCTACTTCGCGCAGGTCAGGCTCGTGGGCGTGGTCGGGGACGATTTTCCCGACCGCCATCGCGAGCTCCTCGAGGCGCGGGGAATCGACCTCGCCGGCCTCGAATCGGTTACGGGCGAGACCTTCCGGTGGGGAGGCGAGTACGGCTACGACCTGAACACGCGCGAAACCCTGTTCACGGCCCTCAACGTCTTCGCCGATTTCCAGCCGCGGATCCCCGAGGAGTTCTGCGACTCCGAGCACGTCTTCCTGGCCAACATCGCTCCCGATCTGCAGCTCGGCGTCCTGGGACAGGTGGAAGATCCCGAGACCGTCTCGCTGGACACGATGAACTACTGGATCGAGCAGACGCCGGAGGAGCTGCGCGAGGTGATCGGCAAGGTCGACATCATGCTGATCAACGATTCCGAGACCCGCGAGCTGGCGCGGGAGCCGAACCTGCGGAAGGCGGCCGAGGCCATCCTCGACTGGGGGCCGCGCCTGGTCGTGGTCAAGAAGGGCGAGCACGGAGCCGTCGCCTTCTCGGGCGACTGGACCTTCGCCGTCCCGGGCCTGCCGCTCGAGACGATCGTCGATCCGACCGGCGCGGGCGACGCATTCGCCGGGGGCTTCCTGGGATACGTGGCCGCCACCGGCGACACCTCGCCCGAGGGCTTGAGGCGCGCCACCATCTACGGCTCCGCGATGGGGTCGTTCTGCTGCGAGGACTTCTCGGTCGACCGGCTGGCCCGGCTGGAGGTGGAGGAGATCGAGGAGCGCTTCGCCGAGTTCGGACGTCTGACCCGCTTCGATCATCAGCCCGTGGCACGCCATGCCTGACGCCCGGCACCCCGGTGCGCCGGCCTACCGTGCGGCGGGGGTGGACATCGAAGGGGCCGACGACGTCAAGCGGCGACTGGCGGCGCTGGTCGGATCGACGCTGGGGCCCGAGGTGCTGGGCGGCGTGGGCGGCTTCGGCGGCTGCTACGCCATCGGTGGCCTTCCCGAAACGGATCCGGTGCTGGTCGCCTCGGCCGATGGCGTGGGCACCAAGCTCCTGGTGGCGCAGTGGGCGAACCGTCACGACACGGTCGGCCAGGACCTCGTCAATCATTGCGTGAACGACCTCCTCGCGGCCGGCGCGCGACCCCTCCTGTTTCTCGATTACATCGCTACCGGAAAGCTGGAGCCGGAGGTGGTCCTGTCCGTGGTCGAAGGACTGGCCCGCGCCTGCCGTGACAATCGGGTCGCCCTGATCGGTGGCGAGACCGCGGAGATGCCGGACCTCTACGCTCCCGGGCGCTACGACCTAGCGGGGTTCATGGTCGGCGTGGCGCCGCGATCACGGCTCGGATCGCGAGCCACGGTGGGCGACGTCGTGCTGGGGCTGCCTTCGAGCGGTCTTCACACCAACGGGTACACGCTGGCGCGGCGGGTCGTGATCGAAGCGGCCGGCCATCGCCCGGACGAGCTCGTCCCGTGGGGGGGGGAGGCTTGGGCCGACGCGCTCCTGGCCGTCCATCGATCCTACCTCGCGGCCGTGCGGCCGCTTCTCGACGACCCCGGCCTCCACGCAATCGCGCACGTCACGGGCGGCGGCTTCGCGGGAAACCTGCCGCGGGTCCTCCCCCACGGACTGGGGGCCCGGCTGGACCGCGAAGCGTGGACCGTGCCGCCCATCTTCGGGTACCTGGCCGAGGTCGGGGGAGTGGACGAAGACGAGATGTACCGCGTGTTCAACATGGGAATCGGCCTGTGTCTCGTGGTGACGCCGGAAGCGAGCGCAAGGATCGTGGAGAGCGTGACGAAGGCGGGCGACCGCGCGATGGAGATCGGCCGCATCGTGAAAGGCGAGGGCGTCCTATGGTCGTGAGAGCGGGACTCGCCCTGGCCCTCCTTCTGACGGGGGCGGCCGAGATCTCGGCCCAGGGCGTGAGCGAGGCGCGTGTCCGGGACGCCATCGACGACGCGGTGGCGGGCCTGGGCCAGGCCCTGGGCGGCGGGAGCCCGCTCACCGGACCGGCCTCGACCACGGGAGGCCTGGGGAGCCTGCGGAGCGGGATCGCACTGGGACTCGTCGTGGCCGAGATCGAGGACCCGCGCAGCCCCGCGGGCGAGCTCGACGTCCGGCTCCCGGTGGGGAGCGTGAACGCCGCCCTCGGATTGACGCGCGGGTTCGACATCCTGGGGAAGGCCGGAGTGGTCGCGGCGGGCGACGACTACGAGGCGCTGGCGGTCGAGCTGGGTCTCGGTGCGCGCATGGGTCTGATTCAGGGCGCGCCTGCCCTTCCGGACATCAGCGCGTCCCTCTACCGCACCTGGGTCGATGGCCTCGAGTACGGCGACCTGGAAGACGACGACGTGGCCTTCGACGCCGACGTCGTCACGTGGTCGGCCCGGCTGGACGCCTCGAAGACCTTCGGCGTCGTGACCCCCCATGCCGGGGTGGGCCTCGACCGCACGGGTGTGGATGCGCGATACCGGATCCCCGCCAGGCGCTCGACCGGCGGCCAGGAGATCGAGGGGGCGATCGACGCGAGCGGGACGCACGGCAAGGCGTACGCCGGGGTCGAGCTGAATCTTCTCGTTCTGCGCGCGGCGGCCGAGGTCGGGCGAGCCGCCTCCGGGGCGTTCTTCGGCGTGGCCGTCCGGATCGGACCCTAGCGTGGGATCCGATCCCGTGGCGGGGGCGGGGCTCGAGCGGCTCATGCGGCGGGCCCTGGATCTCGCCGAGCGCGGCGGCGGGGCGACCGCGCCCAACCCGATGGTCGGCTGCCTGCTGGTGGCGTCCGACGGTACCCTGATCGGCGAAGGGTTTCACGGCTGGGCCGGTGGACCTCATGCCGAGGTGGAAGCGCTGGCATCCGCCCGGCGGGCCGGCCACGACCCGGCCGGCTCGCTGGCGGTCGTGACCCTCGAGCCCTGCGACGCCCAAAACCGCACGCCGCCCTGTACGGTGGCCCTGCTCGAGGCCGGGGTCGAGCGCGTCGCCTACGCGGTTTCCGATCCCCACGTCGGCAAGGGTGGGGCCGGGCGGCTGAGGTCCGGCGGCGTCCTGGTCCAGAGCGGAGTCCTCGAAGCGCCGTCGCGCCGGTTGATCGAGCCCTGGCTCCACTTCGTCGAATCGGGTCGGCCCTTCTTCCACGTGAAGACCGCCCAGACGCTGAACGCGAGGGTGACGCTCGGACGGGAGAACGGGCCATGGGTGACGGGCCTCGAGGCGCGGCAGGCCGTCCACCGCCTGCGGCGCCAGTATCGGGGGTTGATGGTCGGGGTGGGGACGGTGATCGCGGACGACCCGCTCCTCACCGTGCGCGACTGGCCGATCGCCGAGGAGGCCGACGGCTGGCCCGAGGTCCAGCCGATCAGGGTGGTCCTCGACTCGAGACTGCGG
>JBOHRW010000188.1:0-15995 GCA_050732935.1 Gemmatimonadota bacterium
GGACGTCATTGGGGAGGCGGGGATCGCGCACGAGACCGACCGAGTTCTCGTCGCCGTCCCGGTCGTTCCCAGCGACGACGGCTTCGTGCTCCACGTCCACGCAAAGAACGTCGAGGTGTGGCGGAAGTCGGGTCACACGCGTGGCGATCGGGTCGAGATGATCGGGTGGATCAGCATCGGCGACATCGTCTACTCGGCACGCTAGCCCGAACTCACGGACGGCTGGAGAAAGGAGAAACGATGAACTTCTTCGTGCATCACATGACCGCGCTTTCGATCCCGGCCTGTTTCGCCTGCAGTGGGGGCGGAGGCGGCTCGCCGACCGCGCCCGGTCCCGACCCTCCGATCCTCCCGAACACGTTCGCCGGCAAGGTCTTGTTCCTGCGCGGTCCGTCGGGTGGCCTCATGGCGATGAACTCCAACGGGAGCGAGGTGGTCTCGCTGGGAGTCCGGGCCTCTCAACCCGACGTGGCGCCGGATGGCCGTCGAGTCGCATACGAGCGCGACGGCGTCATCTTCGTCTTCGATCTTGGGACCGGCGCGGAGCGTCCGGTCTCGTCCAACGGTCTGTCGATCGGGCCCTCGTGGTCGCCGGACGGCAACCAGATCCTGTTCTGGAGCGGTCGGACGGGGCAAAACGAGGTCTGGGTGATGGACGCCGACGGATCGAACCCGACCCGGCTCACGGACGGAGGCGGTGAGAATCTCGAGGGAGACTGGTCGCCGGACGGCTCCCGGATCGTGTTCCGGCGCAATACCGGCGACGGCGGCGATCTCTGGGTGATGAACGCCGACGGCTCGAACCCGGAGCCGCTCTTCGGCCTGCCCGGCCAGGACGCGAACGCGCAGTGGTCGCCGGACGGATCGAAGATCGCGTTCGATCATGTCGGGGCGGAGCCCTCGGGAGCGCCCAACGTGGATGTCTTCGTGATCGACGCGGACGGTTCGAACCTCGTCCGACTCACGTCCGATCCCGCCGAGGACTGGGCTCCCAACTGGTCTCCCGACGGTAGCCGGATCGCGTTCTTCCATATCCCCGCCGACCACGATTCCAATATCATGACGGTTGGGGCGGACGGGTCGGGTCTGGTGACACTCCTTGGAGGACCGACCGCCGACCAGAACCCGGCCCACGGCCCGGGGCGGTGAGGCCGCAGCCCCGCAATTCGCCGAAGCGAGGCCTCCATCAGCCACGCGGCCGTAGCCAGGCCCGAAAGGGCGGATCGTCCCACAGGGGCTCGAGCTCGGCACGGTAGTGGAGATCCTCCGCGAAGAAGAGACCTTCGGCCGCGGCCTGCCACAGCTGGGAAACGGCCCGGTCCGGGTCGTCGAGATTGGCGGCGATGGCAGCGAGCCATACGCGGTCCTCTCCTAATCCCAGGGGTCTTCCGTCGCCTCGATCCGTGCCGCGTAGCGCATCGCTCCCCGCCGGTCCGCCTGGCGGGCGGCGATGACCGCCCGCAAACCGAGAATATTCCAGTCTTCGGGACTCCGCTCGAGGGAGCTCGTAATCCAGCATCGCGCGATCCCATGGCGCGAGCCGATCCCGGCGGGGCTCAAGGAACCGCGCCAGCGAATCGGCACGGGCCGATTTCGCGCTCCAGATCAGCAGCCCTTCGCGGCCCTCTTCTTCGTCGCCTTCGGGCTGATGGTCGACCTGGACGCCCTGCGGGAGGTCTGGGTGTTCGGGCTGCGCTGGTCGCGGTCTACGTTTTCGTGCTGAGCATCGCGGGCCCGATCCTGCTGGCGCAGAGCGACGCGCTCTTCCGCGCGTTCCGGCAGGCGAGATAGGCTGGGCGTCTTTGGCGGTTTCCCGGCGCGGGGTAGATTCCCTCCCAATGCAGAGCCGTATCCGGAACTTCGCCATCATCGCCCACATCGATCACGGCAAGTCCACGCTCGCCGACCGGCTGCTCGAGCGGACGGGGACCCTCGGCCAGCGGCAGATGCGGGCGCAGGTGCTGGACGCGATGGACCTGGAGCGGGAGCGCGGGATCACGATCAAGATGCACGCCATCACCATGCGCTACGTCGCGCAGGACGGCGAGGCCTACGAGCTGAACCTGATCGACACGCCCGGCCACGTCGACTTCTCGTACGAGGTCTCGCGCTCCATGGCGGCCGCCGAGGGCGCGCTCCTGGTCGTGGACGCGGCCCAAGGGATCGAGGCCCAGACGCTCTCCAACCTTTACCTCGGCCTCGAGAACGACCTCGAGCTGATCCCGGTCATCAACAAGATCGACCTGCCCGCCGCCCGTCCGGAACTGGTCCAGGAGGAGCTGGTCAACCTGCTCGGCGTGGACCCGTCGGAGATCATCTCCGTCTCGGCCAAGCTGGGGACCAACGTCGATCAGGTGTTGGAGGCGATCGTGGAGCGGGTGCCGGCGCCCTCGGGCGACCCCGACGCGCCGCTCAGGGCGCTCATCTTCGACTCCCAGTACGACAAGTACCGTGGCGCGGTCCCCTACATCCGGGTGGTCGACGGTCGGGTCGCGGGGGGGATGCGGATCGGGTTCTGCTCCAATGAGGCGACCTACGAGGTGCTGGAGGTGGGGCGGCTCAGGCTCGGCTTGCACCCGGCGGAGTCGCTCGAGACGGGCGAGGTGGGCTATCTGGTGGGGAGCATCAAGCGGGTGTCCGACACCAAGGTCGGCGACACGATCGTCGACGCGGACGAGCGCGCCGCTGAGCCGCTTCCGGGTTATCGGGAGGTCCATCCGATGGTGTTCGCCGGGCTCTATCCGACCGACGCCGATCGATATCCCGACCTGCGCGACGCCCTGGAGAAGCTCAAGCTCAACGACTCCTCGCTTGCCTACGAGCCCGAGACCTCGACCGCGCTGGGCTTCGGCTTCCGGTGCGGCTTCCTGGGGATGCTGCACCGCGAGATCGTCCAGGAGCGGCTGGAGCGGGAGTTCGATCTCGACCTGATCACGACCGTCCCCAATGTCGAGTACCACGTCTACCCCGAGCACGGCGAGATGCTGCTCATCGAGAACCCGAGCCGGATGCCCGACCGCGGCGAGATCGAGCGGGTCGAGGAGCCGTTCGTCCGGGGGCGCTTCATCCTTCCGTCCGAGTACGTGGGGGGCGTCCTCAAGCTCTGCGAGGAGCGGCGCGGGACCCACGTCAAGATGGAGTACATCGACTCGGAGCGGGTCGAGATCGAGTACGACCTCCCGCTCGCCGAGATCATCACCGACTTCTACGATCGGCTGAAGTCGGTGACGCGCGGCTACGCGTCATTCGACTACGAGTTCCGCGAATACAAGGCGAGCGACTTGGTGAAGCTCGACATCCTGGTGAACGGCGATCCCTTGGACGCGCTGTCGGTCATCCTTCACCGCGATCGGGCCCACCACTGGGGGAGGCAGCTCTCGGAGAAGCTCAAGGAGCTGATCCCGCGGCAGATGTTCGAGGTCGTGATCCAGGCCGCGATCGGCACGCGGGTCATCAGCCGCGAGGTCGTCCGGCCGCTCCGGAAGAACGTCACCGCCAAGTGCTACGGCGGCGACATCACCCGGAAGCGGAAGCTCCTCGAGCGCCAGAAGGAGGGGAAGCGGCGGATGAAGCAGGTGGGGACGGTCGAGATCCCCCAGGAGGCGTTTCTGGCGGCGCTGCAGCTGCAGTCGTGAATCGGGTCGTCGTAGGGCCGCCGGGCGGGATCGAGCCGGCGGCGCCGCGGGAGGATCGGCCGGTCGTGGTGCGGGTGCCGAACTGGATCGGCGACGGGGTCCTGGCCCTGCCGGCGGTGGCGGCCTTGGTCGAGCGGTTCCGGAGCCACGGGGTCCTCCTGGTCGCGCGGCCGCACATTGCGCCTCTCTACGTCGGCCTAGAGGGGGTCGACGAGGTCGTCCGGATCGTCGGACGCGGGCCCGGCCGCTTTGCCCAGGCTCGGCGGCTCCTGGCGGCGCGCCAGGCGGCGCTCGGGGTGAGCCTGGTCCACTCCCTGGGAGCGGCGGCCGAGCTGTCGGCCGGGGGCGTGGCGGAGATCTGGGGATACGGTGGGCTCTGGCGACGCCTGGCGACGGATGTCCGTCTACCGCGCCGCTGGATCCGCGGCCGCCACCGCTGGGAGACCTATGCGCTGCTGGCCGCGGCCGTCACCGGACGGCCGGTGAGGGAGCGCTACCCCCTCGCCGTGGGTTCCGGCGACGTCGCGCACGCCGACCGGCTGTTCGAGGACCCCCGGCTCAGGGAAGGGGCCCCGCGGGTGGGGCTCGTCCCCGGCGCCAACGCCGCTTCGCGGCGATGGCCAGCCGGGCGGTTTGTCGAGCTGGCCGAGCGGCTCGGTCGGGATGGCGCCCGCGTGATCCTGTTCGGTTCGACGGCGGAGCGCCCGCTCACCGCCGAGATCGCGGCGGCCGCCACCCCCGAGCCGGTCGATTGGGCGGGTCTCACGCCGCTCCCCGTCCTCGCCGAGTGCTTCCGCCGGATCGACTTCCTGGTGACCAACGATACCGGCCCCATGCACCTCGCCGCGGCCGCGGGCACCCCGCTTCTCGACCTCTGCGGTGCGGCCAACGAGCGCGTGACCGGGCCGCGGGGCGTGGCCAGCCGCGTGCTCGTGCATCCCGTCCACTGCCGGCCGTGCGTGAAGAACGTCTGCGCTTACAATCTCGAATGTATGCGCGGGATCGGCGTCGAGGCGGTCCATCGTCACGTGCTCTCGCGGTTGGCCGTGCCCGCCGCGTCCGGGGCCTCGGTGACGGGTCCGGCATGAGATCCGGCCGTGGAGCGGCCCGGTGCGGCCCATCCGCCCCCTCTTCCCGATGCACCGCGCCCTCCGGGTCTCTACATTCGCGCCGTGTCCAGCGACTTCGAAAAGGGTGGGCCTCTCGCATGGGGGGTCGACCTGGGTGGGACGCGCTGCAAGGTCGGCGTCGTGGATCCGGCGGGCGCCGTCCTCGCCGAGCGCCGGATCCCCACCTTGCGCGAGCCGGAGGCTGCGGTGACGTCGATCGCGCGCGCCTGCCGCGAGGTCGCCGAGGAGGCGAAAGTCGGTATCGACCGGCTCGGCATGGGCGCGCCCGGTCCCATGCGTTTCGAGGAGGGGGTCATCGTCCACGCGCCCAATCTCGGGTGGCGCGACGTCCCCCTGCGGTCCATGGTCGCCGAGGCGGTCGGGTGTCCGGTCGTCCTGGAGAACGACGCCAACGTCGCCGCGCTCGGAGAGGCGTGGATGGGAGCGGGCCGCGGCTCGAACGTCCTCCTGCTCGTGACGCTGGGTACGGGCGTGGGAGGCGGCGTCGTCGAGAAGGGCCGGATCTTCCACGGGGCCCGCGGGCTGGCCGTCGAGGTGGGCCATGAGGTCGTCGTCCCCGGTGGGCGGCCGTGTCCGTGCGGGAAGCGGGGCTGTGTCGAGGCCTACTTCAGCGGCCATGCCCTCACCGAGCAGGCGACCGAGCGCTTCCAGGGCGGCGACCCGACTCAGCATCGGGCGATCTTCGAGGCTTACGCGGCCGGCGATCCCGAGGTCGTCCCTTGGATGGACGAAGCGATCGACGCGCTGGCCCGGGGCGTGGCCTTGGCGGGAGTCCTGTTCGACCCCGACTTGATCGTGTTCACGGGTGGGCTCGCCCGTTCGTGGGAGGTCTTCGCGGAGCGACTGGTGGCCGGGATCGAGGCGGAGATGGGGCCCGCGGGCCCGTCCGCCGACCGGATCGGCCTCTCGGCCCTGGACGGCCGGGCCGGTGTGATCGGGGCCGCGCGTCTCGCCTTCGATTCCGGTGCCCGGCGATGAGCGGCGCCCGGCGATGAGCGGTGCCCGGAGGTCACCGGGCTCGGACCCGAAATCGGCCGCGTCCGATGCGACGCTCGTCCGGGTGGGCGTCACCGGAACTGTCGTCGAGGACACGATCGACACCGTCGACGGATTGCGGATCGAGGACCTGGGGGGGATCTCTTACGCTCTCCACGGCCTGAGCGCGTTCCTGGCTCCCGATTCCACCGCGCACGCGGTTCTCGGCGTTGGGCGGGACGCGTTCGAGCGCGTCCGCGACGAGTTGGGCGAGCTCCCGGGGATCGATCTCGGGGGTCTGGAGCCGGTCCGCCACGTTAACAACAAGGTCCACCTGGAGTACCATAAGGACGGGACGCGTGACGAGACGCTGACCGGCGGAGTCCCGCCCCTGTCTTGGGAGTTTCTCGAGCCGTGGCTCGAGCGGCTGGATGTCTGGCTCTGGAACTTCATCTCGGGGATGGAGACCGAGCTCGACACGTTCACTCGCCTCAAGCGGGAGTTCGACGGCGCCGTCTACATGGACATCCACAGCCTCTGCCTCGAGCACGTGCCCGGCCGGGCCCGGCGCCACCGTCGTCCCGAACGCTGGGAGGAATGGGTCGAGGGCGTCCGCTGGCTCCAGATGAACGAGACCGAGGCGGGTCTCCTGCAGCGCGACCGGCCGCGGACCCTTCCGCCGGGCGAGGAGGCAAGGCTGGCGGCCCGGCTCCACGGGCTCGGGGTGGAGGGCGTTCTCTTCACCCTCGGTGCCCGGGGGGCACGCTGGTACGGCGCCGACGGCACCCGGTTGACCGAGCCGGTCCCGGAGGGCGAGCCGGCGGTCGACCCGACGGGCTGCGGCGACGTGTTCGGGGCGACCTGGATCATGCTCCACGCCGCCCACGGCCGGACCCCGGTCGAGGCGCTGACCGGAGCCGTCGAGGCCGCCAGCCTGGCGGCCTCGCGTCCCGGCACGCGCGGGCTCGCCGACCATCTGCGCGAAGGAACGGGAGTCGAGGCGTGAAGCCGAACGAGCGGCCCCCGCGCGTCGACACGCTTGCGGTCCACGCCGGGCGGTGGGACGATCGCGAAGGGGCGGTCGTCACGCCCATCTACCAGTCGTCCACGTTCGACTACCCGGCCGGCGACCGTCCGCTCGTCTATACCCGATACGGGAACAACCCGAGCCAGGTCGCGCTCCAGGAGCGGCTGGCCGCGCTGGAGGGGGCCGAGGCGGCGCTCGTCCTGGCGTCGGGGATGGGCGCGCTCGCGACCGCGATCCTGACCGTCTGCGCGAGCGGGGATCACGTGGTCGCCGCACCGTCGCTCTACGGCGGCACCCACCGCCTGCTGGACGTCGAGCTCCCCCGGCTCGGCATGGAGGTCACGTACGCCGAGGGGATCGAGGTCGAGCAGTGGCGAGAGGCGATCCGCCCCCGGACCCGGCTCCTCCTCTGGGAAGCCATCTCCAACCCGCTCCTCCGCGTCCCCGACACGCCGGCGCTCGCGGCGCTGGCGAAGGAGCGGGGCTCTGTCTCGCTCGTCGACGCGACCTTCGCCACGCCGATCAATCTGCGGCCGATCGAGCACGGGGTGGACCTCGTGATGCACAGCGCCACGAAATATCTGGGAGGCCACTCCGACCAGATCGGTGGCGTGCTGGCGGGCCCGGCAGGGCTCGTGGAGGAGGCCTGCCACCGCATGCACAGCTTCGGGGCGTCGATCGACCCGCACGCGGCGTTTCTGGTCGAGCGCGGCGTGAAGACCCTCGCCGTGCGCATGGCGCGTCACAACGACAACGGCCGGCGGGTGGCCGAGTTCCTGTCGACCCATGCCCGGGTCGACCGGGTCCACTATCCCGAGCTGCCGGGCCACCCCGATCATGCGGTCGCGGAGCGTCTCCTCGCGGGCGGCGGGGGGGTCGTGACGTTCGTCCCCGACGCGAGCTTCGAGGAGGCGGCGCGGCTGGCCGGGAGCTTCCGCTGGATCCGGCTCGCTCCCAGCCTCGGTGGCGTGGAGTCGCTGGTCTCATTGCCCGCGCAGACCTCGCATCGCGGGCTCTCGCGGGAGGAGCGCGCGGCTCTCGGGATCCCCGATCCGATGATCCGGCTCGCCCTGGGCATCGAGGCCGCCGACGACCTGGTCGAGGATCTCGAGCGCGCGCTCGCGACCTTGTGACGGCAAGGCGGGTCGGACGACCCCGCACTGCAGAGCGCGCTCCCACACCGTGAGTCCCCCACGCGCGCCCCGGGTCGTCGTCGCGCCCAACGCGTTCAAGGGAACCTTCGACGCGGTCCAGGTCGCCCGGGCCTGGGGCGAAGCGCTCGCCGACGTCGCCCGCGTGGACCTCCGCCCGATGTCGGATGGCGGCGACGGGTTCGTCGCCGTCGTGCGCCACTATCGGCCGGAGACGCTGGAGGTCCGGGCGCGTGTCCCGGATCCGCTCGGGCGGCCCGTCCACGCGGCCTGGGGATGGGACCCCGACCGGCGCGTCGCGTACCTGGAAAGCGCGGCGGCGGTAGGGCTCCGCCATCTGGCGCCGGAGGAGCGGCGACCGCTGGCCGCCGACACGGCGGGACTCGGACGGCTGATCCAGGTCGCCGGTAGCCTGGGCGTCCGCCGGCTCGCGATCGGCCTGGGCGGCTCGGCCACGGTGGACGGCGGGCTGGGCATGGCGAGGGCCCTGGGGTACCGCTTCCTGGATGCCCGCGGGCGGCCGATCCACCGCCCCGGCGACCTGCCGCGACTCGCCCGTCTCGCACCCCCGAAGGACTCTCCCGTCGGTTCGACCGGGGTCACGGCGCTGGCCGACGTCGAGAACCCGCTCCTGGGATCGCGGGGGGCGGCCGCCGTCTACGGCCCGCAGAAAGGGGCCTCCCCCGCGGACGTCGAGCGGCTGGAGGCGGGGCTCGCACGACTCGCCGAACGCTGGATCGCCGACCTCGGCGCTCCGCACGATCTGGCGGAGGTGCGCGGGGCAGGGGCGGCCGGAGGGCTCGGCGCGGGGCTCGTGGCGTTCCTGGGGGCCCGGCTCGCCGGAGGCGCCGGGTGGTGCGCCCGGCTGGCAAGGCTCGCGCGGGCTCTGGACGGAGCCGATCTCGCGCTGACCGGCGAGGGTCGGCTGGACGCCCAGAGCCTCGCGGGAAAGGCGACCGGGTACGTTCTGTCCCGGGCGCGCCGGAGAGGCCTGCCCGCCGGGCTCGTTTGCGCCGGGGCCGCCGTCCCCCGGCCGGACCTGGACCCGTCGGTGACGCTGGTCGAGGGCCGCGCGGAGGCGCTCTCCCTGGACGACTTGGGACATCTCGCCCGCAGGGCGTTCGATCGCCTCCGCGAGGCCCGCCCCTGAAGGCTTCTTGGAGCGCTACTTCGGCGCGGGTATATTCCAGTCTTTTCCGCGGCGGGACGACCGTCGCGTCTCGCCCCCGGAGGCCAACCTCGCACAAGGAGAGAGGGATGCGCAGATCCGCTTACAGCCTGTTGGTCGGATCCCTGGCGATCGCGCTCGCAGGTTGCGGCGGAGGCGGCCCGGAGGAGGGCGCGCCGGGCGGGGAGCCGACGGAGGGAGCTCTGGACACCATGGCCTCGGTCAATGAGGCCCCGGACACTCCCGCCCGCGCTTCGGAGGCGGTGAGCGGGGAGGCTGTCTACACGGCCAACTGCGCTCTCTGCCACGGCGAGGACGGGCGGGGAGAGGGCCAGGCCGCGATCGGTCTCGAGCCGCCGCCCGCCGACTTCAACGACGCCGAGTGGAAGACCGGCGACGGGTCGTTGGGCGCCATCCGCAACACGATCGAGAACGGCAGCCCGGGCACCGCGATGATCGGGTGGAGGGGGACCCTGACCGATGCCGAGATCGACGCCGTGGCCCGCTATGTCCAGGCCTTTGGAGGCGGCGGAGCGCCCTGACGGAGATCGCTTGCCGGGACCTGGTGAAGCGCTTTCCCCTGGACGGCCGGGTCGTGGCCGCCCTGGATGGGATCTCCTGCGAGTTTCGGAGCGGTGAGCTGGCGGTCGTGATCGGCCGCTCGGGCTCGGGCAAGACCACCCTTCTCAACCTCCTCGGCGGTCTCGACCGTCCCACGTCGGGAACCGTGCGCGTCGACGGGGAGGATCTCTACGCGCGCTCCGATCGCGCCCTCTCCCGTTACCGCAACGAGCGAATCGGATTCGTGTTCCAATCCTTCCATCTGAACGGGGAGGAGAGCGCGCTGGAGAACGTGCTGATCCCCTTCCTGTTCGCCCGCCGCCCGCCGGCCGATCGGAAGGCCCGCGGCCGGGCCGCCCTGGCCGACGTCGATCTGGCGGAGCAGGTGGATCAGCGAGCGGGGACGCTGTCGGCCGGGCAGCGGCAGCGGGTGGCGATCGCGCGGGCGCTCGTGAACGAGCCCGACTTCGTCCTGGCCGACGAGCCGACCGGCAACCTCGACCAGGACACGGGGGCGGGGATCATCGGACATCTCGACTCCCTGGCCCACGGGCGCGGCCTCGGTGTCGTCATCGTGACGCACGACCCCGCCATCACCAGGGTCGCCGACCGGATCCTCAGCCTCGAGGACGGGAGGATCGTCTGATGGGTCCGGGACGGGCGTTCAAGCGGGCGGCCCACGAGATCCGCCGGCACGGGTTGCGGGCGCTCCTCCTGGCTGGCGGCGTGGCGATCGGTGTGGCGCTGATCGTCTTCCTGCTGGCCTTCGTGGGAGGGACGCGGAAGGCGATCATGGACCGCGTAGTATCCTCGCTGCCGATCACCCACCTGACCGTCGTGCCGCGCGCCTTCTCGCTCTCGGTCCTGCGGTTCGAGAGCCCGTTCTCGACCCTCGACGAGACGGCCGCCGAGCGGATCGCCGCGATCGAGGGGGTCGAGCGGGTCATGCCGATGGCCGGGCTGCGCGTTCCGGCCCAGCTTAGCGCCGACTTCTTTGGCCAGGGGTTCGTGACCGACACCGGCGTGTTCGGGATCGAGACGGCCCTCGTCGAGGATCAGCTGCCATCCGATGCCGCGTTCCACGCGGATGCGACCGGTCCGGTTC
This sequence comes from Gemmatimonadota bacterium, assembly GCA_050732935.1. Classification (GTDB taxonomy): domain Bacteria; phylum Gemmatimonadota; class Gemmatimonadetes; order JACCXV01; family JAHWKZ01; genus DASRVA01. The sequence goes on from JBOHRW010000188.1 coordinate 10,753, forward strand.
CGGCGGTGATCTCGGGGGATCTCATCGACATGTACAACACCGGGTTCGCCAAGGCGAACGACCTCCCCCAGCTGACGCCGGAGATTCTGCGCGGCCGCGACGCCATGCTCCATCTCGGCTCCTCCTCCTTCAACCCGCGCGCGGGGGCCGAAACGCGAGCCGTCGCCGTGCGGCTGGTCGGGGTCAGCGACCGGGTCCCGCTGGTGGGAATCAGCGTGCCGCTCGAGGTGGTCAACGAATGGAACGCGGAGCTGGCCGGCGAGAGCTCGCCCCAGTACGTCCAGATGACGGTCGTGGCGCGCCGGGCCGAGGAGGTCGATCGGGTTGCCGGGCAGATCGAGGCGATGGGTTGGACGGTCACGACGGGACGCGAGATCGCCAGTCGGGTCCGCACCCTGACCGACATCCTGGGGGCCGCCTTCGGCACGATCGGCATCGTCGTCCTCGCCGTCGCCGGGATCGGGATCGGGAACGCCCTTCTCCTCTCGGTCATGGAGCGCCGGCACGAGATCGGGATCTTCCGCTCTGTGGGAGCGAGCCGCGGAGACATCCGGCTCCTGTTCCTGGTCGAGGCCGCGCTGATCGGGCTCCTGGGCGCGGTGACCGGGGTCGCCCTGGCCGGCGCGGCGGCCTGGGTCGCCGACCGTCTCCTCGACCACTTCCTCCCGGATCTGCCGCTCCTGCCGGAGACGTTCTTCGATCTTTCGTGGCCGATCCTCCTGGCCGGTCTTAGCTTGGGGGTCCTCGTGAGCGTCCTGGCCGCGGTATCCCCCGCCCACCGGGCGGCGCGGCTGGATCCCGCCCGTACCCTCGAAACGGGTTAGCATCAGCCGATGCCCCACGCGAGATCCCGCAATTCCAAGCTCGCCAGGTCGATCGCGCGGCGGTACGAGAAGCCCGGCCTGCGCGTGGACCAGCTGTCGCATCTCGTCGACATCCTGCCGGGCGTCTCCGATCCGCTCGACAATCCCGTTCGCGACATCCTCGTCGGGCGCCAGGAGTGGGAGTCGTACGACACCCGCCGGCGCAACCGGGCGGTAGGCTTCCTGACCCGCGACTATCTGGCCGGCCGTCATATGCTGAGGCCGCCGATCGTGTTCGCGCCTTCGCCCCGGACGCCGTTCGTGGAGGACGACCATTCCGCTGCGGTCGGATCGGCCAAGGTCGTCTTTCGGTACCGCGATGTCCCCTTGGCCGCGCTGGCGGGGAAGAGCGACGTCCCCGTGAGGCCGCTCCTGGGCCTCGTTCCGCGGCTCAAGGCGACGCCGACCGAGGATCTGGCGGTGATCCTGAACTCACGGCTCTTCCACTTCTACTGGCACCGCTACTTCCCGAAGAGGGCGGGGCAGCCGCTCACGCCCGCGGCGGAACGCCTGGCCGGCTTCCGGGTGCCGATCCTCACGAAGAGGGGCGGTGCGGCCTTCCGAAAGGCCCGGGACGAGATCCTGAGGCTGGCGAGCGAGAACGCCGAGCGGCTCAACGCCGTAGACCAGGTCGACCGGATCGCGGAGGAGGCCGGGGTGCAGCTCGTGCCTCTCGCCCAGACGGAGGGCATCATCCGGGAGATCAACGTTCCGCGCCCCCTCGGCGAGGTCGCCGATGTTCGCCGTCGCGGCCCGGTCGTGATCTTCCGCCGGGGTTCCACGATCGTGACCACGACCGAGGAGGCGGCGACCTACCTCGAGCTCTGGCTCCAGCAGCGGTTCGACCGACTGCGCGGAATGGGTCGGGATGAGCTCGAGGATTACGTCCGGATGCCGCTTTCGACCGCCCATGTCGTGGTGATCCTCCAGCACAGGGCGCGGCTGGACTCGGAGATCTCTAGCGTGCAGGGCCGGATCGACGCCCTGCAGCGCGAGGCGGAGGACCACCTGTACGAGACTTACGGCCTAGGGGAAGAGGAGCGGGAGCACCTCCGTTCCTTCGCGTAGATGAGCGTGCCGGTCCCCAGCCTGGGTGTCGAGGAGGAGTACCAGCTCTGCGATCCCGCCACCGGCGACCTGAAGCCAGCCGTGGACACGCTGCTGGCGGCCGCCCCGGTGGACCTCAAGGATCGCCTCGACTACGAGCTCTTGCACACCGTCCTCGAGGCCGACACTCCGGTCGCAGCCGACGTGGACGACGCGGCGATGCAGGTGAGGCGGCTGCGCTGCGCGATCATGGACCTCGCCGAACGTCATGGCGTGGCGATCGGCATCGGTGGCGTTCATCCGTTCGCGAGCTGGCGCGACCAGGGGTTCGTCGACACGCCCGGCTACCAGTGGGTCGGCCACCAGCTTCAGTACCTGGCGCGGCGGAACCTCTCGTTCGGGCTCCACGTCCACGTCGGAGTGGAGGACGAGGATGCCAGGATCTACGTCGCCAATCAGCTCCGCCGGTGGTGCGCCCCGCTCCTCGCGCTGTCGGCCAACTCGCCCTTCTTCGAAGGGGCCGACACCGGCTTCCAGACGATCCGCATGCACGTCTTCGGCTCCTTCCCGCGAACGGGCTTCGCGCCACGCCTCCGCGATTGGCGGCACTACCTGAAGGTCATCGACGGACTGACCCGCTCGGGCGGGATCACCGCCCCCCGGCAGATGTGGTGGAACGTGCGCGCGCACCTCACCTACCCGACGGTTGAGCTGCGGATGCTCGACATGCAGATCGGGCTCGACCGGACGCGCACGTTCGTCGCTCTGGCCCAGGCGCTCGTGGCGGGGATGGTCGCCGCCTACGAGGACGGCGAGCCGGAGTGGGACCTCGAGCCCGCGTTCCTGGGCGACGGATGGTTCAAGGCCCAGCGCTTCGGCTGGGACGCGGAGGTCGCTCACCCGATCACCGGTGAGACGACGACGCTCGAAGAAGAGATCGGCGCCCTCGAGGAAGCCGTGCGGCCGTGGGCCGCCGCCCTGGGCACCGAGGAGGTCGCGATCGGCGGTCTCGACCGGATCCTCGCGGAGGGGCCCGAATGCGCGTGGCAACGGGCCGTCTTCGCCGAGACCGGCAACCTGGCCGAGCTCCAGCGCCGGATCGTCGAGCGGGTGCAGAGGGAGGCCCGCTGCGGGGAGCTGGTTCGAGGCGCGAGGAGAGCGGCCGAGCGCGTGTCCGCGAAGGTCGGATGACGGGAATAATCCGTGTGGATCGGGAGTTATACGGGTCGTGAGCCGCTGCGAGGAGATCCGACCGTTGCTTTACCCCTATCTCGACGAGGAGCTGGGAGTCGATCGAGCCGCGCGGGTCAAGGAGCACCTGGAGGCGTGTCCCGAGTGCGAGCGCCTGGCGGGCGTCGAGGGCCGGTTCCTGGCGCGGGTCTCCGAGGCCGGCCGCGAGAACGCCCCGACGTCGCTGCGCTCGCGGGTCCTGGATCTGCTCGGCGAAGAGCGGGACGAGACCGCCGTCGCGCGAATCCGGGCCCCGCGCTGGCGTCGGATCTTCGTACCCGTCGCGGCGGCCGTTGCGCTCGCGCTCCTGCTGCTGTGGCCGTGGGGCGGTGATCCACCGCCCGCCCGCGCGGCCTCCTTCGCCGCCGACTACACCGCGCATGCAGTGGTCGCGCCGAGCGCGCATCCGTTTCCCAATGGAACCCGCGTGCCTCCGCCCCCGCCTCTTCCCGGTGCCCGCCTCACCGGGCTCAGCGAGTGCACGGTGGACGGCGCCACCTACGCGCACTACACGTACGCGATCGGCGAGGGGTACCTGTCCGTCTTTCTACCGGTCGGGGATGCGCCGCTGGCTGACCCCCGAAATGCCCGCGAGGGTTCGCTGGCGATCCTCTCGGTCGAATCCGCCGGCTCCGCTCCTCGCGCCGTCCTGGTGTCCGGCGAGCTGGACGCTGACGAGCTGCGAGCGATCTGGACAGGGGTCTGACGACCCGCCGGTCGTTGCCGGTACTGCGTCACCCGCGCTAACCATCTCCGAGCCCATGAATCCCGAGACCGTTCCCGCAGGAATCCACCGTCGCGTCGCGGCTCTTCGCAAGAAGATCCGCGAGCACGACCGGCGCTACTACGAGGAGGACGCACCGGTCGTCAGCGACGCCGAGTACGACGCGCTCCTCCGCGAGCTCCAGGCGCTCGAGGCGGAGCACCCGTCCCTCGCCGCGCCCGACTCGCCCACCGTGCGCGTGGGCGGCGCCCCGAGCGAGCGGTTCCCCAAGGCACCCCACGTCCAGCCCATGCTCTCGCTCGAGAACGCGCTCGACGACGAGGAGCTCCGCGAATGGGTGGGACGGGTCGAGCGTGGCGTCGAGGACCCCGACCCGCTCGCCTACGTGGCCGAGCTCAAGATCGATGGCGCGTCGATCTCTCTCACCTACGAGGCCGGCGTCCTGGTCCGGGGAGCGACCCGCGGGGACGGCTACGTCGGCGAGGACGTCACCGCGAACCTGCGGACGATCCGCGAAGTGCCGCTGCGCCTGGGCGGCAAGGGTCACGCCGGCCGGGTCACGGTGCGGGGCGAGATCTACATGACGAGGAGCGGTTTCGAGCGGCTGAACGCCGCACGCGCCAGGGCCGGCGAGCCGACCTTCGCCAATCCGAGGAACGCCGCCGCCGGCGCCCTCCGTCAGCTCGACCCCTGGGTCACGGCTTCCCGCCCGCTCCGCGTCTACACTTACACGATCCTCGGCGCGCCGGACCTCCGGACCCAGTCGGAGACGCTCGAGCGGCTGGCCGAGTGGGGGCTCCCGATCAATCCCGAGTGGCGGCGCCTGGAGGATCTAGAGGGGGTCCTCGCGTTCTGGGAGCGGTGGGAGCCGGCCCGCGAGAAGCTCGACTACGAGATCGACGGCGTGGTCGTGAAGGTCGACCTCCTGGACCAGCAGGCCGAGCTCGGGACGACCTCCAAGCACCCCCGATGGGCGGTGGCGTACAAGTTCCCGGCTCAGGAGGCTACCACGGTCGTGAAGGGCCTCTTGATCACGGTCGGCCGGACCGGAAAGCTCACGCCGACCGCGGTCCTGGAGCCGGTCGAGGTGGGGGGGACGACGGTCCAGATGGCGGGTCTCCACAACGCCGACGAGCTGGCCCGGAAGGACGTCCGGAAAGGGGACACCGTGGTCGTGGCGCGGGGCGGCGACGTGATCCCGCAGGTCGTCCGGGTCGTCAAGGAGAAGCGGCCTCGCGGCGCGCCGCGCTTCAAGTGGCCCAACAAGTGCCCGGAGTGCGGGACGAAGGTGGTCCGCGTGGAGGGCGAGGTCGACCACCGCTGCCCCAACCCTTCCTGCCCGGCTCAGCTCAGGGAGCGGATCCTTCACTGGGGGAGCC
>JBOHRW010000189.1:0-2607 GCA_050732935.1 Gemmatimonadota bacterium
GGGGAGGGGAAACTCGGTGACCGCGTACCCTTCCGGGACCGATGCCGGGGCGGTCGGGGTCGGCCGGGCGCCCTCCAGGCTGGTGACCAGCCAATCGGCGGTGGAGTCGGCGTCCCGGCTCGGAGCCATGATGGGGAAGCCGGAGGCGGCTCCGGAGAAGGAGAGCATCTGCTCCGTTCGCTCGACCCAGCTGGCGCGGTCCCGCGGAGCGCCGCCGACCTGGACGATCCGGTCGTCGATCTGGTGACAGTTGGCGCAGTCGATGAGAAAGCGGCGCTTGGTCTCCCCGTCGGGGAGGAGGGCCAGCCAGGCCGAGCTGGTCAGACGCGGCTCGAGTGCTGGCGGCGGGCGCTCCGACGGTTTGTCCGCCGCGGCCGAATCAGTCGCCGAATCGGCCCCGCAGCCGGCGAGCGCGAGTGCAGCGAGCGCGAGCGGCAGAAGATTTGCGAGCGCGTGAACCGCGGCCCGACGAGTCGACATAAGCACCTCCGGTCGGGGAAGAACGTCGCTCACGGGACGGCTTCCTTGCATCGACCGTTCAACGCCGGTGGCGGAAAGCGCGGCTGGCGCGGCGAGCGGCCGGGCCAGTGGACGACGCCACGACGGGAATGCGGCCCGTGGCCGGATCGTTGATATGTTGACAGGGGATTGTGGACCCATACCCCTCCGAGCGAACCGGTGTCCGCGAGCATACGTTTTACTCTCATGACCCCCGTGACACTAACCTATGCGAGGTCGGCCGGGCTCATCGCCGCGGTTGGCGGCACCCCGCTCCTGCCTCTGCGATCGCTCGAGGCCGAGCTCGGGGAGGTACGGCTCCTGGCCAAGGCCGAACAGCTCAATCCCGGCCACTCGGTCAAGGATCGCCCCGCCCTTCGCATGATCCTCGAAGCTGAGCGCTCGGGTGCTCTCGGACCGGGGAGGACGATCCTCGACGCGACCAGCGGCAACACCGGGATCGCGCTGGCCTGGATCGGCCGGAGCCGGGGTTACACGGTCACGCTGTGTCTGCCGGCCAACGCGATCGGCGACCGGCTCGACACGCTCCGGGCGCTGGGAGCGGAGCTCGTCCTGACCGATCCCCAGGAGTCCCACGACGGCGCGTACCACGAGGCGGGGCGGCTCGCGGGGGTGTCTCCGGAGCGGTTCTGGTACGCGAACCAGTACGACAACCCCGACAACTGGCGGGCCCATCACGACACCACGGGGCCCGAGATCTGGCGGCAGACGGAGGGCGATGTGACGCATTTCGTGGCCGGCGTGGGGACCGGGGGGACGCTGACGGGTGTCGGCCGCTTCCTCCGTCGGTTGCGGGCCGACGTCGAGCTGATCGCCGTCCAGCCCGATGCCCCGCTCCACGGCATGGAGGGTCTCAAGCACCTGGAGACCGCGTTCCGACCGAAGATCTACGACCCGGACCTTCCGGATCGGACGATCGCCGTCTCGACCGAGGATGCACAGGCCCTCGTGCGGCGGCTCGCCCGGGAGGAGGGGATCCTGGTAGGTACGTCCTCGGGCGCCAACGTCCACGCGGCGCTCGAGGTGGCGCGGGGGCTGGAGCGGGGCACGGTCGTCACCGTGCTCTGCGATCACGGCGACAAGTACCTGCGCGAGAGCTTCTGGGACGAGGGTCGATGAGGATCGCCCTCGACCAGGAGCACCGGTCGCTGATCCGCGGCCACGCCGAGACCGGTTACCCGCGCGAGGTGTGCGGCTTCCTGCTCGGGACGATGGACCCGGCGGTGCGGCTCTTTTCCGTCCACGAAGTGCGCCCGGCCATCAACCGGCGCGGGCACCGGAGCTCCCGCCGCTACCGCATCGATCCCGAGGACTACCGGGCGGCCGAGCGTCAGGCCTCGGAGCGCGGCTGGGAGGTGGTGGGGATCTACCACTCGCATCCCGACGCTCCGGCTCGACCGTCCGATTACGACCGCGAGCACGCGTGGCCGAACTCGGCGTATCTCATCGTGTCCGTCGAGGCTGGCGAGGCCGGAGCCACGACGGCGTGGCTCCTGGCCGAGGACCGCACCGGCTTCGACGAGCTCGATCTCTAGACCCATCCCCGGGGGGTCGGGCGACGAGCGAAGCCCGCCCGGGTACATTCGAACACAAGGGAGGATGAACGCAAGGGAGGATGATGACATGCCGAAGATCCTGATTCCGACGCCCCTCCGGCCGTTCGCCGACAACCAGGCGCGGCTCGACGTGGACGGCCGCACAGTCGGCGAAGCGATGAAGGCGCTGGTGGCGAAATATCCGCGCCTCGAGGGGCACCTGTACGACGACGGCGGAGCGTTACGAAACTTCGTGAACGTCTACGTGGGAGAGGACGACATCCGCTACCGGGAGCGGACCGAGACCCCGGTCGAGCCGGACAGCGAGATTTCGATCGTGCCATCGGTGGCGGGAGGCGCGGACGGGCCGGCGGGCGGAATCGCGCCCGGCGTGGTTGCCGCAGCGCCCGAAGAGGTCGGGCTCTCCAACGAGGAGATCCGCCGCTACAGCCGCCACCTCATCATGCCCGAGGTCACGCTCGAGGGGCAGCGCAGGTTGAAGGCCTCGAGCGTGCTGCTGGTCGGGGCCGGCGGTCTCGGCTCGCCGCTGGCC
>JBOHRW010000190.1:0-2941 GCA_050732935.1 Gemmatimonadota bacterium
GCTGTAGACGATCTTGGGTCCCGAAGACACCTCCGCCCGGAACACCTTCGCGATCCAGTACTGGCGGAACTGGGACTCGTCCATCCGATAGATTTTGTCGAGGACGACGGCGCGCTCAAAGGCCACCGGGGCGCGCACCAGGAGCACGATCCGCGAGCCGTCGTTCCAGAACTGACGCTCCCCCAGGAAGATGTTTCGCAGCTCCAGGAACGAGAGGTCGTTGACGGCCGTCGAGGGGTTGACGACGATCGCCACCGCGGGGTCCTGGGCGCGTGCCGCCGGGGCGCCGACGAGCAGGGCGACCAGAATGCCCCCGAGGAGGGTGGCACGCATCATGGTGCGTGATCGCCCATGGGTATGACGGGGGCGTCCTGGCCCCCAGTCTCCCCGAAAGCCAGGCTGAGTTGGAGGTAGAGGCTGTCGAACCAGTCGGATGTCTCGAAGCGTTCGCGCCGGTACTCCACCTTCAGCGCGGCGAGCGACGTGAAGTCGTAGCGGACGCCGGCGATGCCGCCCTCGTATTCCAGGTCGAACGGGACGAAGACGGGATCGGCGTCCGGCACCTCGATGCGCTCGTAGCGGGCGTAGGGTTTCCAGTCGGCGGCTCGTCCCGGAAGGCGATAGGCGAGCTGGGCGTACCAGGCGTCGGACGCGTGATCTTCGCCTCCGTCCCGGGGCTCGTGGAAGACACGGACGTACTCTCCGATGAATTCCGGGGACTCATTGAGCCAGGCCAGGTGGGCGGAGAGGATCCGCTCGTCAAAGTCGTCTTCCTGGACATTCTCCTCCGGACTGACGCGGTCCAGATAGAAGGCGGCCCCTGCCTGGAGACCGAAGAGAGAGGGGGGACGGACGTAGACCTGCCCGAGCCAGGCCCGATGGTTGTTGACGTCTCCCGGATCCCCGGCCCGGGCGATGTCCTCGGAGCGCCCGTTGCCGAGCCCGATCGCGTAGCCGACCCCGAGAGGCGTGGCCGGGAAGCTGCCCTCGATCTGGAGGCCGACGAAATGGACCGGCTGGAAGCGCGCGCCGAAGCGGATCATCTCCGGGCGGCTGACCGTCGTCTGCAGCCAGAGCCCATGGTGGAAGGCGGTGTTCCAGTAGTTGATGGGGGTATGGTACCGTCCCGCCGAGACCTTGAGCGCGTCGCTGAAGTCGTAGCGCAGGATGAGCCGCTCGACCTCGATCCGGTACTCGTCCTGTCGCGCGGTGGCGCTCACCTCGGAAAAGAATGTCACGTGCTCCGAGAGACCGGCGGCTGCATGGCCCACGAGCTGGCCCAGGAAGAAGCCATCGTCGATCTGGCGGTCGGTCTCGACGTAATCGATGTCGGCGAAGCCGAGGACCTGAACGTCGAGGATGGACTGGGCCCTGGCTTCAGCGAGCGACCACCCTGAAGTCATGACGAGCGCGGTGACGAACACTGATAGACGAATCGGTTCCTCCTGGCTCGAGCAGGCCCCTCCCGGGGGGGGGCAGACCATGCCTACGGTCCCGGAAACGTAACCACCCGGCTTCCGCCAATCAATTTCCTTGCCGTCCCCATGGAATGAACCGCTGCGCTGCGCCCGTTATCTTTGAGACGATCAGCTGGCGGAGACGGCCAAAAGCTCCGCCTCGGGTTGACGCTCGGGGGCAAAGCCCCTATCTTAACAATCCCTTCAAAACGGGACACGCTCTCTGACAACCGAATCGTGCCAAGCCTGAACACGGCCTGGATGGGCCCCGCCGCGCGCACTGCTTCGCGCGGCACTTTGGGGACCAAAGCAGACCGTATCACAGATTCCGTCCGCCAGGATCTCCTCTAGCCGGAGATCCAGCCCTTCTCAACGAGGGTCAAGCGGGCGGGGTCAGGAAATCGAATTCTCTACAACGGAGAGTTTGATCCTGGCTCAGGACGAACGTTGGCGGCGTGCCTTACACATGCAAGTCGCACGAGAACGGGAAATTTCGGCTTGCCGATTGGACCCTAGTACAGTGGCGAACGGGAGCGTAACACGTGAGGAACCTGCCTCGGAGTGGGGAATAACACCGAGAAATCGGTGCTAATTCCGCATGATGCAGCGGCCCCGCATGGGGACAGCTGTTAAAGACCGCCTCTGCTTGCAAGCGGCCGCTTCGAGATGGTCTCGCGGCCTATCAGCTAGTTGGTGAGGTAATGGCTCACCAAGGCGACGACGGGTAGCCGGCCTGAGAGGGTGTCCGGCCTCATTGGGACTGAGACACGGCCCAGACTCCTACGGGAGGCAGCAGTGAGGAATCTTGCGCAATGGGCGAAAGCCTGACGCAGCGACGCCGCGTGAGGGATGAAGGCCTTCGGGTCGTAAACCTCTGTCAGGGGGGAAGAACCCCCGGTCGGTGAATAACCGGCTGGGCTGACGGTACCCCCAGAGGAAGCACCGGCTAACTCCGTGCCAGCAGCCGCGGTAAGACGGAGGGTGCAAACGTTGTTCGGAATCACTGGGCGTAAAGGGCGCGTAGGCGGACCTGTAAGTCGGGAGTGAAAACTCGGGGCTCAACTCCGAGCCTGCTTCCGAAACTGCGGGTCTTGAGGACCGGAGAGGAGAGTGGAATTCCTGGTGTAGCGGTGGAATGCGTAGATATCAGGAAGAACACCGGTGGCGAAGGCGACTCTCTGGACGGTTCCTGACGCTGAGGCGCGAAAGCTGGGGGAGCAAACAGGATTAGATACCCTGGTAGTCCCAGCCGTAAACGATGAGTGCTAGGTGGTGGTGGTTTCAACGCCTTCACCGCCGACGCCAACGCATTAAGCACTCCGCCTGGGGAGTACGGCCGCAAGGTTGAAACTCAAAGGAATTGACGGGGGCCCGCACAAGCGGTGGAGCATGTGGTTTAATTCGAAGCAACGCGAAGAACCTTACCTGGGCTTGACATGCAGGTGACAGCCGTGGAAACACGGTCTCCCTTCGGGGCACCTGCA
>JBOHRW010000191.1:0-4744 GCA_050732935.1 Gemmatimonadota bacterium
GAGTCGGCGATCTCCCGGCTCTACGGCGGGATCCACTACCGCTTCGACATTGAGCGCGGCGTCGAGCAGGGCCAGTGCGTGGGGCGGGCAGTGAACGCGCTCGAGTTCCGCGGCGCGGCGCTGGCGGCGCAATAAGGCCGAGGATCAGCCGGGCGGGAACTCGGGCAGCGCGAAGAGATCGGCGACCGGCAGCCGGAAGCCCGGCAGGCCGTCGTCGCCGTCGAGGCTGTCAGGGGCCGCCGCCCGCACCCGACCGGGCAGCGACGGTTGGCAGGGGACCCTCCCCGCAAATGAGCCAATTCTGGCCAGCTTGCTGTATAGGAGAGTGCCGGGGGGGACGTAGGCCGCAAAGAAGGCCTGGCGGTCAGGTCGGCCTGTCCCCCCACCGGAACCCACACCTCAAGGAGGTGCACCGTGTGGAGCACGTCGTCGAATCGGGGCGGTCCCACGCCTCACCGAACCTTTCACACACTCGGATCGGCCCTGTTGGGTCTCTCCGTTGTGCTAACGGTCGCCTGTAGTCAGGACGATTCCGGAAACCCGACCGCGGCCGGCGGACTCGTCGAGGCCGCGCGCGGCCAGACCTCGACCGCCGCCGTCGTCGTCGAAGCCGATGATCCCTCGGGAACCGGCCCGGCGATCGGGACCGTCGTCGGACGGTCGCACCTCACCCGCACCGAGGATGGGCTCATTGGCAACGTGCGGACCTCGGGCCTGACTCCGGGCGACGTGGTGACGCTGTGGATCGTGGCCTTCCAGAACCCGGACGGGTGCATCGGGGCGTGCGACAACCCGGCCGAGGACATCGGGCCCGGCAACGCCGCCTTGGCGTTGGCCGGAGGGCGTGTCGTTCGCCCTAGCGGAATGGTGACGATCGCCGGCAAGCTGGACGTAGGGGACGCCACCGGCGGAGTAGTCGGCGCCCCTGGCGCACCATTCTTCGACACGCCCATAGGCTCTGAAGTCCACCTCGTCATCCGGACGCACGGGCAGGTCATCCTAGGGATGGTCGACGTGCAGACAGGCTCGCTCAACGGAGGCTGCCCGCCGAACACGTGCGTGAACCTCCAGGCGGCGGTCCACCAGCCCTAACCGGGCGGGATTCGCTGTAGATTCGGGAGATCCCGCGGACTCCGGCACCGTCTTCGAAAGGGAGTCCTGACTTGGGTCGAAGCGCTGGTGAACGCGCTCCAGTTTCGTGGAGCGACTTGGCGGCCCGGTAAGCCGGCTGGAGATCAGCCGGGCGGGAAGTCGGGGGGCGTAAAGACGTCGGCAACCTCCAGGCGGAAGCCCGGCAGGACGTCGTGGCCGTCGAGCGTGTCCGATCCCGTCAATCGCTGGACGTCGGTGCGGGAACGGTACGTGGTCACCGAACGGTCGCGCGGCTCTACGACCCAGACGAGCCGCGAGCCGGCGTTCAGGTACTCGAGCACTTTCTCCCGGATCTCCGCTCGTGTGTTCGAGGGGGAGACGATCTCGACGGCGAGGTCAGGCGGGACGGTCCAGAACGGACGGGGGAATCCTCCCCGGGGGAGATTCGCTCTGGCGATAAAAGCGACGTCGGGGCCGCGCACCGTCGGCGGATCGTCGGCCAGTAAGAACCCGGCCTCGCCGAGGGCGATGCCAAGATGCTTCTTCCTCACGTGCTCGCGGATCCGCCCAGCCATTTCCGTGGCGATCCAGGAGTGCTCAGCGTTGGGGCGTGGCTCGCGCACCAGCCGGCCCTCGACCAGCTCGGCCCAATATCCGTCCTCATCCGGCAGCTGTTCGTACTCTGACAGCGTGTAGAGGCGCTCGGTCGTCTCCGCATCAGGGACGCCCATTCATTCCTCCTCGGATTGACCCTTCGACGGATTCGAAGCTAACGCGGCCCGCCTAGCATGAGCCATGCCGGCGGGCCGGATCTCCGCCCCCTGATCACACTGCCTACCCGTCTGCCTCCGACAGGCGCGTAACCGCTCGGCGCGCCTCTTCGATCAAGGGCCGAAGCTCGGGATCGGCGTTCCGCCAGGCGTAGGGCATCGGGATCGAGCGCGCGGGCCTCTTCGTACAACTGATCCACCTCATCCCGCGAGATCTCCTCGCCTTTCGGCGGATGGGGGCGATGCCATGCCCCTCCCTCACCCCGCTCCCGAGGTTGGATCATGCTGAGCCCCCGAGTGCCTGCTTCAGGTCCCGATAGAGCCAGGCCTGGGCCGTCGCCCAGCTACGCTTGACCGTAACGGGCGAAATACCGAGCGCCTCGGCCGTGTCCTGGATCGTCATGCCCCCGAAGAACCGGCACTCGACGATCCGGCACTGCCGCTCGTCGAGGGATTCCAGGCGGCGGAGGGAGCCGTCCAGCGCCACCAGCGCTTCGTCCCTCGCCTCGGATGGGTCTTCCGCTCCCTTCAGGGCAGCCTCGATCTCATGGAGCGGGACCGGTCGGGCATGGCCACCTCGCTTGGCGGCGCGCTTTTGCTTGGCGTAGTTGATGAGGATCTGACGCATGGCCCTGGAGGCCACGGCCAGGAAGTGAGCGCGGGACTGCCAATGCGGGTCCGACTGGTCGACGAGTCTCAGATAGGTCTCGTGGACGAGGGAAGTCGTGTCTAGGGTCTCGTCCCCCTCCCACCGCCGCCGCTGCCGCTGGGCGGCCCGGTGGAGTTCGTCGTAGACGAGGGGAAAGAGCTCGTCGAACGCGTCCCGGTCTCCGCCCCGCAGCTCTGCGAGGAGGCGGGTCACCGTATCCTGTGGGGCCCTGCTGAGATTAGCCAGGGGCTCGGTCCTCCATGGCCTGGGCTTTCCGAAAAGGAAGAGTAAGATAACAAAGGGCGATCACACGCGGCAGTGCACCGTCGTCCGAGTTCTACCAGCAGGCGCTCGAGGTCTACGAGACCGTGAACAACGTGACCGAGGAGCAGCGCACGATCGCGCTCTACTGGGCCGACCTGACGGGGGAGACCGCCACCTCGGCCGGGCACTCGCTCTCGATCGCAACCCAGGTCCTGGAGCAGGTGGGCTTGCCGCGGATCCCCTCTCCCGCGATGATCTCGCGATGATCGTCAGAATCCCGCTACTCGAACGGGCATCCGAATGAAGGCCCGTCTCGCCGCCTGGGCCGCGGACCTCGTTCGAAGCCTGCCGCGACCACTCGGCGAGCCGGCGGCTGCGGGAATCGCGGTCCTCCTCATGGCCACCCACGGCCGTTCCACGGCTCTCGATAACATCGCTCGCGTCTATCCTGCGATGTCGACCCCCGCCCGCTGGCGGCTCGCCTTTGCCAGCTATCTCCAGATGGCGCACTCGCTGGTCGAGGTGCTCCACGGTCACCGCTACACGGACGAGGAGATCCGGCGCCGGGTCCGGCTGGAGAACGTCGCGGCGCTCGACGAGGCGCTGTCGCGGGGACGGGGGGTCATCCTGCTCTCCGGGCACTATGGCAACTGGGAATGGATGGGCCGGCGCGTCAAGACGCAGGGACATCCCTTCGCGGCGCTGTACAAGGAGCCCAAGGACGAGGGCTTGGGGGCTCGGCTGCGAGCGACCCGGGAGACCGCAGGGTTGGTCACGATCGATCACGACGATGTGCGGGCGGCGCTCGGCTGGCTGCGAAGCGGCGGCGCCCTCGGCATCATCATGGACCAGGAGCCGCACCACTCGCGGGATGGCGTCGTTGCGCCCCTCTTCGGTCGTCCCACACGCACCCACGTCGGACCCTTCAAGCTGGCGCGCCTGGTCGGCGCCCCGGTGTTCACCATCTTCACGCGACGCGTCGGCCGGGCCCGGTACGAGGGGCGGGTCGAGCCTTTCCCGCTGTCGCCTTTCGACGATCCGGACCGTGCCGTCGCGGCCGATGCCGAGGTCTTCAACGTCCGGCTCGAGGCGGCGATTCGAGAGGAGCCGGATCACTGGCTGTGGATGTACGACCGGTGGAAGCGGCTGGCTCGCCACCCCGAGCCGGCGCTCAGAGAGGTGGGGTGAGCCGGAGGACTTCTTCCACCCTTGTCGCATAGGTCTCCATCAGACGTCGCGTTCGCGGTCCCGGCACAGGAGGCGGGAACGACCGTCCGTCGACCTCCGAGATCGGCTTGATGCCGGCCGAGGTGAAGGTCGCGAAGCACTCGTCGGCGGCCGTCACGATGGCCGCGGGATAACGGCCTTCCACGGTCCGGAAGCCCGCGCCCGGAGCGATCTCGAGGATCACGTCGCGGGTGATGCCCGCCAGGATCCCGCATTCGAGGGCTGGCGTGTGAAGGGTGCCCGCCTCGAAGAAGAAGAGGTTCGATGCGGTTCCCTCCAGCACCCATCCGTCCGGGTGCACGAGCAGCGCGTCGTCGAGCCCGCGCTCACGGGCGCGCCGCCGGGCGACGGCATGGGCGAGCCGGTTCGTGTGCTTGATGTCGGGCCGGTACGGGACGATGCGCTCGGGGTGGCACGCCACCCGCCAGGGGGGTGTATCAGGCCGCGCGTACCCGGGGACGGGCTCGATCCACGCCAGCTCGGTCGGGGAGCCATCGGGGGATCCGGCCGTGAGATAGAGCCGCGCCATGGCGGTCGCTTGCCCGCTGCCGTCGAGGAGTCGGGAGAGGATCGGGCGCAGTGCTTCCGCGTCCCACGGCATCCGGATGTCGAGGGCCCGGGCGGAGGCCGCCAGCCGCTCCAGATGGCCCTCGAGGAACAGCGGCCGCCGATCGACGATCTTGACCCCCTCGTACACCGCCTCGCCGTGCCGGACGCCGTGGTCGGTGGCCCGGATCGCGGG
>JBOHRW010000192.1:0-4974 GCA_050732935.1 Gemmatimonadota bacterium
GCCGAGGACCGTTCTCGCGGCGGGGGGCTTCGACGAGCTCTACTTCTTCTACTTCGAGGACCTCGTCGCGGGTCGCTGCGGCGGCCCTCTATCCAGGATGTGTGGTCTCGAGCGGGCTTCGCCGCGATCGGCGAAGAATGACGAGGGCAGGAAAATTACAGTTACGACAAGCCAACAATAATACAAACCGCTAATCGAGTGGCGACGCACCCTCTCCCCAGTACGCTTCCAGCTCGACGCCGAGCCCGTCCGCCAGCCGGTTGACGTAGGCGTAATACGCCGTGATTTGCACGATGTCGAGGATCGCGGCGTCCTCGAAGCCGGCGTGGCGGAGGCGCGACACGTCGGACTCCTCCATCGCCCAGGGCTCGCGCGTCAGCTTGACCGCGTAATCCAGCATCGCCCGGTTGGCGGCGCTCAACGTCGCCTTCCGGTAGTCGTCGGCCAGCGCCGCTACCAGATCCTCGTCCCGCGTGAGCCTACGGAGACCCGCCCCGTGGTGGACCAGTCAATAGTGGCACCGGTTCACGGCCGACACGACGACGGCGATCATCTCGCGTTGGGCGCGGGAGAGAGGTGACGGGCCGCGCATGATCGTCCGGTAGTACTCGTAGTGGCCGGCGAGCGACTGCGGGTTGAGGCCATGGATCTTGAGGATGTGATCCATCCCGCCGTCGGCGCGCTGGAGCCGGCGATAGATCTCGGCCAGCGGACCCTCCGCGTCGCTCTCGTCGATCGTCCGGATCCAGGCCACGGGTCAGCTCGTCGGGAGGCCCAGCAGCGCGGCGAGGACGCCGACCGCGACCAGCGCCTGGCCGAAGCCGGCCGCCAGCCCGGTCGCGATCCGCCGCCCGTTCGTGCTCCGATAGCGGGTCGCCGCCTGGAGCCCGCCGTCCAGCGCGGCCGGCAGCAGGAGCGCGGCTCCGAGCAGCATCGGGCCGGTCCCGGGAAGCCCCTGCAGGGCGAAGAAGGGCAGCGCCGCCAGGTTGCCCGCCACGATCCCGACGCACCGCGCGCAGACCGGCATGCGCCAACCGGCCACCTGCAGGCAGCGGTCGGGATTGCCGTGGCACCCGAGCGCGAGGACGAGGGGAGTGCGAAGCCCCGGCCCCGGCCGCAGGATGGGCGGACGCCCATCCGATGTCCGCCCGACGGCCGTCTCGCCCATCCTCACAGGCTCATCGACCCGGTCGCGTCCAGCACTCCCATCATGACCACCAGCACCATGTAGAGACCCACGAGCAGGATCCATAGGACGAACGGGATCCAGGTGAACTTGCAGAGATCGTCGGCCGTGCGGGGCTTGTCGTCGCGGATCAGGAACCAGATGATGAGGGCGATGATCGCCGCGAGCGGACTGAAGCACAGGTTGGCGATGAAGACGAGGGCCTTTACGACGCCTGGCAGGCCCGGGTCGGCCGTGCGAACCGGGGGGACGGCCTTCCCCGGAGACGCCGCGGACACCTCGAGCGTCTTTCCACACTGGCATGCGAACGTGTGGCCGGGCGAATAGGCGCTGACGTCGTACACCGTTCCGCACTGCGGGCAGCGGAGCTCCATGGCGGCGAGTCCTTTCGTCGAGGGGTCGGCGCGCGGTTCCCGTGGATGGCAGGGACGGCCAACGGTTAGCGCCCGGGGGGCATCGCGTCAACGGCCGACCGACCCCGTCAGGATCGTCGCAGCGCGGACGAGCGCGGCCGTGATGCGCTCGAGGGCGCCCCGGAGCGCCGCGGAATCCCGCTCGGCCAGGGCCAGGGCGGCGGCGGGCAGCGGCACCGAGTCGTAGCCCGACTCCGGTCCGGGCGCGTAGATCGTGTGCCGGTACCAGGGCCGGTCGGGAAGATTGCCGGGGTCGAGCAGGGCGCGCTCCGTCCCGGCGAGCGCCCGGTCCAGCGCGGCCAGGCGAGCGGGGAGCGGCTCTTCGGCGAGCGCCTCCGCCTGGGCGGCTTCGACGGTCATGGCGGCGTCACGGAACCCGGCGAGCGCGGCGCGCAGCGAGTCGATCCCGGTCGGCCCAGCGTCCTCCGCCGGAGCGATCCAGGGATCCGCCTCGAGGATCGCCCGCTCGAGATCGTCCACGTGGGCCTCGATCCGGTCGGCGTAACGCGTGTAGCGAAAAGGCAGCGCGTCGGCCTCGGCCAGGCGGAGGGCTGCGAGGCCCATCGTGCTCGCGAAGACCGGGGTATGCTGGAAGCCGGGGTCTCCCCAGTCGCGCAGATAGGCGAAGTCCTCGAGCGCCGAGTGGTACGAGGCCCAGGAGCCGCGGCCGTTCATCGTCCACTGGAGGGACGGCACGCCGGCCCAGTGCCAGAAGGCGGTCCAGTCGGAGCCGGCTCCCAAGGGACCGAGACCCGGCTGGAAGGGCGGGCACGTGGCTCGGGCCAGCGCATCCGGCGCCGTCGTGCGGGCGCAACGCTTCTCCCACGCCTCCTGTTGCCGCTCGATCCACAGCTCGGCGAGCGGGCGGCCGGTGACGGGATCCTGAACCGCCGCGGCCGCGGCCAGGACATGATCCGCCAGCGAGGGGGATCCCGAGACATCCAGGATCCCGGCCGTGAACACGTCGACGTTGAAGTAGGCGATCGCGCGCTCGCGGAGCTCGTCGGCATGGGCCTCGACCCACTCGGTCGAGCCGGCCACGTTGAACTCCTCGGCGCCCCAGAAGGCGAGCACGATCTCGCGCCTCGGGGTCCAGCCCCCCTCCCGCAGCGCGGAGAACGCGTGCGCGATCTCGAGCATCGCGGTCGTCCCGCTGTGGGGATCGACGCCGCCGAAGAGCCAGGCGTCGTAGTGGTTGCCGAGAAGGATCATCGCGCCGGGCTCCCGCCCGTCCGCGGGGCGGATCCTGGCGATCACGTTCGACACCGGGCGGAGCTCGTAGTCGAGCTCGACCAGGAGGCGCGCGACGGCGGGCCCCGGCCCGATGCGGTACGCGACCGGAAGCGCGCCCTCGAATCCCTCGGGGGCGGAGACACCGCCGAGCGCCTCCAGGATCTCCCGCGCGGCGCCGTACGAGATCGGGACCACGGGGATCGACGGGATGACCGGCGACTCCTCAGGGTCGAGCCCCTCGACGCCGGGGAGCGCCGGGCGGCCCGGCGTCAGCGGGTCGCCCGTGAAGCGCCACAGATAGCTCACCGTGCCGAGCTGGATCGCGTCGCTCGGCATCATGGGCCCGAGCGGCACGGTGTCGCCCGCCGCGTAGCCGTTCTGGGCCGGGTCGCTGTAGAGGAGGACGGCGGCCGCTCCACGCCTCTCGGCTTCGCGCACCTTGATGCCGCGGAAGGCGCGGCCGTAGCGGGCCAGCACGATACGCCCTTCGACATCGACCCCTGCCCGTTCCAACGCCTCGTAGTCCTCGGGGAGGCCGTAGCTGGCGTAGACGACGGGGGCCTCCACGGCGCCGGACGCGCCGTAGGCATTCCATCCCAGGAGGAGGAACGAGTCGGCGGGCGCCACGGGCTGGCGCGCCGGCTGGCGGGTGGGAAGCGGACGCACGACCTCGTCGTCGGCCGGCCCGGCGCGTTCCACCAGCGCCAACGAGACCCGGCGTGGGTGGGGGATCCAGATGTCGTAGCGCTCGATCTCGACCAGGAAGCCGAGCGCACGCAGCGTGTCGGCCAGCGCGGCGGCGAGGGCTTCGGCGCCGGGTGTGCCCGCGAGATGCGGCTCCGCCGCGAGCCAGGCCGCGGTCCGCGCCGCCGAGGCGGCGGAGGGCACGGCGAGAAAGCGCGCCTCCAGCGCGCGCTGCCGGGCGAGCGAGGTCACGGCGAAGCCGGGGATGGAGTCGGGGGGATCGGTCGCCGCCGGCACCTCGGGCGCCGTCAGCACCGCGAACGCGAACACCGCGGCGAGAAACGGCGCCACGCGGGGTCGCCGCGGGCTCAGCGCCGGGCGGCCGCCCCGCGACGCTCGGCCAGGACGTCCCAGAGCGCCGGGTCCTCGGGTCCCAGCACCCAGGCCGAGAAGCCACGCAGGCCCAGCTCGTCCACCAGGCCGAGCTTGGCGCGGAAGCTCCGCGCGTCCTCGAAAAAGATCCACTCGAACGTGCCACCCACCGGGTAGAAGGCGTAGGCCACCTGCTGCTCGTCGCTCCAGACGGGCGTGGCGCCGTGGCGCTCGGCGAGCCCCAGCCCCCATTCGTAGCTCACCTGCTCGCTGTAGGAGCGCGCGAGCTCGGGATCGATCTGCTCCTCGTACGAGGTATACCAGTGCTGCGAGCCCAGCGGAATCCCGAGCGAGAGCTTCCCGGGCGGCACGAACTGAAGGAAGTACTCCGCCACCTCTCGCACCCAGGGGAGCCCCGCCTGCGGCCCGGGCGGGGTCCGCCGGGTGTGCTGCGAATACGTCATGACGGAGATGAAGTCGCCCGCCTCGGCCAGCGCGGCCAGGTCGTAGCCGCCCCGCCAGTCGGCGAACATCCAGCCGTGGTAGCGGGTCGGTCCCGGAAACTCCTCCGGCCGGTGGACCACGGCCACCGAGATCTCGCATCCCGCCCCGTGCAGCGCCTCGGCCGCCTCGCGGTAGAAGCGGGTGTAGGCGTCCCGGTCCTCGTGGGCCAGGTTCTCGAAGTCGAACTGGATGCCGTGGTAGCCGTGGCGCCGGCATTCGCCGACCAGGGACTCGATGGTCCGGCGCCGGGCGGCATCGTCCTGGAGCAGAGCGTGGAGCTCCTCCTGGTCGAAGCCCGGGTTCACGATCAGCGGAACGACGCCGACCCCGTGCTCCTCGGCCAGAGCGAGGACCCGCGGGTCCACCGCCCCCCAGACCACCCCGCTCGCGTCCACCGAGTAGGCGGCGGGGGCCACGATGGAGATCTCGCCGATGTGCTCGAACAGGCTCTTCCAGGCGGCCTCGCGATCTACGTAATAGAAGAGGCGCTCGACCCGCTCCTGGGCGGTTGCGGTGACGGCGGAGAGCGACAGGAGGGCCGCGCTGAGGGTGGCCGCCACTGCGACCGACGGGGGGCAGCGC
>JBOHRW010000193.1:0-11587 GCA_050732935.1 Gemmatimonadota bacterium
GTGATCGCCCGGGACGACGCCCTGCTGGTGGCGTTCGTCGAGGAGGGCCGCGAGCACAGGGAGTGGTCGATCCGGACCCACCTCCGCGAGGCCTCGCCAGTCTGCCTGGCCAACGATCCGAATAGGCCGTCGCGTCTTTACTGCGGGACGTTCGGCAACGGGGTCTGGCGCAGCGACGACGCGGGGGAGTCCTGGGTCTGGGTCGGCCAGGGGCTTCCGCGGGGGCGGGTGACGGCGATCGCGGTCAGCGCCCTGGAGCAGACGCCGGCTCACGGGCTGGTCTACGTGGGCACCGACCCGAGCGCCGTCCTCGTCTCCGACGACGGTGGCGAGATGTGGGAGGACAGGCCGGGACTCGACGATCTCCCGTCGTCCTCCGAGTGGAGCTTCCCCCCCCGTCCCAGGACCCATCACGTGCGCTGGATCGAGTGCGACCCGCACAAGGCGGGAAGGCTCTACGTGTCGATCGAGGCCGGGGCGCTGATCCGCAGCGTGAACGGCGGACGAACGTGGGAGGACCGCAAGGAGGACGGGCCGCGCGACGCCCATCGCATCGAGACCCATTCCCAGGCGAAGGATCGCGTCTACGCCGCCGCGGGCGACGGATACTTCGAGAGTCGCGACGGCGGCGAGAGCTGGGGGCAGTGGGAGGCGGGCCTCAAGGATCGCTACTGCTGGAGCGTGGCGGTCCATCAGCGCGATCCCGACACGGTCCTCGTCTCCGCCTCGCCGGGCCCGACCTTCGCCCATGACCCCGGTGGGGCGGAGTCCCGCATCTACCGCCGGGCGCGCGGAGTGACCTGGGAGCCGGTCGCGGACGGGCTCCCACCGGCCATCGGGATGACCGCGCCGATCCTGGCGGTCGATCCGGTGGAGGCCGGCGTCTTCTACGCCGCCAGCAATCGCGGCGTCTACCGTTCGACCAACGGCGGCCACAAATGGGAGCCGCTCGCGATCCCGTGGAGCGAGGAGGACTTCGGGCGGCGGATCCGATCGTTGCTGGTGGTGCCGTAAGGCCCAAAACGCGCCACATCAAGCTGCCGCTGATCCCCTGATCAGACCCCGCTCGCTTCCTTCGGTGGCAGGTCTCCGAACTTCTTCCGGTAATGCCGCGTCCAGATCGTGATCGCGATGATCCCGACGATCGACGGAGCGATCCACGGCAGCAGGGCCACGCTCCCCGGCAGGTCGTAATCGATGAAGCGCCGGACTCCGAACACCAGGAATGCCGTGTGGAAGGCGATCCCACTCCCCAGCATGGATCCCAGGTGCTCGTACCAGTGGGCCATCCTCTCCTTCCGCTCGCCGCGGGCGTAGCGCAGCATCCCGGAGCCGACGAGGAAGCCGATAGGCGAGAGAGCGAGGAGAACCCACCTGGCTTGCTGGTCGAACGTGAGACCCAGGACGAGAACCCCAGCCCCGGCCAGGATCGCGATCACGCCGACCGCCGTGTGGAAGGAGGTCCGGAGCGGCGTCCGATCGCGCCGGGTGCGCATGACCCGCACGCCGTGCCAGACGGTGGCGAACGTGACGATCGCCAGGTAGCCCAGGAACGCTTCGATGAAGCGCAGCTCGGTCAGCGCGGCGCCCATCCGCGCCGGATCGTCGGGGCGGGCCCCGGGGTGCGTGCCGAACGGGCTCGCCAGCGTGAGGAGCGCGATCGTCAGCGCGGTGCCGGCCACCACGTATGCGCAATAGAGGAAGACCTTCCCGGCACGGACGTGGGCCGTGCCTCCCTTGGGCGCGAACACGGGGACCCAGAACGCCACCAGCCCCAGGAATCCGGCCGCGACGTGGAACCCGAGCAGGATCCGGTAGAGTGTGAACATCGTCAGCTCTCCTGTGAAGAGGGGGAATGGCGGCGATCGGTCGCGATCGACCCGCCATTCCCCGATTTCCTGTCGGCGGCGAGACGCCCCTCGAGCCGGGCGATCGTCTCGTCGCACCACTCGAGCTTGGCGGCCAGGGTGCGGAGCCACATGCGGAGCGCGGCGTTGTCGTGGAAGACATCGGCGGGGAGCTCGTCCGGGAACCCGGGCACGGTCGCAAACGCCCCGGTCTCGATCGCCACGAGCTCGGCCCTCCACGCGGCCAGGCGGGCCCTCAGGGCGCGCATGAAGTCGAGCGACTCCTGGGGATTCTCCAGCTCGTCCATGAACGCGAGCTGGGCCAGGTACGCGAAGCGCTCGGTGCCGACCACCGGGCCGCTCCGCAGCCATCGAAGAAGCGCCTCCCTGCCCGCCGGGGTCCGCGTATAGACACGTCGGTCCGGCCCGCGATCTGACGGCTCGGTGACGCTCGTCAGCCATCCCCGGGTCTCCATGCGCTTGAGGGTCGGGTAGATCTGGCTCAGCTCCGCGGACCAGAAATGGCGAGCGCCACGCTCGAACGCGTCCTTGAGGTCGTAGCCGCTGGCCGGGTCGCGCAGGAGACCGAGGAGGATGTGGGGGAGGCTCATGAGCTGTAGGGTCGGGCTACCCCCGGTTCCGCCGGAGGGCCGCCCGGAACGCCTCCACCGGAAGCGCGTTCAGCACGTCCTCCCGCGTCAACCCTCCCTTGCGGGCAATCCCGATCCCCTGCTCCAGGTAGTCGATCGTCTCGGGGCCGTGGGCGTCGGGGTCGATCGAGAGGCGGAGCCCGCGCTCGACGGCGGCCCGGTGCCAACGCCAGTCGAGGTCCAGCCGATGGGGGTCGACGTTGACCTCCAGCGCGACGCCGTGCTCGGCGGCGGCGTCCAGCACGCGTTCCATCTCGAGGTCGGCGCCGCTCCGGCGGTTGAGGATCCGCCCGGTCGGGTGCCCCAGGATGTCGAGCCACGGGTTCTCGATGGCGCGCAGGTAGCGCACGGTCTGCTCCTCGCGCGGCAGTCCCAGCCGGCTGTGGACCGAGCCCACCACGACGTCGAGCCGGGCCAGAACGTCGTCGGGAAAGTCCAGGCCCCCGTCGGCCAGGATGTCGACCTCGCAGCCGGCCAGCACCGTGAAGCCGTCCAGCTCCGCGTTCACCCGCTCGATCTCCTCGCGCTGGGCCAGCAGACGCTCGGCGTCCAGGCCGCCAGCGTAGGCCGCCGAGCGGCTGTGGTCGCAGACCACGAGGTACTCGTAGCGCCGCTCCTGCGCCGCGCGGGCCATCGCCTCGATCGTCGCCCGTCCGTCGCTCCATTTCGTGTGGACGTGAACCACGCCGCGCAGGTCCTTCTGCTCGATGAGCGTCGGCAACTCGCCCGCCAGGGCGGCCTCGATCTCACCCCGATCCTCGCGCAGCTCGGGCGGGATCCAGGCGAGCCCGAGTGCCCGGTAAAGGGCCGCCTCGTCCTCGCAATCGAGGCTCGTCCCATCCCCGCGAAACAGGCCGTACTCGTTGAGCTTCAAGCCGCGGCGCTTCGCGAGCCCCCGGAGCCTGGTGTTGTGCGCCTGGCTGCCGGTGAAGTACTGCAGCGCGAACGGGAACGCCGTGGGCTCGACGACGCGAAGGTCGGCGGGCATGCCACCCGCCAGCCGGACCGAGACCTTGGTGTCGCCCCGCCCCACGACGCCGGCCACCGGCGGGAGCGCGACGAAGCGCTCGACGACCGGCGCCGGGTCGTCGGCCGCGGCGACGAGATCCATGTCGTGTACGGTCTCCCAGGCGCGCCGGAGGCCACCCGCGATCTCCGATCGCGCCACGGCGGGATCTTCGCGCAGGGACTCCAGCAGCCGCTCCGCGAGCGGCCGTGCCTCGGCCGCGAGCCAGCGGCCCGTGTACTCGCGGACGCGGTCCAGGCTCGCGAGCACGGTCCTCGCGGTCTTTTCGCCAAAGCCGGGGACCTCGGCCAGACGGCCCGAGGCGGCCGCCTCCTCCAGATCGTCCAGCGAGGCGACCCCGAGCCTCTCGAAGGCCGCGCGTGCGCGCTTTGGCCCGAGCCCCGGCACGGCGAGGAGCTCCAGCACCCCGGCGGGGATCTCCTGACGGAGGCGATCCAGGAGCGGGATCGACCCCGTCTCCGCGTAAGCCTCGATCTTGTCGGCGATGGCCGTCCCGACCCCCGCGATCTCCCGCACACGGCCCTCGGCGACCAGCACTTCCAGCGGCTCGTCCAGCTCGGCCAGCGCGCGGGCCGCGTTCAGATAGGCCCGCACCTTGAACGGGTTCTCGCCCTTGAAATCGAGAAGACGCCCGATCTCCTCTAGGACATCCGCGACTTCGGCCGCGCGCATGGGCGCAACTTATCTCCCGGACCCTTTATGATGTACTTTCATGCCCATTCCCATGCCCGATCCACGCACGATCCCCGAGCTCTTCCGCCAGGCCGTCACGCGCTACCACTGCCGGCCGATCATGATGTACAAGGCCGGGGGCGAGTACGTCTCGATTCCGGCTCCCGAGCTGCTCGAGGAGGTGGACCACGCAGCCCACGGGCTGATCGACCTCGGTGTGGGCCCGGGGACGCGCGTGGCGCTCCTCAGTGTGAACCGTCCGGGCTGGGCGTTCGCCGACCTCGCGATCCTCTCGGCCGGCGCCTGGTCGGTCCCGATCTACACCTCGCTCACCCCCGACGAGATCCAGTTCATCCTCGAGGACAGCGGCGCGGTCGCCTGCGTCGTCTCCGACCAGGATCAGCTCGCCAAGGTGCTCGAGGTGCGCGACCGTTGCCCGGACCTCGAGTGCATCGTGACGCTGGATCCCATCGAGAGCGAGGACCCCGACGTCCATACCGCCCGGAGCCTCGTCGAGCGCGGCCGCCGGGCGCGGGAGGGGAGCCCCGATGCGCTCGACCAGCGGATCGCGGCGATCGATCCCGAGGACACGGCCTCCATCCTCTACACGTCGGGGACGACGGGTCGACCGAAGGGCGTCATGCTGAGTCACCGGAACTTCGTATCCAACGTGATCGACTCGCTCAAGTCGCTCCCCATCCGGGCCGAGGACGTCCATCTCTCGTTTCTGCCCCTCTCCCACAGCTTCGAGCGCACGGCGGGCTACTACATCATGATCCACGCCGGCGTCACGATCGCGTATGCGGAGTCGGTCGACCGGGTGCTCGACAACATGGGCGAGATCCGCCCCACCGTGATGACCAGCGTGCCGCGGCTGTACGAGAAGATGTATGCGGGTGTGCTCCAGAAGGCGTCCGACGCCGGTGGGCTCCAGAAGCGACTCGTCTTCTGGGCACGGAGGGTCGGGATCGAGTACGCGGAAAAGGAGGTCGACGGCGAGGGGGCCGGTTCGCTCCTCCGATGGAAGCATCGGCTCGCCGATCGGCTCGTCTACGCCAGGCTGCGCGAGCGGATGGGGGGAAGGCTTCGGTTCTTTTGCTCGGGCGGCGCCCCGCTCGCGCCCGTGATCGCCAAGTTCTTCTACGCGGCGGGGCTGCCGATCCTCGAGGGCTATGGCCTGACGGAGACGAGTCCGGTCATCGCCGTCAACACGTTCGAGAAGATGCGCTTCGGAACCGTCGGGCCGCCGATCGCCAATGTCGAGATCAGGATCGAGCCCGATCCCGAGCGGCCGGGTGGGGATGGCGAGATCCTGGTCAGGGGGCCCAACGTCATGCAGGGCTACTACAACCTGCCCGAGAAGACCGCCGAGGTGATGACGAAGGACGGCTGGTTCCGGACCGGCGACATCGGGCTCCTCCAGGAAGGATTCCTCAAGATCACCGACCGCAAGCGGGATCTGATCAAGACGTCGGGCGGCAAGTTCATCGCGCCGCAGCCGCTCGAGAACGAGCTCAAGACGTCCAAGTACGTGAGCCAGGCGGTCGTGGTCGGGAACAAGCGCAAGTACGCGTCGGTCCTCCTGGTGCCGAACTTCGACAACCTCGAGGCCTTCGCCCGCGAGCGAGGCCTCGATCCCGCCGACATGGAGGCGCTCTTCCAGGCCGAGCCCGTCCAGGAGCTCTACGAGGAGGAGCTGGCCGATCTGAACCGCGGGCTCGCCTCCTACGAGACGCTGAAGAAGTTCCGCCTCGTCCCCGAGGAGTTCACGATCGGCGCCGGCGAGCTCACCCCCACCCTCAAGGTCAAGCGCCGCGTCATCGAAGAGAAGTACGCGGATCTGATCGGGACGATGTACGAGGAGGAAGTCGCGCTGGCGGAGTGATCCGCCGGGCGATCGATCGAACCTCGCCTCCCGAAAACGGCTTTTACCTTCCAACCCAAAGGGCCACTTTCCCCGTCCTATCCAGGGTACAGGTGGCCTCCGGACAGTCCGGCGGAACCGTTGACGAACGGACAGATTTGGCTATATTTATTTATAGTTTTCGCGCCTCAAAACGGAGTGGCACACACCCTGCCCATAGAGAGGGCGCAAGATCGTCTAATCCATTGCAGGGAACTCAGGCCGGGGGATCTCGATGAGCCAGACGCGTGTCCGAACCACCGAGGTCGAAGCAAGACAGCTGACCGACTCCGAGCTGGTCGAGCGTTATCTCGACGGCGAGGGGACGTGTTTCCGGGAGCTGGTCGGGCGGTACGAGGGACGCATCGTGAACTTCATCCAACGCTCGATCGGTGACCGCGAGCGGGCCTACGACCTGGCCCAGGAGACGTTCATCCGGGTGTACAGGCACATCCATCGATTCGACACGTCGAAGAAGTTCTCGACGTGGATCTATACCATCGCCTCGAACCTGGCCAAGAACGAGCTCCGCAACCGGTCCCGCAACCCGCTCGTCCTTTTCCAGACCCTGACATCGAGGTGGGATGACGATCACCGGCCGCTCCAGTTCGAGGACTCCTCGATGCGTCCGGACGATCTGTTCCGGAAGCGCCAGCTCCAGGACCTGGTGGAGCGTGCGGCCGAGCAGCTGCCGGAGCATCATCGCGAGGTCTTCATCCTCCGCGAGATCGAGGGGAAGTCGTACGAGGAGATCGCCGAGATCACCGATACCCAGCTCGGCACGGTCAAGTCGCGGCTAAACCGCGCCCGGAACCGCTTCGCCCAG
This sequence comes from Gemmatimonadota bacterium, assembly GCA_050732935.1. Classification (GTDB taxonomy): domain Bacteria; phylum Gemmatimonadota; class Gemmatimonadetes; order JACCXV01; family JAHWKZ01; genus DASRVA01. The sequence goes on from JBOHRW010000193.1 coordinate 6,926, forward strand.
ATCATCGAGCCGTGGCTCGAGTAAGACCCTGACCTCTAGGGTCGACCGGCCCCCCGGGACCTCCCTACCAGACCCACAGGAAATCTCTCCCGTCCGACCGTCTGGAACCTTACGTCGGGCCGGCTGTATGCAGAGGTGACATCGGGTTCACGTCACTTCTGGACTATTTGAACGGATTTGCATCATGCCGATCTCCCGGGGGCCTTGCCGAGACTTTCTCGACGAGTTCTCGAGCTTCGTCGACGGGTCGCTCGATCCGGGGCGGCGGAGCCTGCTCATCGCCCATCTCGACTGCTGCGAAGCCTGCCTCCGCCATCTGAAGGCTTACCGCAAGGGCATCGCCGTCTATCGGGAGGCGAACGCCCCGGTCCCGGCCTGGGGGCTGTACGAGCGCGTCCTCGAACGGCTGGGCGGAGACATCCGTCCGGCGCTCGCAGACGCCGATCGAGATCGCACGGTCGCCCCGAGGCGTTTCCGCGGCGGCGTCGGCGCGGTCCTCGTGATGGCGGTCCTGGCGATGCTGGTCTTCGTTTCCCCCGCTGGCCTGGACTTCCGCGCCGGGCCCAGCCGGACAGTGGAGCCGGCGTCGGAGGCCGCCGTGCCACCCGCGTCATGGGCCAGCGTGATCCCGGCCGCGCTGCCTCAATTGGCGCCGGTCGAACGCGAACGGGTAACGAGCCCGCCGCGGCGCCCCACCCGGACGGTGGCCAGCGAGGCGGGACTCCAGATCGAGCGGCTCCCCGTGGTGCCGCGCCGCGAGGTCCGCGTCATCAGCGTGAACGACATCAGCGGCGTCGTGCCGACGGGCGGGTTCGGCGGATGGCCGCCTCGGCGACCCCCCGTCACCATCTATCGCACGGCTTCCATCATGCCGGCGGCCTGGGTCGCCGAGGCGGCGCTGCGCATCCCTTGAGCTATCGTTGACACCTCCGCTCGGTGGCCGATACCTTCGCCGGCGAGCTTCATCGACACCCACATCCTGACGCCGGTTCGAGCGCCTCGATGCCGAAGATCCAGGCCGACACGTTCCTCACCGATCCGACGGCGACGAAGCTCGACGTCCCGGCGATCCTGATCGCCGGCGACGAGACCTATCTCCGCGACAAGGTGGTGCAGTCGGTTCTCGAGCGCGTGACCACGGTGGCCGGCTCCGAGGCCTTCGACCTCGAGACGCGCGACGCCGCCGAGCTGACCGAGACCGACTACGAGACCCTGGTCGGCACGCCGCCCCTCATGAACGATCGGCGGGTCGTGGTGCTGAAGGGAATCCCGGCTGTGCCCGCGGCCATCCGCGACCGGATCAAGGAGACGCTCGACGAATCCCCCGCGAGCCTGTGCCTGATCGGGACCGGGGGCTCCAGCATGCGGGGGAACCTCTACCAGATCTGGGAGAAGCGTGGGCTCAGGATCGTCTGCGAGCTCCCACGCAAGTCGCCCCGCTCCAGGCAGGTCGACTTCGACTACGAGCGCTGGCTCGCCAGCCGTGCCAGAGCCGACTTCGGCAAGCGGCTCGAAAGGGATGCCGCCCGCGCGCTGGCCGCGCTCGGCGCGGAGCTCCAGCCGCTCTACGCCGAGCTCGAGAAGGTGGCGCTCTACGTGGGCGATACGGACACGATCACCATCGAAGACGTCGAGGCCGTCTGCACGGGCGGCACGATTGGAACCGTGTGGGAATGGTGCGACGCGGTCGGGGCGGGTGATCGGGAGAAGACGTTCCGGCTCCTCGGCCGGCTCATCGACTCCGGCGAGAGCGCGTATCGCCTGGTGCCGCTCCTCGCGACCCACTTCTGCCGGCTCGGCGTGGCCGTCGAGACCGGCTCGAGCGATCCGCGCCGGATCATGGAGTCCCTCCCCGGGCGATCCTGGTACGCGATGGCGAAGGGGCTCGCCGACCAGGCTCGCCGACACACGCCCGAGTCGATCGCCCGGGCGCTGGACCTCCTGGCCGACGCCGACCGCATGCTCAAATCGACCGGACATCGGGAGCGATTCGTGATGGATAGACATCTAGTGGAGATTCTGAATGCCGCGTAAACGACCGCTTTGGAAGACCCGCTTCGCAGGCGGCGTGACGGTCGCCTTGCTCGCCGGCGCTTTCCTGCTGCCGGGGGCCGCCGTCGCTCAGGATGATCCCGGGGAGCTCCTCGAGGACGGTCGCCGTGCCTTCGAGCGCCAGAACTTCGAGGAGTCGCGCGAGAAGCTGTGGGCTTACCTCGACGCCACCTCGAACCTGACGGGGGCAGCGCGCATGCCGCAGGCGGAGGCGCTCTACTACATCGCGCTCATGGAGCCGGACGCGGCTGTGGCGGGCCGTCACTATCAGATCATCGTCGACGAGTTCCCGGCATCGCCGGTCGCCGACGATGCGCTCCACCGACTGGCCCTGCTGAATATGGTCGAGGGCCGGCCCGATCTCGCCATCCAGCAGTTCGAGCAGCTTCGCCAGAATTATCCGGTCAGCCGCTACCAGCCCGAGGTCGCGCTGTGGATCGGACAGGCCCGGTTCGCCGCCGGCGATCCGAGGGCCGCCGTCTCGACCTTCGAGGAGGGCTTTGCCCGAGTCAAAGCGAGCGAGCTACCGCGCGAGATCTCGATGGGTCAGCGGGACGCTCTGGCCGCCGAGTACGCGCATTGGCTGGCGCGGGCACATGCCGAGGCCGGCGACGAGCAGACAGCGATGCAGTACTACACCCTCCTGACCCTCGACTACCCCGACTCCCCGCAAGCCGCGGACGCCCGGCAGGTGCTGGCGTCCAGGGGTGTGGAGACGCCTCCCCCGGCGGTGGCGTCTGCGGCCGGGGAGCGGCAGCCCGGCGAAGGGGCTCCCGGCGCGGAGAATCTGCCGCTCGGGGACGAGGCGCGTGTCGACGAGGGTCAGCCGGCCGAGGAGGGCGCGGAGCAATCGGCTCCGATCGACCTGCCGCCCGTGGCGGCCGCCCTGCCTCAGGCGGACGCCGAGGCGACGGCCCAGCCCACCCCGGATGCCGACCCTGCCGGCGAGCAGCAGGCACCGCGCGAGGAAGAGTTCGAGGACATCGCGGTCGCCGATCCGGTCGCCGCCGCGCCGGAGGGCGTGGGGCGGGGCGAAGGGCGACCGACGGAAGGGCCGCCGGAGGAGCCTGCCGCGGAGGCGGCCCCCACGGCGGAGGTCACCGTGGAGCGACCCGCCGAGGATCCGGTGGCGGAGCAAACCGCCGAGGCCGCCCCCGAGCGAGAGGTCCTGGAGCGGCCCGCCGAGGAGCGTCCCATCGAGCCATCCGAGGAGCTCGGGCCCCCCGCTAAGTTCGGACCCGGCGGAGGAAACGCGGACATCGTCTACCTCCAGGTCGGGGCCTTTACGAGCGCCACACGCGCGGCCGACCTCTCCAAACGGCTCAAGGAGGACGACTTCAACTCGTCCGTCCAGATCGCGGTCGTGGACGGGCGCGGGTTCTATCGCGTACGGGTCGGGCCGTTTCGCACATCCGCGGACGCCGAGCGCATCGACCGCGACCGCCGGCGCCTTACCGAGCTCGGCTATCCGGTCGAGCAGGTGCCGGCCACGCAATAGAGCCGGCCATTTTGATGCTGGCCGATCCCTCGTGTTGACGTCGTCCGAGGAGTAAGCCCGGACGGGTAATCGGCGAGGTTACCCGCATGCGAAACCACTTCGTGAGCGAGTCAGTCGCCGCGCAGAAGAGCTGCCGTTTCGGACCGGTTCGTTCGACCTGCTGACCGTCTCGTTGGCCTTCCACTGGCTCGACCGGGAGCGATTCCTCACTGAAGCCCTGCGCATTCTCGGTCGTACCGGTCTTCTCGTCGTCTACGACAACTTCATCGCCGGCAGGACGGAAGACGGTGAGGACGAGAGCATCGGCCAATGGATGCGAGACATCTACTGGAGGAGATACCCCTACCCACCCAGGTCTCCCGTGGATTTCGCGCCCGGGGAGAACGTCGAGCCGGGGTTCCGGTGCGAAAGCCGTGACGAGTACCAGAACCTTGTGGACTTCACGAGAGAACGGCTCGTTGACTACCTCGTGACGCAGACTAACGTGATCGCGGCCGTCGAAGAGGGCGAGGAGGGCATCGACGAGGTGCGAGGATGGCTGTTACGGGAGCTCGCTTCCTTCTTCGAAGGCCGCGGATCTCGAAACTTTGTCTTTGAAGGCCCGATCTGGATCCTTCGTCCCAGTGGATAGGTCGTATCCCCGCGGCCAAGCCGCCAACCCATCTCTACTCGATCAAGGAGGAGCACATGACGTACTCCACCGTGACCCACGTGGGCGAGCGGACCGGCATAGCCGGCGTCACCCATGCCATCCTGCGGATCGGCGCCGGTACCCTGTTCTGCATGCACGGGATGCCCAAGCTCTTCGGCTGGTTCGGTGGGATGGGTGAGGCGGGCGGTTCCGCGCCGCTCTTCTCGCAGATGGGTTTGGCCGGCGTTCTGGAGGTCTTCGGCGGGCTCCTCATCCTCCTCGGACTCTTTACGCGCCCGGTGGCGATCATCCTGGCTCTGGAGATGCTCATCGCGTTCGTCCAGGCCCACCTGCCGCGCCACATCGTCCCCTACCTGAGCGGCGGGGAGCTGGCGCTACTCTACATGTGTGTCTGGATCTTTCTGGCCGGCAATGGCGCCGGCCCTTGGAGCCTGGACGGCGTGATGCGCAGGGGCCGCGG
>JBOHRW010000194.1:0-2412 GCA_050732935.1 Gemmatimonadota bacterium
CGTCGTGCCGGTGGCGCTCATCGTCGGCTACGGGGTCGTGAGGGTCGCGTCCGCCGCCTTCGCCGAGCTCAGGGATGCGCTCTTCGCCAAGGTGGGTCAGCGCGCGATCCGCCGGGTGGCGCTCGAGACGTTCGGCCACCTCCACCGCCTCTCGCTTCGCTTCCATCTCGATCGGCGCACCGGGGGTGTCGCGCGGGCGATCGAGAGGGGGACCGGCGGGATCGAGTTCCTGCTCTCGTTCATGCTCTTCAACATCCTCCCGACCCTGGTAGAGATCGCGCTCGTTTGCGGCATCCTGTGGAGATTCTACTCGGCGAGCTTCGCCGCGGTGACGTTCGTCACGATCGCCGTCTACATCGCCTTCACGATCGCGGTCACCGAGTGGCGCACGAAGTTCGTCCGCACGATGAACGAGACGGACACCGAGGCCAGCGCGCGGGTGGTCGACGCGCTCCTGAACTACGAGACCGTCAAGTACTTCGGCAACGAGGCCTACGAGGCGGCGCGCTTCGACCGTGCTCTGCAGGGCTACGAGCGGGCCGCCGTGAAGACCAAGACGACGCTGTCGGTGCTCAACATCGGGCAGGGGCTGGTCATCGCGGGCGGCCTCACCCTCGTCATGCTGATGGCGGCCCGTGGGGCGGCCGCGGGCGGGCTTACGGTCGGCGACTTCGTGCTCGTGAACACGTACCTGATCCAGCTCTATCAGCCGCTCAACTTCCTCGGCTTCGTCTACCGCCAGATACGGCAGTCGCTGATCGACATGGAGAGCATGTTCGCGCTGCTGCACGAGGACGTCGAGGTGGAGGACGCGCCGGATGCACGGCCACTCGAGGCGACGCGTGGTGAGGTGGCGTTCGAGGATGTCGCGTTCGGGTACGATCGGGACCGCAGGATCCTGGAAGGGGTGACGTTCCGGGTCCAGCCGGGGAAGCGGGTGGCGATCGTGGGCCCGAGCGGCGCCGGGAAGTCGACGATCTCACGGCTCCTGTTTCGTTACTACGACGTCGACGCGGGGTCGATCGAGATCGACGGCCAGGACATCCGACGCGTCACGCAGTCGAGCCTGAGGGCGGCGATCGGAATCGTGCCGCAGGACACGGTGCTCTTCAACGACACGATCTACTACAACATCGCCTACGGACGGCCGGAGGCGACCCCCGCCGAAGTGGAGCGGGCGGCGCGTCTGGCGCGACTCCACGACTTCATCGCCGGACTTCCCGAAGGCTACCAGACGCGGGTCGGCGAGCGCGGGTTGAAGCTCTCGGGGGGCGAGAAGCAGCGGGTCGCGATCGCCCGCACGCTGCTCAAGGACCCGCCGATCCTCATGCTCGACGAGGCGACATCCGCCCTCGACACTCGGACCGAGAAGGAGATCCAGGCGAGCCTGGACGAGGTGGCGCGCGGCCGGACGACCCTGGTCATCGCGCACCGGCTCTCGACCGTCGTCGACGCGGACGAGATCGTCGTCCTGGAGGCGGGCCGGATCGTCGAGCGCGGTCGCCAGGGGGAGCTCCTCGCGCGCGGTGGCGTCTACGCCGAGATGTGGCGCCGCCAGCAGGAGGCGGAGCCGGGTGGAGAGGCTGCGGAGGACGCGGAGCAATTCGCGGCCCGATGAACAACGGCGGCTGCGACCGTGGGCGGGCGTCATTCTTCCGCACGCAGGGCCGGGCGGCGAGTGGTCTTCGTCTGGCTCTTCGTCCTTGCAGGCTGCGCCGGCTCCCGGGGCACGTCCGCTCCGTCGGTGGATCCGACGGTTCAGACGATGGTCGCCGATCGACTGTTCCTCGGCCGCGCGATACCGGGCGGCGGGTCCGTCTCCGAGGAGGAGTGGGAGATCTTTCTCGAGGAGGTCGTTACGCCGAGATTTCCCGAAGGCTTTACGGCTTGGCACGCGGAGGGTCAATGGACCGATCCGCGGGGAGCTCTCGTCGAGGAGCCGGTCATGGTGATCGAGATCGTTCACCCGGCGAGCGCCGAGGCCGACTCCGCCATCGCCGCAATCGCCGGGGAGTACCGCCGGCGCTTCCGTCAGGACGCTGTCCTGCGTGTCACCAGCGACGCCCGCGTCGATGTTTTCGAGTGATCGCGGCCTGAACAGGAGAAGCCGTCTCCGGTCCAGAGGGAGGCTCTACCGTCTGGCCGCAATTCGACCGGTCACGAGCCCCGCGATCAAGCTCCCCGATGTCCGGATTGGCGACGGCGAAGAGCAGGAGCGCGACCAGAAGCAGCTTTGCCCCGATGTTCAGGATTGGCGCGACGCGCATGGAGGAGGATAGGAGGAGCGGGTCGCTGACTGCAAGAGGAGTCGCCCCGGGAACGCTTTTCGGTCCGGCGGGCTATCAGGGGACTTCGAGATCTGGGCCGCGGCCCCGGATCCACAGGAGGCCCAATGAAGCGCATCGCTCTTCT
>JBOHRW010000195.1:0-4181 GCA_050732935.1 Gemmatimonadota bacterium
CTCAGGAGCGCGGCCCCATTGAAGCCGAGAGTCATGGCGGGCAGCGCCAGCCCACTCTCGAGTTTCCGCGCTCTCAGGCGCGCGGCCCCATTGAAGCTAGCCCAAGACGAGCCGCTCGGACCCGTCCACCACGTTTCCGCGCTCTCAGGAGCGCGGCCCCATTGAAGCCTAACTTCTCTCGCGTTCGACTCTCGGGACACGCGCGTTTCCGCGCTCCCAGGAGCGCGGCCCCATTGAAGCGAGCCGGTCGATGTAGCCGATCTGCTGGTGCCTTGCCGCATCCCTCACGGCTCCACCGGCGGTGACGTCAGGTCGAGATGGATTCCGACATCGGGTAGTGTGTGGAGAACGACCCACCCGCGGACGAAGGGGCTGTCGAAGGCATAGCCCGAGCGCGTCTTGACCAGGAGACCGTCGGCCACGAGTGACTTTGCGGCGTTGCTCGTGGTCCCACTGCTCCTTAGGGAGTAGCGCTCCATCGTGGCAGCCGTGGTCAGCCCCTGGGCGCTGCCCGCCGCGGCGCGAAGCACGTTCTGACTTTGCGATGTGAGGCCCTCCCAAAGAGTCCGGATGAGCTCGTCCTCCTCCTCGACGACCTCCCGGAACGCCCGATACACGTCGTCTGGACCAGCCGTTCCCCTGGTCGAGGCGAGGTCGTACGTCTTCCGAGCGAGCTGAACGATGTCGCGGGTTCGCGGACCGGCCAGGTGAACACAGCGGTCCCCCGCTTGTGCCTCCAGACCCGCTTCCGACATCCGCTCGTCGATCCAGCGCGCCAGCGTGACGGGGTCGATCGGTCCGAACGGCAGGGGATCGAGGAGGCGATAGAACGCGCGGCCCTTTCCGAGCATCCGTCGAACGAGGTGCTCGTGGGAGCCCGCCAGAATGTACGCCATGTGATCGTGGTTCTGGATGACTCCGCGCAGATGCCACTCTGCCTCCTCACCGCCGAAGCGATGGATCTCCTGAAACTCGTCCAGAACGACCCCGAGGGAGTGCTTTCGAGATTCGGCGAGCTGGTTCAGGACATCGAGCACTTGGCCGAGCGTCCGCCTCTGATCCTCGACTGGCGCACTTCGGAGTCGAAGATCGAGGGACGGGAGAATCAGTCCGGTCCCCGGGTCAGGCTCCATGCGCAGGCTCACACCGAGCCGACGAACGAATTCGGTGGGGAGATCTTTCCAGCGCTTCCCGAGGGTGCGCGCCGCGGCTTCGAGGATCCGGTTCGCCATGTCGGCAACCGTGCTGGCCGTGGAGAGGTCGGCAAGAAAGGCCCGACCGCCCTCTTGCTCCACCCGCTCGATGGCCACGCGGATGGCGGATGTCTTGCCCATCCGGCGAGGTCCGTAGACGAGCACCTTCGAACCGGGCTCGTCCAGGGCCCTCGCGATTCGCTCGACTTCCGCCTCGCGGTTCGCGAAATAGGAGCCGGTGACCGTGCCATGAATCCGAAAGGGGTTGGCTGTGCTGTGCATTTGTAAAGCAATTTTACTGTCGTAATGTAAACTTTGCAAATACACAGCGACGGCTTGGCTTTAGCTGCGAGCGTGCCAAGGCCCTCCGCCTACCATGATCTACGTCAGGCGTCCAGCGCCGACTCTGCCTCCCGTGGCGCCCAGACGATCACGTCCTGGTGCCCAGCGAAGGCCAGCCGTGGCTCGCTGGCCGGCAGCTCGATATTCAAACCCTCCGTCATCGTGTTGACCCGGAACTCCACCCCGGCGGGGCAGAGGCGCCACGGGGGGTGGTGGATCTCGGCGGCCAGCACGCGGCCCTCGCTGACCGTGAGGAGCCGGTAGCGCTCGACCAGCCAGCGGTCGAGAGATGTTGGTGCGGGCAGCGACGCCTTTCCCGTCGGCCGATAGCGGACCTTCAGTGCCGCTGGCGCCGCGCCGCGATGTGTGCGGTGGCTCCTGTACACGATTTCCTGCCCCTGGCGATGCACCTCCATCCGGGCGCGGAAGTAGGGCAGCCGATACCACCGGCGGGCGGCGGCCACCGCCCACGCGTTCCCCGCGTCGAGAGAGAAGAAGTAGACACCGGCCAGATCCCCGTACCGGACGTACGTCCGAACGTTGAGCTCGGGGAAGGCGCTGAGCCCCGGCAGGGAGGGCGTCCCGCGGAGCCGCACCCCGCTCATCGTGAAGGGAATGATCCCGATCCACGCCGATCCTTCGAAGAGATCGAGCTCGAGCGGCGCCGGGATGGTCCTGCCGAGCGCGCGCGGCGGGATCTCCCAGTGCGCGAACAGCAGATCGTGCCAGCGCTGTGCCATGATCCAGGGACCGCGCGGGAGAGGATAGGGGCGATGGTCGGTCTGAGAGAGAATGCTCCGCCCCGCGGCCTTTCCGGAGCGCCTCAATCCTCGTACGCCATCATGTCCATGATCTGGGCGAAGCGGCTCCAGTCGATCTGGATCTGCTTCTGCCGCTTGCCGCCCCGCCAGAAGAGGGACCCCCGGCCGATGACCATGGTGCCGATCTTCTCATCCTCGGCGTAGATCTCAAGCCGGAGGCTCGAGCCGGCCCGCGTCAGCTCGGGCACGTTGAGCCTGGCGTGGACGGCGTGCTTGTGGCGGGTCGAGGGTCGAGGCATGGATCCGTCTCCGGCGCTGGGGTGTGGACTCAGAGAAACGTCGCGATCTCTTCCAGGGGCTTCCGCCCGATATCGGGAACGACGGCATCCTCGGCCGGATAGCCGACCACGAGGATAAGAAACGGCTTCTCGTTCCTCGGTCGTCCGAGGATCTCGTTCAGGAAGCCCATCGGGCTGGGCGTGTGGGTGAGCGAGACGAGCCCGGCGTGATGCACGGCCGCGATGAGGAGCCCGGTCGCGAGACCGACCGATTCGGTGGCGTAGTAGGTGGCGAACCGCGACCCGTCGGGGCGGGAGCCGTACTTCTCGGCGAAGACCGCGATCAGGACCGGGGCGGTCTCCAGGAATGGCTTGTGCTCGTCGGTGCCGAGCGGCGCCAGCGCCTCGATCCACTCGTTCGAGGCCCGGTGGCGATAGAACTCCCGCTCTTCGACCTCCGCCCGTTCCCGGATGGTGCGCTTCGTTCCGGCGTCGCTCACGACCACGAAGTGCCACGGCTGCAGGTTGGCGCCGCTGGGGGCGGTACCCGCGGTCCGCAGGCACTCCTCGATCACCGCGCGCGGAACCGGTCGGTCCGAGAACTGCCGGACGGTGCGCCGGCGGGCGATCTCGGCGCGGAAGGTCGTCGCGCGCTCGATCATTTCGTCTTCCGGGTAACCGCGCCAGGTGGTGAGGGGGAGAAACCGCGGCTTCGCGGGGCCGGCGGCGCCGCCGTCACTCATCCGGCAGATACTCCTCGGGAATGGGCTGCTCGTCCGCTTCGTTGGCCCACGTGGCGTGGGTGATCCACCACCGCTCGCCATCGTGAATCAGGTGGAGGCCGTTGATGCCGCGCCCGGTCTCGCCGTCGGCGGTCCGCCACTCGTATGTGCTCCAGACCTGGGCGACCGTGCCAAAGCGGTGGGTCTCGCGGTGGATCTCCCGCTCGACGAACCCCGATTCGACCAGGAAGCGGTCGGACTCCTCGGCGAAGCCGTCGGGCGTCACGTTGTGGAAGCCGGGCCCCTCTCCATCCTCGGGGACCGTGAAGACCGTGCCCGGCCAGTATAGCGTGGCATCGCGGCCCCACTGGCGGGGCTCGCCGGGGGGTCCGGAAACGACGGCGTAGAAGGCGTTCACGATCCCGTCCAGGGTTCCAACATCGGCGGGATCGGCCGGCCCGGCCGTCGGCTCCTGGGCCAGAGCCGGGGTCACCGCCGTCATGAACAGGACGAGCGCCAGGAGCGGGACCAGTGCCGCGAGCGGTACGAGCGCCGCCGGACCGGGAATCGTGGATGCCTCGCGCATGTTCCTCCAGGGTGGGGGACGAGCCTCGGGCGGCGCCGGCCGCCCCGGACCGTCCCCAACCTAACGCGGGCCGACGGGGCGGTGCAGCGAGCGCCGCCGCGGCTACATTCAAGCCAAATCCTATGGTGGCGGGTCGCCGACCCGTCTCCGATCCGAAGGAGGAAGCGACATGGACAGATCGTGCGACATTCCCGGGGCCGGACTCGTGGTGGCCCCGGGGCTGGTTCCCAATCCCGACCGGGATATCGAACCCCGGAGCGCTCCGCAGACCGCTGTCCTGGCGGGGGGCTGCTTCTGGT
>JBOHRW010000196.1:0-6629 GCA_050732935.1 Gemmatimonadota bacterium
AGCCGACCAGATGCACCTGGACGGGTTCCCCGAGGGCCTGGACCGCGGCCAGGGCGAGCGACGCCGCGAGGAAGCCGTGCCGGGCGGCCTCGGGTTGGAGGGCGTTCACGATCTCGAGGGCGCGGTCGCGCCAGCGCTCGGCCCCGCTCAGGGCCGCGAACGCCGCCAGGCCCTCCGCGGCCGCGGCATTGTCGGCCAGCGGATAGTGGGGGTCGGCGAGAGCCCCCTCGTGTCTCGCGCCCCGGCCTGGCCGGTCCCGGCAGGCGCCACGCCGGGCGTCGAAGAACTCGCGCTCGATCACCAGGGCGAGCTTCTCCGCGTGGCGCAGATGGACGGGGTTTCCCGTCGACTGGTAGGCCGCGAGCTGGGCCTTGAGCCACCACGCCTGGTCGATCAGCAGGAGCGGCGCCGCCTCGTCGATGTCGAAGGCGGGGCTGCTTCCGCCAGCCCCGTCTCCGTCGGACCGCGCCACGTGGCGCATGGCCCCTTCCGGCGTCGCGAGGAGCTCCGTCAGGCGGTCGACCGTCTTCTGGGCCCAGGCCTGGAGCTCGGGCCACTCCATCGCGGCGGCGGTCTCGAACGCGGCCGCCGCGAGCATCCCGCTCCAGCCTGTGTAGAACCGGCGATCGACGTACGGCGTCGGAAGACCGGCCCGACCCTCGGCCGCCAGCCCGTAGTACTCGGTCTCTCCGTCGGCGTCCTGGCTGCCGAAGGCGCCCCCTTCGGGGTCGCTGAGGGTAGCGAGGACGTAGCCGAAGATGCCGCGCACGGTATCGGCGTGGAGGCCATCGCCCAGCAGACGCCAGCCGTCCAGATAGGCGAGAGCCAGGCGTGCATTGTCCTCGGCCATCTTCTCGAAGTGGGGCTCGGTCCAGTCGCGCGTCGTGGAGTAGCGGAAGAACCCTCCCGCAACGTGATCGTAGAGCCCGTAATTCCGGCCGCGATCAAGCCCGGCCGTGCGCATGGCCTCGAGGGTCTTCCGGGCCGCCTCGCGCGGCGCCTCGGCCCCCGAGCCGGCATGCGCGTGGAGCAGGAGGCGCACCCCATCGGGATGCGGGAACTTGGGTTGCGTGCCGAACCCGCCGAACCGCCAGTCGTACGCGTCGAGCGCCGCCTCGACGATTCCGGTGATCGCGTCGGCGTCGAAGCCACCGCGGGCCGACTCCCCCTTCGCGGCCCGTCGTTGCTCGCTGATCCGCTCGACCTCGGCATCGAGCTGAGCCCGGCTCTCCGTCCACGCGCGGTGGATCCGCTCGAGGACCTCGCGGAAGGCGTCGGCGGGGAAGTAGGTGCCGCCCGTGATCAGCTCCCCGTCCGGGGTCAGGAAGGCGGTCGTCGGCCATCCGCCGAGGTTGTAGCGGTCGTTGATGTCGGGACGCTCGTCGTTGTCGACGCGGACGGGGACGAACCACTCGTTCATCCGCCGCGCCACCTCGGGGTCGGTGTCCGTGGTCTCGTCCATCACGTGGCACCAGTGGCACCACACCGCGCTGATCCGCAGAACAACAGGCTTCTGCTCGCGCCGGGCCTGCTCGAAGGCGGCCGGACCCCATTCGAGCCAGCGGACCGGCGAGGCAACGGCGTGGGGGTCGAGCGCCATGCGTTCCAACATACTCGGCCCGAGGGCGCCCCGCCGGTTTACTCGATTCGATGTTGTACGCCCGTGAGGGGCCGTTTATACTCGCGACGAATGGCCGACCCCGGCTCCGCCGCCGAGACCTCTCCCGCCGAGAAGGCGACTGCCCTCCGGGCCGCTGCGCCCGTCCAGGAGACCCCAATCCCCATGGACGAGGACATTGAGGCGAGCCCCTTCGCGGCGGTCAACCACTACTTCGACCAGGGGGCCACCGCGGCGGGGATCCCCAACGATTATCGCCTTCTCCTGAAGACCCCGTACCGGGAGCTGCGCGTCGAGGTCCCCGTGCGCATGGACGACGGCCGGCTGGAGGTCTTCATCGGCTATCGCGTCCAGCACAACGGCGCCCGCGGCCCCTATAAGGGGGGCGTCCGTTACCACCCGTCCGCCAACCTCGACGAGATCCGGGCGCTCGCCTCGATCATGAGCTGGAAGACGGCGGTGGTCGACATCCCGTTCGGCGGGGCCAAGGGGGGAATCCAGGTCGATCCCCGGTGGATGAGCGAGCGCGAGCTTCGCGAGATGACCCGCCGCTACATCCAGCACATCTCCTACATCCTGGGGGTCAACCGCGACATCCCGGCCCCCGACATGAACACCAACGCCCAGATCATGGCGTGGATGATGGACGCCTACGGGCAGAAGCACGGCTACACACCGGGGATCGTGACCGGCAAGCCGATCCCGCTGGGCGGTTCGCCCGGGCGCGAGCAGGCCACGGCGCAGGGCATGGCCTACGTCCTGGAGGCCGCGCAGGCGGACCTCGACTTCCGCGTGGAGGGCTCCAGGATCGCGATCCAGGGATTCGGCAACGTGGGGAGCTGGGGAGCCCGCATCCTGAGCCGAATGGGCGCGCGGATCGTAGCGGTGTCCGACATCGAGGGCGGGATCTACAACGCCGACGGTCTGGACATCCCGCAACTCCTCCACCACGTCGAGAAGACGAAATCGGTGACGGGATTCGCCGACACCGATCCCCTGACCCAGGAGGACCTCCTCACGTGCGAGTGCGACATCCTGATCCCGGCCGCGGTCGGCGGCGTGATCACGCCCGACGTGGCCGACCACGTGCAAGCGAGCCTCGTCGTCGAGGCGGCCAACCATCCCATCACGCCAGGCGGCGACCAGGTGCTCCAGGATCGCGGCGTCCCGGTGGTGCCCGATCTCCTCGCGAACGCCGGCGGGGTCATTGTCTCGTACTTCGAGTGGGTCCAGAACATCCAGGAGTACCGCTGGTCGCTCGACAAGGTCAACCGCGAGCTGAAGCGGTTCATCACCAACGCCTGGCACGACGTCCACACCACCAGCATGCAGGAGCGGCTCACGCCCCGGATCGCCGCCTACATGATCGGGATCTCGCGGGTCATGGAGGCAACGCGCCTGCGCGGCTACGTGTAGCCGGGCCGGGTCAATCGCACTGCGAACCCCGGGCTTCCCCCTCGCCCGGTTTGTCGGCACCGTCGGCATCTTTCCCCGAGCAGCGCTCCTCCCGCCAGACGCGGTCCTTCCGGTTCTCGGGGACAAACCCGCCCCAGGGGATGGGCACGGTGAGCCCTCCCTCGGCGAGCCCGATCGACGGCTCCTCGGGGACGCCCGCGCCGGGCAGGTCTCGGAGCCGCGCGGCCAGGAGAGACTCCGCGCGGATGATCGCGGTCCGCCGTGCGTCGGGAGTCGATGTCCGGCGGCGGATGCCGCCGGGGGTGGCCTCCAGCGGGGTCAGGGGGGCGGTCAGCGTGGTCGGCGGGATCGTTCGCAGCTCGGGCGCCTGCTCGGACGGCCGGGGTCGCGCGATCGGGACGGCCGGTCGCTCGATGATCGGGGATCGCGACGGGAGCGCCTCGGCGGGCTCCCGCACCGGCTCGTCGGTCGGCTCCGAGGGCGCTTCCGAAGGGGCCTCGGTCTCGGGGCGTGTCGGGACGACCGGCTCGAAGATCGCCGTGACCTCCGTCCCCGGTCGCGACGAGGGGGCCATGGGCACCCGGACCGCCCACAGGAGGAGCAGATGCACCGACGCCGCCACGGCCACCGCCAGCAGGAGGAGCCTCTTGAACGGAGGACGACGCGTGCCCCCGCCGCGCGCCGCCGTGGTGGATCTCCGGACGCCCGGCCGCCCGCCGGGGGTTTGCCTGACGGGAACGTCCCGCCGGTCGGTCGTCCGCTCCGGTGATTCGGTCAGGTTCGCCATCCGATTTCTCCCGCAAAGTCTAACCCCCGGGGCGACCAAACGTTCAAAGGGATATATTTGGTGCCCCTCATGGCCTACGAGCACGTGCCCGAGCCGCTGCCCTTCGAGCCGGACGCCCTGGACGGCATCAGCCGCCAGCTCACCGAGTGGCACCACGACGCCCACTACGAGTCCTATGTGAAGGGCAGGAACGGAGTCGAGAAGCGCCTCGAGGAGATGCGCGAGAAGGGCGATTTCTCCGAGATCCGCGCCGCCAAGCAGAACGAGAGCCACAACGCGAACGGGCAGATTCTCCACGAGATCCACTATGCCGTCCTCGGGGGCGACGGCGAGCTGGACGAGAACCTTCCGGTGCGCGCCAAGATCGAGGAGGACTTCGGCTCGTACGAGATCTGGGAGCAGGAGTTCAAGGCGGTCGCGATGACCGCCCGGGGCTGGGCGGTTCTGTGCTACGACGCCTCCGACGGACGGCTTCACGTCTACCTGGTCGACGGGCACGACCAGGGCGGGGTATGGGGCGCCCAGCCGATCCTGCCGCTGGACGTCTGGGAGCACGCCTATTACTACGACCAGGGTCCCAACCGGGCCGCCTACGTGGAGACCTTCTTCCGGAACCTGAACTGGAAGGCCGTGGACGAGTACTACCGGCGCGCCGCCGGGCTCTGAGGCCCGGCCCCGTGCCGGACGTCCTGATCGTCGCCGGCGAGCCGTCCGGCGATATCCTCGCCGGGGAGCTCGTCCTGGCCGTCCGCCGCCTCCGGCCCGACATCCGGTTCTTCGGAGCCACGGGTCCCACGCTCGAGGCGGCCGGCGCCGAGCGCATCGTTCCGACATCGACGCTCTCGGTCATGGGACTCACCGAGGTGGTCGGCCGCCTCCCGGCGGCGGTCCGAGCGATGCGACGGCTGGAGCGCGCCGCGCTGGAGCGGAGCGCCATCGGGGCCGTGCTCGTGGACTCGCCCGACTTCAACCTCCGGCTCGCAGGCCGGCTCTCGCGACGCGGGATCCCGGTCGTGCAGTACGTGGCGCCGACCGTCTGGGCCTGGCGGCCCGGACGGACCCGCGCCCTCGAGCGGGCCGTCCGGCGGGTCCTCCTGACCCTGCCCTTCGAGGCGGAGGCCTTCTCGGGTTCCGACATCGACGCGGTCTACGTGGGGCATCCGGCCATCGACCGAATCCCGCGCCCGCTGCCCGATCGGGAGGTGGTCGCCGATCGCGCCGGCCTGCCCGTGGCGGCCCGTTGGGTCGCCCTTCTCCCTGGCAGCCGGGAGCCCGAGCTCGCGCGGCTCGGCGCACCGTTCGCGAAGGCGGCGGCCCGGATGGCCGAGCGGGTGTCCGATGTCGCTTTCCTGGCCCCGGTCGCCGCCGGGGTTGCCGCGGGGATGGTCGGGGAGGCGCTCGCCGGCGGACCTTCGGTAACGTTGGTCGAGCGCGATCGGCTCGACGCCATCGGCCATTGCCAGGCGGCCATCGCCGCCTCGGGCACGGCGTCGCTCGAGCTCGCGCTTCTCGGGGTGCCGCACGTCGCGGCGTATCGCGTCTCCGCGCTCACCTTCGCCGCGGCCCGGCTCCTCGTGCGCGTCGAACACGTAGCGCTCCCCAACCTGATCGCCGGCAAGACGGTCGTACCGGAGCTCCTCCAGGGCGCAGTCCAGCCGGTGGCCATGGCCGCGCCGATCCTGACCTGGCTCGGGGACGAAGACGCACGGGAGGAGGTCGTGGTCGAACTCGCCGGGGTCCGAGAGGCGGTGGGGCCGCCGGGGGTGGCGGAGCGCGCCGCGCGCGCAGCGCTCGACGCCATGGACCTGGCTCTCTGACCACGCCCGCGTTTGACACCCGGGGAGCGGTGTCGCAACTTGCAGTCGATCCCCACAGCCAGGAGGTCCCATGACGCGCGCGACGCTGGTTTCGACGCTGGCCCGCATCTTCTGTGGCGCCGTCTTTCTCATCCACGGCACGCCCAAGATCTTCAACCTGGCGGGTACTGCGACCTTCTTCGCCGACAACTTTGGCGTCCCGGGCTGGCTCTCGGTGCCCATCGCCGTGCTCGAGTTCTTCGGCGGGATCCTGCTGATCGCCGGGTTCCTCAGCCGGATCCTGGCCGGGCTCTTCATGCTCGAGATGGCGGGGGCGGCCCTGTTCGTTCATCGCGGGGCCGGATGGGACGTGATGCAGGGAGGGTACGAGTACAACATCGCGCTGATCCTGCTGCTGCTGGCCGTGGCCTTGATCGGGCCGGGCCCGTTCTCGGTGGATCGCGCGCTCGGCTGGGGCCGCGGGCGCGCCGATCGAGAGGCCGGGCCGCTCGAGCCCGGGCCCGAGCTCGAGACGAGAGGCTCCGAACGGACGTGATTTCCGCGTGCGGCTGAAGCCGTTTCTTTCCCCCGCTCCCGAGGTGCGCCTCACGAAGGCGTTCGAGGCGCCGTTCGCCAACTTCCTGGCGACCGCCCGGACGTGCTATTCGTCGAAGGGAATCGTCCCCGACGTCGAGGTGAACGACCGCTGGGCGGACCTCGCGACGAGCCTCTACCAGGCGGGGCACCACACGACGCTTCAGCACGCCCAGTTCCAGTTCTCGCTGGCCAATGTGAGCCGCCACTTCATCTGGGCGTTTCTCCACAGCCACCCCTTCTACAACTCCGAGCAGGTGAGCCAGCGGTACGTCGAGGTGAAGCGCCAGAACTTCGCCACGCCTCCCCTCGAGGGCGAGGCGCGCGATCTCTACGCCGCCACGGTCGACCGCATGATGAAGGCCTACGTCCGCCTCATCGAGCTCCTCGCCCCGGACGTGGCGGAGGAGTACTTCCG
>JBOHRW010000197.1:0-4015 GCA_050732935.1 Gemmatimonadota bacterium
GAGCTGCATCATCTGCTCCCCGCTCCGCTCGATCCGCGCCACAAAGTCCCGCTGGTCGCGGTTCATCGCGCCGAGCCGCTCGGTAACCAGCAGCTCGGCGAACCCTACGATGCTCTGGAGCGGCGTCTTGAGGTCGTGGACGAGCATCGAGGTGAACTCGTCCCGCACGCGCTGGAGCTCGATCCGCTGGCTGACGTCCTCCATCACAACGGCCCGCGCGCCGCTCATCACGGTGGACGAGAGGGGGAGGAGCCTGAGCTCGACGTCGATCTCCCCGCCCGTCTGGCGCACGATCGTCCAACGCCGCTTGAGGCCGGCCGACGCCTCACGGGAGAGGCCACCGGCGACGCACTCCCGGACGAGCGCCGCGAACCGCTCCGGCTCGCGCAGGACGAGGATCTCGCGCCACGGGCGGCCCACCACCTCCCAAGGGGTGACGTCGAGGAGCCGCATCGCGGCCCGGTTCAGGTAATGCACCCGGTCGTCGGCCCCGACGACGAGGACCCCCTGGTCGAGGATGTCGAGCAGGGCCTGCACCTGGGTTCCGTCGGCGTGTGCCGCGGGCTCCGCTTCCGCGCGCCCCGCGTCGCCGGCGCCCCGCTCGCCGGTCGGCGGCCGGTCGTCGTCCTGGAGCAGGCGGTCGAGCGTGAGGGCGAGCAGGTCGGCAAGGACACGGAGGAGCCGGCGGCGGTCGGCGGAGACCCCTTCCTCTGAGCAATCGACCCCCAGGACCCCGACCGCCTCACCGGCCCGGACCATGGGCGTCAGGACGTAGCCCCGGACGCCGAGCGCCCGGACCACGCGGTCGCGCTGGTAGGTCAAGTCGGGCCGGAAGTCGTACCGCTCGACGTCGGGGACGTAGACCTGCTCCTTCTTCTCCACGCACCAGGCGGAGACGCTGAGCTTCCCGTCGGCGTCGGGCTCGAGGGTCGCAGCCCACAGGCTGGTCAGAACGCGGTATAGAGGGCCGGTAACCGACGGGTCGTAGGCTCCGCGGACGACGAGCTGACCGCGCGAGCGATCGACGGTGGAGAGGAGGACCCGGGGAAATCCGAAGCCGCGGGCGACCTGGCGGCAGACGGCCCGGCAGCGCCCTTCCGGTCGCGCCTCGGCGTGGATCGCCTCGAGCAACCCCTCCCAGACGGGCAGGAGCGGCCCGGCCGCGGGAACGTCGGGCGCCGCCTGGACCGTCGCCTCGCCAGTCACGGTGCTCTCGCGGGGAAGTCGCCAGTCCGGTCGCCGACCCGCGGCGGCCCGCGGGCCGGGCCGGGCGCGACCCGAACGGGCAGCTCGACCAGCAGGGTCGGGAGCGGGGTCGGCGATACGAACGCGATCGCTACGGCGTCGGGCAGGCCCGCGGGTTGCCCCCACGTCTCCTGCCAGACGCCGGACTCCGGTTCCCGGTAGCGGGCCTCGATCGCTTCGACCCGGGGCAAGAGGACCAGCCCGCGGGCGGTGGGCGCCGGGCGCCACGCGTCGGCCAGCGTCAGCAGGAGCCCCTGCCCGGGCTCCACCTTCAGGCTGACGCGGACCGTCTCCCCCGCCGCGTAACCGAGCAGCGGCACGCCGAGCGCCGACACGAACCTGAGCTCCGCGCCCCCGGCCGTGTCCGCGCCGCGGAACTCCGGATCAGCGACAGCCGGATCGACCCGCGCCGAGCGCAGGAGCGCGCTCAGCACCATCCACGCGTTCCGCTGGCGGCGCGCCTCCTCCTGGACGGCCCGGTTCCGCTCCTGGGCGTCGGACGCGGCATCGACCGCCGCATACACCGCGGCGACCAGGAGACCGGTGATGGCGAGCGCCACGATCACCTCGAGCAGGGTGAACCCGCCGCGGCCGCGACGGACGCGCACCGATCTCACGGGATCTCCTCCCGCGGGGCTGGCGTGAGCTCGATCTCCGCCTCGACGTCGAGCGTGTCGTCGACCCCCGGCGGGGGCGTGGGGCGCGGGAACGGGGTCCGCGCTTCGAACCGGTCGGGGTCCCCCTGGAACAGCTCCCACTCCCGCTCCGCCCGCTGCCGCAGCAGCTCGGCCTCGGCGTCGGAGGCGATGATGTAAGGTGTCAGGGTGATGATCAGCTCGGTCTTCATCGCGCCCTGCTCGACCGACTTGAACAAGTTGCCCAGCAGCGGGATGTCCTTGAGCAGCGGGATCCCGGACTCGCGCACCCGGCGCTGGGTCTCGATCAGCCCGCCCAGGACGACCGTCCGCCGATCCCCGACCACCAACGAGGTCTCGGCCTGCCGCGACGTGATGAGGGGCGCGTCGATGTTGCCGAACGAGGTCGAGCTGAGGCTCGAGTTCTGCTGGAGGATCTCGAGCGTCACCTCGCGGTCCTGGTTGATGCGGGGGATGACGATGAGCTCCAGTCCAACGTCCCGGAACTGGACCGTCTGCAGCACCGTGTTCGTCACGCCGCCGAAGCTCGATACCTGGACGAACGGCACCTCGGAGCCGATCAGGATGCGCGCCTCCTGGTTGTTGCTCGCCAGGATGCGCGGCGTCGAGAGGACGTTCAGCCGGTCGTCCGCCGACAGCGCTCGCAGGACCGCCCGCACGCGCCCGGGATCGAACACCGTGGCCAGGAGCCCCACCGAGTCGGGCGGCTGCGGGCCGGGGTTCGCGTTCGAGATCTGCACCCGGGCGTCGCCCTCGCGCCCGAAGTAGGCGAAGTCGATCCCGAACTGGGTGGCCTCGTCCAGCGCGACCTCGGCGATCACGACCTCGATCAGGACCTGGAGCGGCCGCACGTCGAGCCGCTCGATCGTCTCGCGGATCGCCGGGTAGTTGTCGGGCGCCGTCCGGATGACGAGCGAATTGGTCCGCTCGTCGGGGACGAACGTCGTCGTGCCCACTAGCTCGCCGGGGGCGGCGGGAATCGTCGCCGCGGCGGGCGCTGGCACGGCCGGCTGGACGACGACCTCGCGGCCCGGGAGGCGCAGCGCCTCGCCGGGCTGGAGACGCAGCTCGTCGAGCTGGTTCGACAGGCTCCGGTCCTCGAGCCGCTCGCTCCGCCGGAAGCGGCCGGCCTCACCGCCGAACAGCGAGACGAGCAGGTTGGCGACGTCGACGGCGTCGGCGTTCCGCAGGTGGACGACGAAGATCGAGCGCGGTCCGGCCGCGAAGCCCCCAGCTGCCGCCCCATCGGTGCGGGTGATGACGTAGAGGTCGCCCGAGCGGACGAGGGAGAGGCCGTGGCTCTGCAGCACGGTGTCGAGGACCCCGGGCACGCGCTCGATCGGGATCCCCTCCCGGGTGCGCATCGTGATCGTCCCGCCCACGTCGCCGCTCACCACGTAGTTGATCCCCAGGACGCCGCTGATGCTCTCGAACGCGGACGGCAGGTCGACGTCCTCGAAGTTGAACCATACGCGATCGTCCACCCGCTCGACCTGGGCGGCGACCGGGCCGGCGGTTCCCAGGGCCGCGGCGAGGACCACCAGGGCGGCCAGGACGGGCGGCCGGGCGAGCCGCGGGTTCGGGCGTCTCTCCATCACTCCTCCGGCGGCCCGGCCGCGGGGCGCGGCAGGGTATCCGGCGCCAGCTCGAGCGCGATCCCGCCCGACAGGACGACCCGGGTCGGGAGGATCCGGCGCAGCCGGTAGGGCCCGATCCGCTCGCCGGCCCGGTACCGCTCGGCGCCCGGCGAGGCCGGGTCGGTCTCGATCAGCGCCACCGTCGTCGCCGGCGCGCCGGTGACGACCGTCCCCAGGAGCCGGTACTGCCGCCAGGGCGGCGGCCCCGCCGGAACCGCCGAAGCGGAGGGCGCGGGGTCGGCCCCGCCGGTCCCCAGCGACTCGCTCCACGGCCGCTCGGGAGGCCGGCGCGACGGCGCGAACAGGTTGGTCTCGACGACGACGTCGTAGGCGAACGGCGTCTCGGGCACCGGCTCCTCGGCGACCTCGGGCGGAGCGGGCGGGGGCGGCAGCGTGGCGCGCGCCTCTGACACGCGGTCGCCCCACGTCGCAACCAGCCACAGGCAGCCGGCCAGGAGCGCGGCCGCCGCGGCGAGG
>JBOHRW010000198.1:0-17592 GCA_050732935.1 Gemmatimonadota bacterium
TCTTTCGCCTTCGACCTCTCCATCTCCTCCAGCTTCCGGCCCAGGGCGACGAACTCGGAGGGCTTCATATCGAGCCGACAGGTGTTCTCATCGCGTTCGCGGTCTTTCGCATCTGCCTCAGCCCGTAGCCGCTCAATGTCGGCGTCGGTGTAGGTGTCCCGGATCAGACGCGCCTCCGCTACGCGACGCTTGTCGAGGCCCAAGTCGGTGAAGCTCTTTGAGTCCGGAGGCCGGACTGAACCTTTCTTGAAGGTTTTTTCAAGGTCCGGGGGCCGGACCTTGAAGTTGCTCTTTCTGTCACCGCCGTACGCAGCGATTTTGCCCCGCTGGTTCACAGCGCCTTCAGGATCGGCTTCGGGGATCGTC
Organism: Gemmatimonadota bacterium; assembly: GCA_050732935.1. Classification (GTDB taxonomy): domain Bacteria; phylum Gemmatimonadota; class Gemmatimonadetes; order JACCXV01; family JAHWKZ01; genus DASRVA01. Next base: position 367 of record JBOHRW010000198.1, read on the forward strand.
ATCTTCCTCCCACCACGGCACGACTGGCCCTCCCGACTCGTTTACGGCACCGCTCGCGCCCGATCGGTCCGGTGGCGGTGTCTCGGGTGCATCCTCGGCCCGCTCGGCATCCAGCGCCCGGATCTCGCCGTCCAGCCGGTACACGGCCTCCAAGTGCTCCCGGATCTCGCGACGGAGGAGATCGCGCAGCCGGGTCACTTCACGACCCTATGACGAGGAGAAAGCACGCGCCGCTCGAGGTTGCTGAGAGCCGAAGTGCTTGGGGACGAGGCGGGCGACGGCGGCGCTCACTTGACCACCCTGAGATCGCGCTTCTTGAGCTCCCGGATCTGCTCCTGCAACTCCGCCAGATCCTCCTCCCGGACCCGGCCGGCTTCTGCCTTCACCCACTCCGAGACAGCCTTCGAGATGGCGTTCCCCTGGCGGTCCGTGAGCCGGCCGACGGCGACGGCCTCGCCGGCAATCCGGAGCCAGCGCTGAGCGTCCCCGTGGCTGTTCAGCGGCCCGAGCTCGCCGGGGTCGAGACCCTTCCCGCGGTTCCTCAGCACCGCCGCTGAGCCCTTTTTCCCCAGCTTGGCCATCCGCTCGCTCGCACCGGGCCCGTGTGACATGCAGAAGCCCGTCTCCGCGTCCACCAGGTGCTCGGGCGACCTGCACCGCCGCCCGTCCGCCGTTGTCCCCTTACAGCGCATCAGCGTACCTCAGTTCCGCGTGGTGTAGACGCCCCCGGCTGGGCGGTCGTTTTCGTCCGAATCGGGCCGATTTGAGCCTGGATCTGTCCCGCCCTACTGTCCCATCCGAAACGCAACCCGCTGCCAGACAACGGATTACACGTCTCGACCAACGGCTTACTGAGCCGTTCGGGCTGAAAACGACCGCGGGGTCCCGGCGCTTGCGTAAGACCGACCTTGAGGACGGCGAAGGGGACTGGCGTGACCTCGGCCTGATGGGACAGTTGAGTGGGACAGTTGGGGTGGCCAGAACCCGGGAACGGGGAAGAGGCACATGCCCGGGATCTGGGCATGAAGCCGCTTGGATACTGTGTTCCCGGGTATCGACCCGTCCCTGCCGGGGGGGCTGGTACCGCCTTCTAAGCCGTTGGTCGGGGGTTCGAATCCCTCCCGGGGCGCCAGTCCACTTCGAACCGCGCCGGTTTCTATGTCGGTCAGCCCTGCGGGCCGCCCTTGCTCGGGTGGGTTCCTTTCAGGGTCGATATCCCCGCGCATTGAGCGTAAGTCCCCGAGCGAGTAGATTTGTGGTTCCGCGGTGGGCGTAGCTCAGTTGGTTAGAGCACCAGGTTGTGGCCCTGGGGGTCGGGGGTTCGAATCCCCTCGCTCACCCCAAATCCCATGCGGCCGGCCGTGCTGACGCGGCCGGCCGTCTTTCGGTTGTTGGAGCCTCCGTGCGGGGCTATATTTTCTATTCCTTCCCGGCATCCTGGCGACGGGCCGCTAGCTCAACTGGCAGAGCAACTGACTCTTAATCAGTAGGTTGCTGGTTCGATTCCAGCGCGGCCCACCAGATTTACCAGCAACGAGCTACGCGGTTCTCACTCCGCCCCAGCTGCACCCGAACGCGATCGTGGCGCTGGCGGTGGAAGACGTGAGCGACTCAGTGGAGGAGCTGCGCGGAAAGGGCGTACCGATCGCGATGGAGCCGATCGAGACCCCCGTCTGCTTCATGGCGGTCGTCACGGACCCGGACGGTAACCAGATCCTGATCCACCAGCGGAAGGATGGCTCGTTTGGTTAGAACTTTTCTACGCATGACCGGATCGGTCAGCTGATGAGCCGAAGCGACGGGATCCTTACAGCGTTCTGTCTCGGGTCGATGAGGCATTCCGCAAAAAGTTGCGGAACGTGACCAGATGAGGACCGCGAAACGACACTTGCCGCTCGCGGCTCGATTCCAGCCCGCTCACTGGGACCAAGACGGTTTCGGCCATCCAGGGCCTTGACCTCATGCAGGACCAAGGGCCCGAAACGGCCGTTGGTCGAGGGATCCTGGAATAGGGCCTCCAGTTCCTCGCCGTCAGCCGCTACCAGCCAGTCGATGAGCAGGCTTACTACCAGGACGCACGCCACAATGCCGAGTCCCACGGCAAGAGATTGGATGAACATCTCAGCTCACGACCAGCAGGAGCCCCAGCAACGCCGCCAGAAGGACAGCTTCTCGTTTCATCGGCACCATATATCAGCAAGAGCCGGGCCGCGGAAGGGCGTCGGTCGTCAGCGGGATGGCGCGGCGGTAGATAGATTCGATGCTCGAGACCTGGACGATGACCCTGGCCGAGGGGCGCCCCATCGATCAACCCATGCTGATCTCCTACGAGGACGTCCTCGACGCGAGCGAGGTGATCGCCGGGCGCGTCCATCGGACGCCGGTCCTCGGTTCGACGTCCCTGGGAGAGCGAGCCGGCGTCGGCCTTCTCTTCAAATGCGAGAATCTGCAGAAGACGGGCTCGTTCAAGGTGCGCGGCGTCCTGAACGCGCTCCATCGGTTGTCGTCCGACGAACGTCAGGGGGGCGTGGTCACCCTGTCGGCCGGCAACCACGCCCAGGCGCTGGCGTGGGGCGCAAGCGAGTACGGCATCTCCGCCGTCGTCGTGATGCCGGCGGCCGCTCCGCGGAGCAAGGTCGAGGCGACCCGCGGCTACGGGGGCGAGGTCATCCTGACCGAAGGGGACCTATTGGAGACCTGCCTGACGGTCCAGCGTGATCGCGTCCTTACCCTCGTCCATCCCTTCGACGACCCCCGCATCATCGCTGGGCAAGGCACGGTCGGCCTCGAGATCCTCGAGGACGTCCCCGATGTCGACGTGGTCGTGGTGAGCGTGGGCGGGGGCGGCCTGATCTCGGGGATCGCGACGGCGATCAAGGCGAAGCGTCCAGAGGCAAAGGTGGTGGGTGTCGAGCCGGAGGGATCCGCGGTCATGAAGAGAAGCCTGGAGCGCGGCGAGCCGATCGCGCTGGAGGACCGCGAGACGATCGCGGACGGCCTGAATTCGCCGTTCGCCGGCCGGCATACGCTGGCCCACATCCAGGAACGCGTCGATGACATGGTGCTCGTCCCGGACGCGGCGATCGCCGACGCCATGCAGCTGCTCCTCGAGCGCGTGAAGCTCCTCGCCGAGCCGGCCGGCGCGGCCTCGCTGGCAGGCCTCCTCTCGGAGGGCTTCGATATCGCGCCCGGCTCGACGGTGGTCTGCGTCCTCAGCGGAGGGAACGTCGACATGGAGCGGCTGAAGGAGATCCTTTAGGGAGAGATGCGCTTCCGGGCCCGGTCCAGCTTGCGGCGCTCGCGCTTGGTGGGGCGTCCCTTGCCTTCGTAGGTCGGAACCGGCATGTCGCGCATCTGGATTCGCCTGAGCTCGCGCGCGGTGGCGCTCTCTTCCGTCTCCTCGTAGAGACTTCTGGCCTCCCTGGCCGGACCGCGATGCTCGGAGACCGCCCGGACCACGACCATGAACGTGTAAGGACCCTTCCGGACCCGGACCTCGTCTCCGGCTCGCACGTCGTTGGCCGGCTTCACGCGCCTGCCGTTCAGGTGGACCTTGCCGCCGGTCACGGCCTCCGTGGCCAGCCTGCGCGTCTTGAACCACCGGGCCACCCAGAGCCAGCGGTCCAGGCGGACCGCCCGATCGGGCGCGGGCTTCTCTCGAGTCATGCCTCGGGTCATCCGAGGATGATACACTCCAGCCCTCATGGCCGCGATTGAGGAGCTCGCCGCGGAACGCCAGTTCCAGCGTTATCCCGACCTGGTCGCGGAGCGGCTGGGAGGAAGAGCGCTGTGGGCCAGCGACGAATTCTTCGCGCCCAAGGAGAACCTCCTTCGCGAAGGGCGCGCGGTGTTCCACCCCGATCGTTATACCGATCGTGGCAAGTGGATGGACGGCTGGGAGAGCCGCCGGCGCCGGGGCCCGGGCCACGACCGGGTGGTGATCCGGATGGGCGCGCCGGGCGTCCTCCACGGCGTGAACGTGGACACGAGTCACTTTCGGGGGAACCATCCCGAGCGGGCGTCGGTGGAGGCCTGTGTCGTGGATCCCGAGGCTGCCGAATCGGAAGAGTATGACGGGTGGTCATGGACGACGGTCGCTCCCGAGCTCCCGCTCGCCCCGGACGCGGACAACCTGTTCCCGGTTCGCGACCGCCGTCGCTGGACTCACCTGCGGCTGAACATATTCCCCGATGGCGGGGTGGCGCGCTTCCGGGCGCACGGCGTGGCGGTGCCGATCCCGCCGCCCGGCGACGAGCTGGTCGACCTGGCGGCCGTCGGGCATGGCGGCGTGGCTCTTTCCTGGAGCGACGCGCGGTTCGGGCCGCCGCACAGCCTCCTCCTGCCCGACCGCCCGCCGCACACGGGGGACGGTTGGGAAACTCGTCGCCGCCGCGGTCCGGGGCATGACTGGGTCGTCGTGCGTCTCGGGCTCCGTGGCCGTCCGCGACGGGCGGTCGTCGACACGACGCACTTCAAGGGCAACCATCCCGAGAGCTTCCAGCTGGAAGCGCTCGATGACGGCGGAGAGTTCGGGGACCCGGCCCGCGGCCTCGAGGCCCCGCCCAAGGACCATCCGGGCTGGCGGGAGGTCGTGCCGCGGACGACCCTCGGTCCCGACAAGGTCCACGAGCTCGAGATCCCGACCGCGGAGCCGGCGACCCACGTCCGGCTCTCCGTCCATCCGGATGGGGGCGTGGCCCGGCTGCGAGTCTATGGCGAGCCGGATCCTGTCGAAGAGACCGCGTGAACGGATCGTCGGGCGATGCAATCCAGCGACTGGACCGCGCGCCGCGCGCCGAGGCGGTCGAGAGGCTCCGCGTCTGCTGCGGAGCCGAGCGGTGGGTCGAGGCCATGGCGGATCGACGCCCGTTCCGCGACCCAGGGACGCTTTTCGAGGCCGCCGATGCTGAGTGGGCCGCTCTCGGCCCCGCGGACTGGCGAGAGGCGATCGAACATCATCCCCGCCTGGGCGGGAGCGATCTCGCCACCCGAAAGTTCGATGCCACCCGCTCGCTCTCGCGGGGGGAGCAGGCGGGGGTCCTCGGCGCGGCCGCGGCGAGCCGGACTGCTCTGACCGATGCCCAGAGCGAGTACGAGAGGCGATTCGGCTTTATCTTCCTGATCCGGGCCAGCGGCCGCTCGGCCCTGGAGATCCTCTCGGAGCTCCAGCGGCGGATGACGAACGACCCGGAAACCGAGCTCGCGGTCGCGGCCCGGGAGCTCCAGGAGATCGGCCGGCTCCGGCTCGAACGACTCTTGGGTGGGGGAGGGGATCGAGAAAGCGGATGAGCATCACGACCCATGTCCTGGACACCGCGCGCGGGGAGCCTGCGTCCGGGATCCTCGTCCACCTGGAGACACGGGACGGGGAAGGATGGCGCGAGCTGGGCTCGGGGCAGACGGACGAAGACGGCCGGGCCAGGGACCTGCTCGGCGACGGCCGGCTCGAGCCGGGGAGCTACCGGCTCCGGTTCGCGACCGGCGAGTACTTCGAAGCGCTGGGAATCGAGAGCTTCCACCCCGAGGTCGCGATCGTCTTCCGAATCGGCGACCCCGACGAGCACTACCACGTGCCGCTTCTCGTCAGTCCGTTCGGCTACACGACCTACCGGGGGAGCTAGCACGCACGATCAGCGACGCGCGTGTACCGGAGATCTCAGCCGGCCCGCCGCCCCTGGAGGATCTTGCCGAAGGAGCGGCTCCGCAGCTCCTCCAGGTTGAGGCCCGTCGCCACCGCCTCGGCCTCGGTGATGGCCCCGCAGTTCATGCCTCTCAGGAAATGGTTGAGGAGCGCCTGACCGGTGGCGGCGTCGTCGAAGACGTCCCCGCTCAAGGTGGCGCGCGCCGCCCGCTCGACGAAGTGGCGGAGCCGCTCCGAGGCCTCCTCGAGTCCCTCCAGAAAGAAGGCGTAGAGGGTGGCGTAGCGGGTCGGCAGCTGGGCCGGGTGGAGATCCCAGCCCTGGTAGAAGGCGTGGCGCAGGCTGTGGCGGATGTGGTCCGCATGGAGCCGCCATCCGCGATGGACGGCCTCGCGGTTCTCCCGCTCCTGTTCGGGCGTGAGCGGGGCGTCCACCGTAGCCCGGTGGGGCGGGGCCGGAAGGACGTTCGTCGCGCCGTCCGAGAGCCAGACACCCGTCTCGTTCAGGGCCGCCTGCATGAGGTGACGCGCGAAGTCGCAGGCCGGGTGGTCCAGCGTCTGGTGGGCGGCCGTGATCTGGAGGCTCGCCGTGTGGTCGTAGACCCCGAAGTGGGCGGCCGAGCAGCGCCCCTGGGCGGCTTCCACCAGGGCCGGAAGGGCGATCTTCCCGTCCAGGCCGACCAAGGACTGCGGGGTCTCGATCATGAGCTCGAGACGGAACTCCTCCGGGATCCCGAGCTTCGTCTCCAGCGCCTCGAAGAGCTGGACCACCGCGCCGACCTGGTCGGCGAGCACGACCTTGGGCAGCGTCACCACGAAGCCGGGCGGGACGAGCCCTCCGGTCTCCTCGACGAGCGTCGTCAGAAATAGATCCAGCGTCCGGGCGCCGCGGTGGAGATAGCGCGCGTTCAGCGGCTTGATCCGGATCCCGACGAACGGCGGCAGGGTCTCCTCGGCGAGTCCCCGGGCCACTTCGCTGGCTGACTCGACCGCGGCCCGGTCCTCCTCCTCGTCGGGCCGCTCGCCGTAGCCATCCTCGAAGTCGATCCGGAAATCCTCGACCGGCTCCCGCTCCAGCTTCTCGATGACGCGACGGTAGATCGTCTCCTCCAGGGCCTCCGGCAGGCCGACGGCCTCCGCGAACGTCGACGGATCGGGTGCGTAGGCGCGGAGCGTCCGGAGAGCCACGTCGCCCAGCTTCCTGGCGAGATCGGAGCGGAAGAGGTCGGCGCCGCCGTAGACCGTGTGGACGGGTTGACGGTCCGGACGCTCACCGGGACGAAACTTGGCCCACGCCGTCAGGCGATCCTCGAGCGGGGCGAGGAGCTCGCTTAGCCGCGCGTACGGCAGCGAACCCGAGGGCCTCGACCCGCTCACGACGCGAGCCCTTCGCCATCGACGCCGGGCCACGCGTGGAACAGGACGCGCGCCAGCGTGGCCTCGCGATAGAGCGCGGTCGAGCGGAGGTCGTCGATCGGCTCTACATCCGCGCGAATCGCGGGCAGGAGCTCGTCCGGGGAGCCGGGTATCCATCCTTCCTCGAGGAGCGCCTCCAGAGCCGCGCAACGCTTGACGGTGGGCGCGACGCTTGCCGCGACGACGCGCCACCCCGCGTCCGAACGGGCGATCGCGAGCCCGACCTTGGCGATCGCCTGGGCGCGCCGGGAGCCAACCTTGAAGAAGCGCTGGACGGGGCGCGCCCGCCGCGGGATCCGGACCGCGGTGACGAGTTCGTCCGGCTGAAGCTCCATCTTCTTGTACCCGTGATAGAACTCGTCCAGTAGCACCTCACGGCAGCCGCGAACCGAGACCAGCAACACCGTCGCATCGCAGGCCATGAGGACGGGGACGCCGTCGGCGGCCGGCGAGGCGTTGGCGATGTTGCCCGCCCAGGTTCCCCGGGCCTGGATCTGGATGGCGCCGACCTGGCGGGCGGCTTCGACCAGGATGGGGAGCTCGGCGGTCGCGCGGGGATCTCGGACCACATCCCAGTAGGTGGCGAGGGCTCCCAGCTCGAGCCATCCCTCCATCCAGCGAAAGCGCCCCAGCTCCTCGAGGCCCCACAGGTCGAGGTACGTCCGCTCGCGGGTTTCCGGACGCACCGGCCAGTGGACCAGGAGATCCGTGCCCCCGGCCATCGGGACGACCTCTCCTTCGGCTCGCATCCCGAGCGCCTCGTCCAGGGAGCGTGGTACGAGGACACGCATCAGGAGAGCATGGCCTCTACGCCCTCGCAAATGCCGTCGTAACCCGTGCATCGGCAGAGGCTTCCCGCCATGAGCTCACGTATTGTGTGAGACTCCAGGAGATCCGGGTGATCGGCGATCCAGACGGCCGTCATGACGACGCCGGGCGTACAGGCGCCACACTGGGTGGCGCCCGTCCGGAGAAGGGGCTTCACCCGCTCGGCGGGGATCGATTCCACGGTCCGGACGACGCGGCCGCGCAGCTGCCAGGCGGGGACCAGGCACGACATGACGGGAACGCCGTCCAGGTGGACGGTGCAGGCGCCGCACTCGCCTTCGCCGCATCCTTCCTTCGTCCCCGTCAGGCCGAGCCCGTATCGGAGAGTGTCGAGGAGCCGCTCGGCGGGATCGACCTCGGCGGTGACGGGGGAGCCGTTCAGCGTGAACTCGATCCGGATCCGGCCGTCGGCCGACTCCCCGTCATGGCCCGTCCCGAGACGGGAACCCCCCTCAGGCGACACGCGGATTCGCCTTGTCGGACGTGGCTACGTGCAGCGTCGCGAGCCGCTCGGGCGTCACCGGGATCTCGCGAGGATCGGTCCCGGTCGCGCGGGCGATCGCGTTCGCCACCGCCGGCGCCGGCCCGTCGATCGGAAGCTCGCCGATCCCCTTGGCGCCCTGCGCGCCTTCGGCATAGGGGTTCTCCACGAAGTGGACCTGGATTGGCGGCACGTCGTCGCTGGTGGGGATGACGTAGTTGGTGAGCTGACCGTTGGCCATGCCGCCATCCTCCCAGTGGCACTCCTCCATGAGCGCCCAGCCGATCCCCTGGACCACGCCGCCCTGGATCTGGCCGCGAGCCAGGGTCTCGTTGAGGACGCGGCCGACCTCCTGGACGGCCACGAAGTCGGTCACCCGGGCGCCGCACGTCCGGAGATCCACCTCGACCTCCGCCACCTGAACCGACCATGCGAAGGCGGCGTAGGCATCGCCCTTGTAGGTCCCCTCGTCCCATTCGATCCCCGGCGGGCGCTCGTACTCGGCCTGGCCGACCGGCGTGTCCCCGGGATGGTCCTCCCGCCATCGGGCGATGGCCGAGCGAAACGCTTCGCCCCGGTCCTCGTCCATCAGCCCCACCTGTCGACGCAGATCGTCGCACGCCAGCTCGACCAGCCGCCCCACCACCATCGCCGTCCTGGACGCGACGGTCGGCCCGCTGTTGGGGACGCGCCCGGTGTCGGCCTCGGCGATGACGACACTGGCGGGGTCCAGCCCGAGCCGCTCGGCGGCGATCTGGGTGAACACGGTGAGCGTCCCCTGGCCCATCTCGATGTTGGCGCTACGGACCTCGACCCGGCCACCCTCGAGGCCGGCGACGTCGAGCCGGGACGCCAGGACGACCTCGCCCACGCCGGTGAACCCGGCCCCGTGATGGAAGCACGAGAGCCCGATCCCGCGGCGCAGATACGGATGCGAGGCGTTGAAGGCCCGGTGATCGGTCTCGCGAAGCCGGTAGCGCGACACCTCGATCGCGTGGTCCAGGAGCGCCACGCGGGCGGTGCCGTCCTGGATCACCTGGCCGGTGGCCGTCGACTGTCCGTCCTGGATCAGGTTGATCCGCCGCAGTTCGATCGCGTCCACGCCGATCGCCTCCGCCACCCGATCCATATGCCGCTCGTTGGCGAAGATCGTCTGCGGGGCGCCAAAGCCCCGGAAGGCGCCGTGAGGCGGGGAGTTGGTGAGGACGGCCCGGCCGCGGATCCGCACATGGTCGCAGGCGTAGGGACCGGCGGCGTGGATCACGCCGCGCGAGAGGACGACGGGGGAGAGCGTCACGTATGCGCCGCCGTCCAGGACGACCTCGATATCCTGCGCCACCAGCCGCCCGTCCGCGTCCACCCCCGTCCGATGACGGACCCACGACGGATGGCGCTTGGTCGTCGCGACCATGTCCTCGCCGCGGTCGTAGACGATCTTGACCGGGCGGCCGGCCTTCATGGCCAGGAGCGCGGCGTGGAGGGCGATCATCGACGGGTACTCCTCCTTGCCGCCGAAGCCCCCCCCGGTGGGCGCCTGGACCACGCGCACCTCGTCGGGGCCGCGACCCAGGGCGTGCGCGAACGCCTTGTGAACGTAGTAGGGACACTGGAGGCTCCCCTTCACGATCACGACGCCGTCCTCGATCCAGGCCAGCATGCCCTGGGGCTCGATGTAGACGTGCTCCTGGGAGCCCGTGCGGTAGGTCCCTTCAACCACGTGTGCCGCCGACGCCAGCGCGGCCTCGACGTCGCCCTTCTCGATCGCGATCCGCTTGAAGACGTTGTCGTCTCCGTGCTGGATCTGGTCGGGGCGCGGCTCGATCGTGAAGTCGAAGACGGCCGGCTCGGGGTCGATCTCGATCGCTACCGCGAGCGCCGCCCGGCGCACGACCTCGCGGGACCGATGGGCGACCAGGACCACCGGCTCGTGGAGATGTCGAACCGTCTCGCTCGCCAGGACGGGCTGGTCGCGCTCGATGAGGAGGACCGCGTTGTCCCCGGGGATGTCGCGGTGGTCGACGACGACGATGTCCGACCAGTCGACGTCCGGGTCGAAGCGGACCCCGCGGATCCGCCCCCGCGGTGCCGGGCTCCGGACCGTCATCCCCCAGAGGACGTCCTCGACCGGAAGGTCGTCCACGTAGCGCTCAGCGCCGGTCAGCTTGGAAAGGCCCTCGATCCGCTCCATCGTGGGCTCAAGTTGGATCGACCGCGCCGATCCGGGCAACCCGGCGCGCGCCACTCGGCGTCAGAAGGTGGTGCCGATCGCGACGTAGACCCGGTCGTCGCCGTCCTCGCTCACGCCGTAGGCGAGGAAGACGGGGCCCAGCCCGGTGTCGGCGCCGAGCGCCACCGTGCCGGCCCAGAGGAGGTCCCCGAGCTCGATGTCCCGGCCACGGTCCCAGACGTTCCCGCCCTCGGCCCACGCAGCGAGATAGACCCCCCGCAACGCGGGCGGGATGCGGGCCAACCGATAGAGGTAGCCGACCCGTGCGACCCCCAGGTACGACCCTCGGAGCGCCCCTTCTCCGAAACCGGACAGTGAGAGAAAGCCGCCCAGGCGAAAGGCGTCGTAGGCGGGAAGGTCGCTCCCCAGGCTCGAGCCCAGCGTCGCGCTGGCGAAGCCCGTGTGGGGGCCGGTCGTCGCGAACGCCTTGGCCTCGAGCTCGACCCAGTCGTAGTCGCGATGGCTCCCGAGACCCTCCCGCGAGAGCAGGCCCTGAAGCCGGAGGAAGGTCCCCTGATGCGGGAAGCTCACGTCGTCGAGACGGTCCGCTACCACACGCAGTAGCAGTGCGCCGTGATCGACATCGAAGGCAGGCAGGTCCGCCGCGCCCGCCTCGACCTCGGCGTCGATCCAGCCGCGCCGAAGCCCCGCGCGGACCTCGGCCGATCGACCCAGGCGACGACCGAAGTCGACGCCGATCTCGGTGCGATCGACGCCGTACTCCGCGGCCAGCCGACCGCCCTCGAAGACCGACTGCTGGCTGGACAGCCAGCCGGCCCTGGCCGCGACGAACCAGCGCCCCGCGAAGTCGAGCGGCTGGTCCCACGCGGTCTCGATCCCGGCCGTCTCGCCGAGGCGGAGGTCGGTTCGCCACTCCGCGCCGCGGGGGCCGATCCGGCGCCGTGTCAGGTCGATCACCGCATCGTAGGTGACGAACCCCGTCCGGAAGTCGTCGCCGCCGGAATCGAGGACGAGCCGGAGGCCGGCATCCAAGTAGTTGGGTCCCCACGGCTTCTCTTCCGCCTCGTACGTAAGGACGGTCTTTTCATCCCGCCGATCGATCCCCCATCGGACCCGCTCGAACTCGCCCAGCGCGTAGAGCCGGGCCGCATCCTCTTCCAGAGGCTCCAGAGCGAGGCGATCGCCGGGCCGGGTCGTGATTCGCTCCGCGCGTCGACGCGGGTCCAGCCACTCTGGGGTGTCGAAGGCCACCTCGTCGATCACCAGCGGTGGGGTCGCAAGGGGTCGATGCCGGTGACTCTCCCAGGCGTCGGGGGAGAGGGACAGGCCGTCGAGTCGGTCGGCCGCGGAGTGCACCGCCTCGCTTCCCAGGTCGATCAGCCGATCGCCGGCCTCGAAATCGAAGATCCCATAGCCCTCCAGGTCGGGAGCGAGGACCAGATTGGCGCGCTCGAGCTGCTCGGCTAGGCGGGTCCGGGAGACGATGGCCGCCGTGCGTTCCAGGACGTCGAACGGGGAGCGAATCTCGTCGTCCGCGTCGATCGGGAGGCTGACGTCGACGGCGATCACCACGTCCACCCCGAGGGCCCGGACCTCGTCGACCGGCAGGTTGTCGGTGAGCCCGCCATCCACCAGCACTCGACCCTCCAGCTCGACCGGCGTGAAGACGGTCGGGATCGCCATGCTCGCCCGCAGGGCGGTGGGAAGATCGCCTTCCCGCAGGACAACCCGCTGGCCGGTCTGGACGTCGGTGGCGATTGCGAGGAAGGGAATGGGAAGCTCGTCGAAGGAATCCACGGCCGCGACGGCGAACGTGTGCCGGCGGAGGAGCTCGCCCAGCTCCTGACCGGCGATGAGCCCGCCCGGCACCTGGAGGCCGTCACCATCCACGCCCATCTCCAGCTCCCACACATAGCGCCGGTCGTCCTCGCGCCGCCGGAACTCCAACGACCGGCGGACGGGGGTGTCGCTGAGCACCCGCTCCCACTCGACCCCGGCCAGCGCCGCTGCGATCTCCTCCGGGGAGAGCCCCGAGGCGTAGAGCCCGGCCACGATGGCCCCCATGCTGGTGCCGCCGATGACGTCGATCGGCACGCGCATCTCCTCGAGCGCCTGGAGGACTCCCACGTGGGCGATCCCGCGCGCCCCGCCCCCGCTCAGCGCAACGCCGACCCGCGGTCGATCAGCGGGGGTCTGGGCGCGGAGGTCGGTCAGGTGAAGGAGCGAGACGGCGAGGATGACGCCGGCGAGGAGGGGCGAGGAGCGCGGGCGACACGACATGTCGGCAAAGCTTCGCCGCTCCGCCCGGATCAGCAACCGGGGGGCCGTGGCACGGCTCCTGCAAAAAGGGGCTGCCGTATGGATTTCCTGAGCCGCGCCCTCATGGTGTTCGTCTTTCTGCAGACCTTCAGCCTGACCCCGGTCTAGCCAACCACGGCCCGGGTGCCGCGTATCGCGCTACCGGCGCCTGCGGTGGGGACGCGGCCGCCGCTCGAAGCGGTGGGCCTGGACGGCTGTGGGCTTCAGGACCGCCAGAACCGTCGTCCCCACCAGAATCCCGATCATCTCCAGCATGATATGCCTCCTCCGTCCGTGTCTGCTATTCTCATCGAGTATCGCGTCATCGCCTCCCCCAACGTGACGCCCGACCACGAGGTTTCAGCCAAGGAGACGGGTCGATGCTGAGCAAGAAGATCCAGGCCGCCCTCGACGATCAGATCAACAACGAGTTCTACGCGGCATACCTCTACCTCTCGATGTCGGGCTACTTCCAGGGACGGAACCTGACCGGCTTTGCCCACTGGATGCGGCTCCAGCGCGAGGAGGAGATCCTGCACGCGATGAGGATCTTCGACTTCGTCTACGACCGGAACGGGGAGGTCGAGCTGCAGGCGATCAAGAAACCTCCCGCCACCTTCGATTCGCCGGTGGACGTCATGGAGCAGGCGTTCGAGCACGAGAAGGCGGTGACGGGGAAGATCAACGACCTCTACGAGCTGGCCGTCAAGGAGAAGGACTACCCCGTCCAGGCGCTCCTGCAATGGTTCATCACCGAGCAGGTCGAGGAGGAGGCGAGCGCGCTCCAGATCGTCGAGCGGCTGCGGATGATCGGGGACGACAGCGCGGCGCTGCTCATCCTCGATGCCGAGATGGGGAGCCGCACGACGACCGAGTAGCGGCGGGCGCGCTCAGCCCGCAGCCGCCCGGCCGCGGATCATCCGGCCCAGAAGTCGCGGCGTGCGAGGGAGCCAGAAGCGGTCGATCGCCTCGATCTCGAACCCCGCCTCCGCGATCCGCCGCTCGGTGTCGCGCGCGAGCACGCACCCGCAGCCGAGACGGCCCCAGAGCGGCTGAACACGCCTCTGCCACCGTTCCACGCCGGGATCAGGCGCCAGCACGTGCTCGAGGAAAACTAGGCGGCCCCCCGGCGCGAGCACCCTTCGCGTCTCCTCGAGGGCCAGGACGGCATCCGGGATCGTGCACAGGACGAGGACGGCCACCACGGTGTCGAACGCGCCGTCTTGGAAGGGAAGCCGTTCGGCGCTGCCGGCCACGAGACGGACCGCTACACGCGCGTCTTCCCGGTTCTGCGCGGCACGCCGGTTCATGCCGGCGGAGGGCTCGATCGCCGTGACCGAGCGGACGGCCTCACCGTAGAACGGCAGGTTGGCACCCGTTCCGACGCCGATCTCCAGCACCCGACCGCTGGCTTCGGAAACCGCCCGCCGCCGCTCCTCGCGAAGCTCGGGCGTATCGGTCCGCTCCATGATCCAGGGAAAGATCCGCTCGGAGTAGAAGCCTCCCCGAGCATAGGAGCCCATCCGGCGTGGGGCCCTCAGGTGCCGGACTCGTCGTCCGGTCCGGCGTCATCCTCGTCGTCAGGTCCGCCGTCGTCCTCGTCCTCTTTCGAACCGAAACTCTCGGCCTCCAGGAGGTCTTCGACCGCCGACCGCGGCCGGGGGTTCCGGTGGAGAAGAAGGATGGCGGCCTGCGGGACGATCAGATAGGACCGGCCCTCGAACTTGACCTCGACGGCGGCCTTGCGCAGGAAGATCGCGTAATCGCCGATCCGGGCCTGCATCGGCACGTAGCGCGTGGAGGACTCGCTCGTCTTCCAGGGCTCGTCCTCGAGCGAATTGGGCTCGGCGACCGGGATGCCGGGGCCACAGGCCACGACGCGACCCGGCTGGACCGACTCCTTCTCGACCGCCCAGCGGGGTAGGTAGAGGCCGACTTCGGTCCGGTCCTCGCCGACGTCGGGCTCGATGAGGACGCGGTCGCCGACGACGATCAGCCGGCGGTCGATGGGATCGCGATCGGGCATGGGTGGAAGTTGAAGGTCGCCTCCTCGCGGGTCAACCTGCGGCATCAGTTTGGGAGTCGCAAGGCCGCCGCGCCTTCCTAGAGCAACCGGCGATCGAAGACGAAGCGTCGCTTCTCGCGAACCCGAACGCTTTGGGCGTCCCTGTGCGCGGGGTTCAGGAGCAGGTTCCACTCTTCGGGCACCAGAGCGGAGGGAACGCGAAGACCGAGGGACTTCCCGGCCGCGATCCATTCGTTTCCGATAGCGACGCAGCGCGGGTGATCGAAAACCCGGTTCCAATCCGCAGGGAGGTCCTCCAGCCGCACCTCGTCGATCGCTGCCCCGTCCGGGACCTCCACGCCCACAACCATCAGGTCCTCGGGAACGTCCTCGGGGTCGATGTGGACGAGGTACTCGAGCGCGGCCAGCGACAGGGTGGATGAGGTGTAGACGACCGCCACGCCCTCCGAGTTCCACCGGCCGCCGGCCAGGCGGGCTCCTTCGCCATCCAGCGCGAGGAAGGGCTTTCTGGCGAGCCGCCAGACCCGCACGCCGGATCAGCTATAGACGCCGTGCTCGAGCCGGCCGAGCACCTTCTCGACCGTCCGCGCCCCGATGTCGCTCTCCAGCAGGTCGATAGGCCGGCTGCCGGCGAGAGCGCGGTTCGCGCTTCTCATCCAGCGTGCGGCCTTTTCCGGATCGTCCAGCGCCTCCTCGGCCCGCAGCAGGACGCGGACCACGCGGGCGAGCCGGTCGGACTGCTCGGGGGTCAGCGTGCGCTGCTTCCGGCGGTGGGTGAGGGTCCTGCGAGGAATCACCAGCTCGTAGAGCTCAGCGGGTTCCAGCAGCCCGGCCTCGAGAACGCGGTCGACGGCTCCCACGGGGAGGCCGCCGTGGATGGCTCGGGCGAGGTCCAGATCCGAGCGGATCACCCGGCGCAGCGTCCTCTTGCCCCCGAGCTTCTGCGCGACGGCGTGGGCGGTCATGGGTCCTCCTCAGGCATATGGCTCTGTTAATGTGGGCACATGCCATGCATCTGTCAAGGGATGAAAGGCGGGCGACCCACGCCACCCGGTACCGACGGGAAGCTCAGAACCGGATGCCGAACCGGACGTCGGGACTGGCGGCCGAAAGGGCGCGCAGACTGGCAGTGGCGAAGAGGGGGCCCTTCCAAGTCATGACGCCGAGCCGGTCGACCAGCGAGGGCTGGTAGTGAGGACGCTGATGGAAGAGGTCGCCCGGTCGCGGGGGAGCGGGGGCGCTCGGCAGAAAGCCGAGCGTCGCGTACGGCCCCCAGCCGGCATCCTGGAGGCGGCCAAAGGTCACGCCGACTCCGATTCCGAGAGGCATCCGAAGGGCCTCCGCACCGACCGGCGAGCGGCGGTATTCGATCGCCGCCAGGGGGCAGAGGGAAAAGCGCCCCGACTCGATCTCTTCGAACGCGAGCCGGACGGATCGCGTCTCCGGCTCGCCGGCGAGCGGGACCTCGCGGCGCGCCACTCCGGCCGCGAAGCCGGCGGGACCCAGCGGGTTGAATGCGCCTTCGACGGCGACCCGATCCGGTTGGAAGCTCAGCGCGGCCAGCCGGTCACCGCCCTCCGCCGGAAGGCCGAGGCAGGTCTGCGCATACCCCGCCACGGGAATCCCCATCGACAGAAGCAGAGCGAGCGCAGAAAAGAGAACAGGCCGATGATTCCGCATCTCCTGTCACTTGTACCACCAACGCCGGCAAGTGTCAACCGCCACCCCGCGGGGCTAGGGGTTCGCTCGTTCGCTGGACTGATAAGGACCGCTCGCGGTATATACCCATACTGGGGTCGCTGCTGGCGGGAGATCGATCCCGAGGCGCAGCCGCAGGGGTCGAGCGGTGCATCAAAGAGGCCGCAACAAGATGCACGATTCACCGACAACACCGCGCCAAAGCGAGACACCGCGATCGCGCGCCCTGATACTGGATTACATGGAACCAGCTACTTCAAGTTATGTGTCAGGAAAGTCCAAGGAGCTGACGGCTGAAGGGCATCGGGCTGCGGTGATCCGGTTGTAGCCATCAGCAGACATTTAAGGGGGACGCCCCCTTCGATTATTTGTGAAGACCAGCGCCCGTAAATCGTACTAGACGGCAGTGATGCCCAGCATATCTTTTCAAAGGTACACCGAATGACAGATGAGGGGAGGATCGTGGAGATGGCTGATCAATGGCTGTTCAAGAGCGAAACTTATGATAACTGCAATTGCGCCGTGAATTGTGGTTGCCAGTTCAACTTACCGAGCACCCATGGATATTGTCAGTCTGCCTTCGTCGGTAACATCGTTGCTGGCCATTTCAACGCTACGCCGCTCGTGGGGCTGCATTGGGCGGGGCTGTACAA